>NZ_JBXAMO010000011.1:0-165508 GCF_058800725.1 Tardiphaga sp. GW822-FHT04G09 | reverse complement strand
TTGCGGCGAGGGTTTGCGAAGCATGACCCAGTGAATCAAAAGTCCCCGCCATTGGCGAGGACTTTGTCAGCGGTCTGGGGCGGCCGAGAGGCCGCCCTTTTTGTTGGGGCGCGACGATTGGGGCGTCGACGATTAAACCTCCAGCCCTCATCCCGAGGAGCAAAATCAGGTGGCGCAGAGCGACGCCTGATTTTGCGTCTCGAGGGATGGCGGGGACCGCCGGCCCATGGTTCGAGACGCCGGCCAAGAGGCGGGCTCCTCACCATGAGGGACCGGGCCGATCACGAAGATGTATGAAGTCTATCTTTGTAGTTTTCCTTTGTATCCTGTATGGTCCGCTCATGACAGACCATCATGACAACCCCGAAGATGCCCGCGCGCTGGCTCTGGCCGCTGAACTGCGCGCCCTGATCAGCAAGATGAAGCGCCGGTTCCGCAGCCAGGTGCATATGGGCAACCTGACCATGTCGCAGGTCGCCGTCCTCAGCCATCTGGACCGCAATGGTCCAATGACTGTGACCAACCTCGCCAAGGCCGAAGGAATGCGACCGCAATCGATGGGGGCCATCGTGGCGAGTCTGGAGGCCGTCGGTCATGTCAGTGGCTCACCCGACCCGAAGGATGGCCGGCAGACGATCCTGTCGCTGACCCCGTCCTGCCTCACTTGGATCGCGGAGGCCCGTGCGGCACGTCAGGACTGGCTGCTGCAAACCATCGAGAAACAGTTAACCCCGAGCGAGCAGGACGAACTCGCGCGCGCCGTCAAATTGCTCACCCGCATCGTCGAATCCTGATCGTCACCGAAAGACCACCCCATGGCCCTGACCACTCTTGATCCCAAGACGGCACTCATCGTCATCGATCTGCAGAAGGGCATCGTCTCGCTGCCACCGGCTGATGTCGCAGCCGACGTCGTCAGGCACACGCGAACACTGCTGGATGCGTTCCGGGCGCGTGATCTACCGGTCGTGCTGGTCAACGTCGATCGCGGCGCACCGGGCCGAACGGAGCGCGCGTTCAACATCAGGGATATGCCGCCCGACTGGACCGATTTGATTCCCGAACTTAACCGGCAGCCCGGCGATATCGTCGTGACCAAGCACTCATGGGGCGCCTTCGCAACGACCGATCTGGATACGCAACTCAAGGCGCGCGGTGTCACGCAAGTCGTCATCGCCGGCGTCGCGACGGGAACCGGTGTCGAAGCCACCGCGCGGCAGGCCTATGAAGCGGGTTTCAACGTCACGCTCGCCGTCGATGCGATGACGGATATGCGCGCCGAAGCGCACGCCTACAGCGTCGCCAGTGTCTTCCCGCGCCTCGGTGAGACCGGCACCGCGCAGGACGTCATCAACCTGCTCGACCAACGGAGTGCGTGACATGCTTTGGGCGATCTTCACGGCGCGGCTGTTCGGGCGCCTGCACGGCGGCAACACGCCCCTGCAATCATGAGCCTGTCCGCCACCGGCACGTTTCGTTCGCTGCGCACGTTCAACTATCGCGTCTGGGCAGGTGGCGCGCTGATATCGAATATCGGCTCGTGGATGCAGCGCACCACACAGGACTGGGTGGTGCTCACGCAACTCACCGACAACAATGCCACCGCGGTCGGCATCGTGATGGCGCTGCAGTTCGGGCCGATGCTGTTGCTGTTGCCCTTCACCGGCTATGCTGCCGATCACCTGGATCGCCGCAAATTGCTGATCGCAACGCAGGTGGCGATGGGCGTGCTGGCGCTCGGGCTGGGTCTGCTCCTTCTCAGCGGGCACGTGCAGCTCTGGCACGTCTATGTATTCGCCTTCCTGCTCGGCTGCGTGGCGGCCTTCGATTTTCCGGCGCGGCAGACCTTCGTCTCCGAACTGGTCATCGAGGCCGATCTGTCGAATGCCGTTGCGCTCAACTCCACCTCGTTCAACGCGGCGCGCATGATCGGCCCGGCGGTCGCCGGCCTGTTGATTGCCCACGTGGGCTCCGGCTGGGTGTTCATCCTCAACGGGATCTCGTTCGTGGCAGTGCTTGGCTCCCTCATACTGCTGCGCGCCGATGAGATGTATCCGGCGCAGCGTGCCGCAGGTGGCCGCGGCAGTCTGGTCGAAGGCTTTCGCTATGTCTGGAAACGGCCGGATCTCAAAGCCATCCTGCTGATGCTGTTCCTGGTCGGCACCTTCGGTTTGAATTTTCCGATTTTCATCTCGACCATGTCGGTTACGGCGTTTCACGCCGGCGCCGGCCAGTATGGCGTCCTGACATCGATCATGGCCATCGGGTCGGTGATCGGCTCGCTGCTGGCGGCGCGGCGCGACAGGCCGCGCATCAGTCTGCTGATTGTCGGTAGCGCTGTGTTCGGCGCAGGCTTCGTTCTCGCCGCCGCCATGCCGAACTACTGGTCGTTCGGTCTTGCGCTGATCGTCATTGGTGTTGCAGCGCAAACCGTAACCACCTCGACCAGCAGCCTGGTGCAGCTCTCGACCGAGCCGGCCATGCGTGGCCGCGTGATGGCGATCCTGCTGGCGATTGCGCTGGGTGGCACGCCCATCGGCGCGCCGGTCGTCGGCTGGGCCGCCGATCGATTCGGCCCGCGCTGGGCGCTCGCCATCGGCGCGCTCTCGGGACTGGCTGCGGCGGCGGTGGGCCTGCATTATCTCCTGAAGCACCGCAACGGCCAACGCAGCGCCCGGTCCGGCGGATCGTGATCCGTCGCATGTAAGGTGGTATCTCACATCTGTGATGTGCTCCGTGCCGCTGCGTCACAATGCCCGCACATGAAACTGGCAGACCGTGCGTTGCGTAGCTGCCAGACACGCCCGCAAAATCTTCAGGGAGAAGCCCCATGTCATCGATGTCCCGACGCCATCTCATGCTCGCTGCGACCGGCATCGCTGCCGCGGCCATCGCTCCGCGCACTGTCTTTGCCCAGGCCGCCACGCCCGCTGCCGGCAATGCGCCGTTCATCCTGCCGCCGCTGACCTATCCGGTCACGGCGTTCGATCCCCATATCGATGCCAGGACGATGGAGATCCATCACGACAAGCATCATGCCGCCTATGTCGCCAACATGAACAATTTCGCCAAGGACACCCCGGTGATCGGCGAGAAGCCGCTGGTCGAGGTGCTCGGCAATCTGGGCAGCGTGCCTGACGCGATCCGCACCGGCGTGCGCAACAATCTCGGCGGCCATGCCAATCACACCATGTTCTGGCAGATCATGGGCCCGAATGGCGGCAAGCCGGAAGGCGAGGTGCTCGCGGCGATCGATCGCGATCTCGGCGGCCTCGAGAAATTCCAGACCGATTTCAACGCCGCCGGCGGCCGTCAGTTCGGTTCTGGCTGGGTCTTCGTGATCGTCGACAAGGACGGCAAGCTGTCCATCGAGACCCGTCCCAATCAGGACAATCCGATCATGGATGGCAAGCGTGCGCTGATGGGCAACGACGTCTGGGAGCACGCTTATTATCTGACCTACCAGAACCGCCGCGCTGATTATCTCAAGGCGTGGTGGAATACGGTGAACTGGACCAAGGTTGGTGAGCGCTACGCGGCGGCGAAAGCCGGCACGCTGGCGGTGTGATGCAACCTTGTCATTCCGGGGCATGTGCGCATCTTCGCGCACGTGAACCTCAGCCACTCCAATTGGAGTGGCGGGGAATCTCGAAGTAGATGAGCATATCGAGATTCCGGATTCGCTCGCGCAAGATGCGCGATCGCTCCGGAATGACGGCGTTATCGATCGTCTACCGCTTGCGGCGCGCGTTGGTAATCAATGCATGCGCCGCTTGCCCCGCAGCTTCCATATAGGCGGGATCGCGGTGCAGTAGCACTGTGGCGAACGATCCGTCGAGTAGCAGCGTGACTTGCCGCGCGAGCAAGGCCGCGTCGGAAAGTTTTGCAGCCGTAAATTCGGCTGCCATCCATGCCTCGAACTTCTTCTTGTGCGCCGCGCCGATCTTGATGGCGGGATGGCCCGGCATGTTGGCGAGTTCGGCCGAGGTGCGCAGGAAGCCGCAGCCCTTCCACTTCGGATGACGTGCCGATGTGGCGAGATTGTCGAAGATCGCCTGCACCTTTGCAGCCAGTCCGCCCCTGCCTTCGTCGAACCAGCGCTTGAACAGTTCGAGATTGGGTTGATCCCGCCCCGCCAGATAGGCGGCGATCAGATCGTCCTTGCTCTGGAAGTGATAATACAGCGTGCGCTTGGTGACGCCGGCCTTGTCGGCCACGGCGTCGACGCTGACGCCGCGAATGCCCTCGGCGTAGAACAGTTTGTTGGCTGCGGCAACGATGCGGTCGCGGGTCGATGGTGCAGGACTGGCCATGAGCCGCATGTATACCGACCAGTGAATATACACAATGGCGCCTGGCTCCTAGGGTTGCAGCAGTTTCACCTGCCGGAGACCGGGATATGCCAGACATCGTGACCATGGGCGTCGATCGCGGAATCGCGCTCCTGACCCTCAACAGGCCGGACAAGCTGAACGCACTCAGCTATGCGCTGATCGATCGCTTGATGGCGCTGCTCGACGGGATCGAGGTCGCAGATGACATTCGCGCCGTCATTCTCACCGGCGCGGGAGATCGTGCATTCTCGGCCGGTGCGGACATTCCGGAATTCACGGCAAGCGTGGCGCAGGGGCCGAATAGGGCGGTCCGCGATTTTGTACGGCGCGGGCAGGCCATGACCGCGCGTCTCGAAGCGTTTTCGAAGCCGGTCATCGCAGCCGTGAATGGCCTCGCTTTCGGGGGCGGATGCGAAATCACCGAAGCGGTGCATCTGGCCGTTGCGAGCGAGCGGGCGCTATTCGCCAAGCCGGAAATCAATCTCGGCATGCCGCCGACTTTTGGCGGAACGCAGCGCCTGCCGCGTCTCGCCGGGCGCAAGCGCGGCCTCGCGCTATTGCTGACCGGCGACAGCTTTTCGCCAGCCCATGCCCTGCAGATCGGCCTGGTCAATGCGGTGGTGCCGCACGATCAGTTGCTGCCGGCGGCATATGATCTCGCGCGGCGCATCCTGCGTCATTCGCCTCTGGCGGTGGCCGGCATCATCACGGCCGTCACGCGCGGCCTGAACCAGAGCATCGGCGAAGGGTTGGAATTGGAACGCGAGCAATTCGCGCGCATGGTGCCGACGCATGACCTCGGTGAGGGATTGCGCGCCTGGGCTGCGCGGCGGCAGCCCGTCTATACGGGGCGATGATCGTCGTCAGGGACGACGTGCGGCTGGTTTATTTGCTGATATCGCCTTCGTCCGCCGCGCTCTCCGCGAGCGTGGCCGGCTCGATGCCGTAGCGCTTGATCAGCGGCATCTGCGCCACCGCGAAGGCCATGGTCAGCGGGATGACGCCGAACGCCTTGAAAGCCACCCAGAAATCCGTGCTCTGGGTACGCCAGATCGCTTCGTTCAGAAGTGCCATCGCGAAGAAGAACAGCGCCCAGCGCTTCGTCAGCGCGCGCCAGCCCTCGGGCGTAAGATTGAACATCTGGTCGAACATGATCGCGATGAAGGAGCGGCCGAACAGCAAGCCGCCGCCCAGAATGGCTGCGAACAGGCCGTAGATAATGGTCGGCTTGACCTTGATGAAGGTCTCGTCGTGCAGCACCAGCGTCAGCGTTCCGAACACCAGCACGATAACGGCGGTGACAAGCGCCATGATCGGCACATGCCTGACCACGACGTAAGACGCGATCATCGCCGCAACGATGGCCACCATGAAGGCGCCGGTGGCCACGAACAGGTTGAACTTGGCATTGGCGACAAAGAACACGATCAGCGGGCCAAGCTCGGTGGCGAGCTTGAATAGCGGATGTGGCTGGTTCTTGGCGAGTGCGTCGGTCATCAGCTTTCAATTCCTGCAATCGCTTGTGCAAAGTCTTTCGCGGTGAAAGGCGCGAGATCGTCGATGCCTTCGCCGACGCCGATGAAATGCACCGGCAATTTGTATTTCTCGGACAGCGCCACCAGGATGCCGCCACGGGCGGTGCCGTCGAGCTTGGTCATCACCAGGCCGGTGACGCCAGCCGTACGATGAAATGCCTCGACCTGCGACAGCGCGTTTTGTCCCACCGTGGCGTCGAGCACCAGCAGCACCGCATGGGGCGCGCTTGCGTCCACTTTCTTGATGACGCGGACGACCTTCTCGAGCTCGACCATCAGCTCGGTCTTGTTCTGCAGCCGGCCGGCGGTGTCGATCAGAAGGACGTCGCGATTGTCGTCGCGCGCCGCTGTGACGGCAGTGAAGGCGAGGCTCGCGGAATCCGAACCCTGCGCGCCGGCGATGACCGGCACCTTGTTGCGTTCGCCCCAGACCTTGAGCTGCTCGATGGCTGCCGCGCGGAACGTATCGCCGGCGGCCAGCATGACCTTGCGGCCTTCGGCGGAGAAGGTGGAGGCCAGCTTGCCGATGGTGGTGGTCTTGCCGGAACCGTTGACACCGACCACGAGGATCACGAACGGCTTGTGCGAAGTATCGATCACCAGTGGCTTGGCCACGGCCGAAAGTACCTTCTCGACCTCGGTGGCCACGACGGCTTTGACCTCGTCGGCGGAGATCGCCTTGTCATACCGGCCATGGCCGACGGAGGCAGAAATCCGAGCCGCCACTTCGGTACCCAGATCGGCGCGCAGCAGCACGTCCTCGATGTCCTCGAGCATGGCGCGGTCGAGCTTGCGCTTGGTCACAAGGTCGGCGACCGCGGTGCCAAGGGCGCTCGAGGTGCGCTTCAACCCGCTGGAGAGCCGTCGCCACCAGCTCAGTTTTGGCGTTTCGGGAGTGTCGTTCATGTCGGGGGTGTGTTAGCCGTTTCGCGCCATGATTCAAAGTATGACCAGTGAAAGTGACGAAGACGTCAGTCTGGAGGCCGAGCCCCGGCTGGAACCCCGCACCGATGCGGTTGAACTGACCGAAGCCGAGATTCTGGCGCGGGTGCTGCACCGTGACGGCCTGATGCTGGTGATCGACAAGCCGGCCGGCCTGCCGGTGCATCGCGGCCCCAAGGGCGGTGCCAATCTGGAGACGTCGTTCGAATTCCTGCGCTATGGCCTGCCGCGCGCGCCCGTTCTGGCGCACCGGCTCGACAGGGACACCTCGGGCTGCCTCGTGCTCGGCCGGCATCGCAAGGCCACGGCGTCGCTGGGCCTGCTGTTCAAGCACAGCCGTATCCGCAAGACCTATTGGGCGGTGGTCGAGGGCGGGCCTGCCGAAGATGCGGGCGTGATCGACATGCCGCTTGGTCGGCTCAATGCCGACCGGGGCTGGTGGATGAAACCGGATCCGGAGGGGCTCAAGGCAGTCTCGAATTTCACGGTGCTCGGCCGCGGCGGCGGCATGAGCTGGCTGGCGCTGGAGCCGGTGACGGGGCGGACGCATCAGTTGCGTGTGCACTCGGCGTCATCGGGCTTCCCGATCGTCGGCGACAATATCTACGGCAATGGTCCAAGATTCGGCGAGCCGACGCTGCATCTGCATGCGCGGGAGATCGTGATTCCGATTTCGCGCAACAAGGACCCGATTCGCGTCGTCGCGCCGGCCCCGCCGCACCTGCATGAGCGGCTGCGGGCATGCGGATGGAACGGGGAATAGGACCTAGGCGACTGAAGCAAACAGCTTCGGATCGAACGTGCCCTCATATTCGAACGCGGCCGGCCCCGTCATCAGCACGTGGTCGTCGCTCTCACGCCACTCGATGGTGAGCTCACCGCCCGGCAGCGTCATATGGACCGTGCGGTTGGTCCGGCGCAGACGCGCCGCAGCCACCGCCGTCGCGCAGGCGGCCGAGCCGCAGGCCTTGGTGAGGCCGGCGCCGCGCTCCCAGGTGCGCATCACGATGTGATCGCGATCGACGATGTGAGCCAGCGTGATATTGGCGCGGTCCGGGAAAATCGGGTGGTTTTCCAGAAGCGGGCCAAACTTTTCGAGATCATAGGCCGCGATATCGTCGACCCAGAAGATCGCATGCGGATTGCCCATCGAGACCACTGACGGCGTGTGCAGGATCGGGGCGTCGATCGGGCCGATCTGCAGCTCGATGCCGCGGGTGTCGCGGAATTCCTCCGCCAGCGGAATGTCCTGCCAGCCGAACTTCGGCGCGCCCATGTCCACCGTATAGAGATCCGGCGCCGGGCCCTGCCAGCAATTGATCAGGCCGGCCCTGGTCTCGAATGTGAGAGCCGTCTTGTCGTGGCCAGAAAGGTTTTCTCGGGCAAAGGTCTGCCGCGCCACACAGCGCATGCCGTTGCCGCAGGCGCCGGCTTCGGAGCCGTCATTGTTGTAGATCGAGACGAAGGCGTCGGTGCCGGCAAGGCGCGGCTTCTGCAGCACCATCAACTGGTCATAGGGCACGCCTTCGGGGGTCGCCACGGCGCGGGCGTCGGCCGGCGTGATGCCGGAGGCGGTGTCGCGCAGGTCGATCACGACGATCTCGTTGCCGATGCCGTTCATCTTGGCGAAGGAATGGTTGGCCAATGCGCTCATGTCGTGTCCCGTTGATCCCAGCCTTATATGGCGAGGCCGGTCCGATTGGCCAGTGCGGCACTTCTGAGGCGGGTGTTTTGAATGGCGCTCCGCAATTTGGGGAGGGGACGAAAGCCGTGGCTGCGTGTTACCATGGTGCCATATCGCGCATGTTGCCGGACGTTGCGCTGCAGGATGTCACTGGAGACCCTTCGTATGACCCGTTTTCGCCTGTCCCGCCTCGCCACTGTGGCGCTGATCCCGGCCGCCGCGCTGACGCTGAACGCCGCGGTTTGGGCGCAATCGCCGCCCGCCACGCCGCCGGCGACGACGACACCGGCTACCCCTGCGCCTGCTCCCGCAGCCCCGGCGACACCTGCTGCGCCTGCCACTCCTGAAACTCCGGCACCCGCGGCGCCGGCAACGCCACCCGCGGCGGCCCAGGCTCCGGTAACTCCGCCGGCCACGCCCGCGCCGGTGCAGACCGCCGATCCGTTCGGCGAGGAAATCACGCTGACGCCGAAGCAGATGGTGACTTTCGTCGGCAAGGCGAATTGGGATTCGGCCTTCGACACGCTGATGGACGCGTTCAAGCAGGTCACGACCGTGCTCGACAAACAGGGCATCAAGTCATCGGGTAACTCGATGATCGTTTACACCGCGACCGACGACACCGGCTTCACCTTCCTCGCCGAGATCCCCGTCGATCAGGAGGTGAAGAACCTGCCGAAGACAATGAAGATGGGACTGTCACCCGACGGCAAGGCCTTGAAATTCGTTCATCGCGGCTCCTATGACAATATGGACAACACCTATGAGGCGATCACCAATCACCTCGACGACAAGAAGCTCGAGGCGAAAGACACGTTCATCGAGGAATACATGACCGATCCCTTGAAGACCGCGGAAGACAAGCTGGTCATCAATGTCTATGTGCCGTTGAAGTGATAGAGCCGCACCTCTCGTCATAAAGAAGCCTTGGACAGTCGCGAGAGAACTGGTCATGACAAATCATCTCGCTCTCGCTTCGCTGGCCATTGCGCTTATCGCCACTCCTGCTGCCGCGCAGGTCAATCCGCCGCCGACGATTTCTGTGTCCGGCGAAGGCACCGTGTCGGTGCCGCCGGATCTCGCTGTTGTCGATGGTGGCGTGACGACCGACGCCAAGACCGCACGCGAGGCCGCAGAGGCCAACAATGCCGCAATGGCCAAGGTGCTGGCGGCCCTGAAGAGCGCCGGCATTGCCGAGAAGGACATGCAGACGTCGCGGCTGTCGCTGTTTCCGCAATATGCGCAGCAGACCCGTCCCAATCCCGGCCCGAATGTGATCTCGGGCTATCGCGCCAGCAACCACGTCACCGTCCGGGTGCGCGATGTGACCAAGGTGGCCGGCGCCATCGACACGCTGGTGTCGTCGGGCGCCAATGAGGTCGGCGGCATCACTTTCATGGTGACCAAGGCGTCGCAACTGCTTGACGATGCGCGTAGCCAGGCCATCGCCGATGCGCGTCGCAAGGCGGAGATCTATGCCAAGGCGGCCGGCGTCACGCTCGGTGCGCCGATCAATATTTCCGAGGACTCCGGCAGCGCACCGGCGCCGATGATGCTGCGCAAGATGGCTGCCGACGTAGCCTCCGCTCCGGTGGCGCAAGGCGAGGAAGTGCTGCGCGTGAATGTCAGCGTGTCCTGGGAAATCAAGCCGGGCCAGTAATGTTACACTCCGTCATGGCCGGGCAAAGCGCGAAGCTCGCTTCGCGCTGGCCGGGCATGACGATTGAGCGTTCTGCGATTCTCGCTTCTAAATCTCCACCACCTGCCCCGGCTTCAGCGCCATAAACTTGTCGCTGGGCAGTTCTGCCGCGCTGCATGCGGCAGCAAGTCCCTTCACCGGCCCGTCGATCGCCTCATCGGTGAGCTGGAACGTCGAGTGATGGCTGGCCAGCGCCTGCTGCGCGCCGCAATCATTCAGCGCCTTCACGGCATCCTCCGGATTCATGTGCTGGTCCTTCATGAACCAGCGCGGCTCATAGGCACCGATCGGCAGGATCGCAAGCCTGATAGCGCCATGGGCTTCGCGCACGCGGCGGAAGTGCAGGCCGTCGCCATAGCCGCTGTCGCCGACGATGTAGATATTGCCGGCCGGCGTCTCCAACACGAAGCTCGCCCAGAGCGACTTGTTGCGGTCGAACAGGCCGCGCGCCGTCCAGTGCCGCGTCGGCACCAGCGTGACGGCGAGGCCGTTGCCGAGCTCGACGCGATCTCTCCAGTCATAGGCCTCGGCCTTGATCGCGCGGTCGGCGCTTTTCATGGTGATGTCGTTGCCGAGCGGCGTGATCACGCGCGGCGCAAATTTGGCTGATAGCTTCGACAGCGTCGGAAGATCGAGATGATCGTAATGACCGTGCGACACCAGCACGATGTCGATCTTCGGCAGCTTGTCGAACGCGATGCCCGGCGCGGTGTGACGCTTCGGCCCGGCAAACGAGAATGGCGAGACGCGGTCGGACCATACCGGATCGAACAGGATGTTGATTCCGGCGGTCTGGATCAGCCAGCTCGCGTGACCGACATAGGAAAACCGAACGCCCGCGCCCTCGACCCTGGCCGGCGGCGTATCGGCAAACTCGTTCTCGACCCAGTCGGGCCAGACCTCGCGGGTACGGCCACCACCGAACTGCCAGCGCAGCACTTCGCCGAGCGACTTGGGGGGCGCCCCGTCAGGATCGAAGAAAATCTTGCCGTCGAAGTGATCGGAGACGGGGCCGTCGTAATAGGTCATGCGGGAAGCCCAGATGGCCGACAGCCCCGTCGCTGCGGCGAGGCCGCCGACGGATGCGAGAAGCTTGCGGCGTGTGATGGCCATGAAACCGAGAGGCGAAAAGTGAGTTGTGGTGAGCGATCACTCACATCTAGGCTAGCTGTCGCAGAAATCCAGTTGCCAATTGTCAATTTGATCGGCTGGGGCAAAAAATATCCTTTATCTGGAACGGGTTGCCGTTCCGAACGACGGTACGGCGGCCATATTTCCTTGACTCGCCGGGCTCCGGCGCTGTAAATCCCCGCCAATTCTCGAAAAGTTCTCTTTTCGACCCGCCGACCGGCCCTTGAGACCGGAGGTCAACGCCCGACAGCGCGATGCGCCCTCGGGCGCAAAAGTGTTTGGTTCTTCGTCATTATGGTGATGGCGATATCGGAAGCGAAGTAGCGATGTTCGACAATCTGTCGGAACGACTTGGCGGAATTCTCGACCGGCTCACCGGGCGCGGTGCGCTGTCGGAGGCTGACGTCGATGCCGCAATGCGCGAAGTGCGCCGCGCGCTGCTCGAGGCCGACGTCTCGCTCGACGTGGTCCGCTCTTTCATCGATCGCGTGCGTGAGCAGGCCATTGGCGCCACGGTCGTCAAGTCGGTCACGCCCGGCCAGATGGTCGTCAAGATCGTCCATGACGAGCTGGTCGCGACCCTCGGGGCCGATGGTGAAGGCGGTATCGACCTTCAGGCTGTCCCGCCCGTCGCCATCATGATGGTCGGCCTGCAGGGCTCCGGCAAGACCACCACCACCGCGAAACTCGCGCGTCGTCTCACCCAGCGCGACAAGCGCAAGGTGCTGATGGCGTCGCTCGACGTCTATCGTCCGGCTGCCATGGAGCAGCTCGCGGTGCTCGGCCGCGATCTCGACATCCAGACGCTGCCGATCGTCGAAGGCCAGAAGCCTGCCGACATTGCCAAGCGCGCGCTCTCTGCTGCCAAGCTCGGCGGCTATGACGTGGTTCTGCTCGACACCGCCGGCCGCACCACGCTCGACGAAGAGATGATGTCGGAAGCGATCGAGATCAAAGCGATCGCCAATCCGCATGAAGTGCTGCTGGTCGCGGACTCGCTGACCGGTCAGGACGCCGTCAATCTCGCGCGCTCCTTCAACGAACGCGTCGGCCTCACCGGCATCGCGCTCACCCGCGTCGATGGCGATGGCCGCGGCGGTGCCGCACTCTCGATGCGCGCCGTCACCGGCAAGCCGATCAAGCTGATCGGTACCGGTGAAAAGACCGATGCGCTGGAAGACTTCCATCCGAGCCGCATCGCCGGCCGCATTCTCGGCATGGGCGACGTCGTCTCGCTGGTCGAGCGCGCCGCTGCGAATATCGATGCGGAAAAGGCTGCGCGCACGGCCGAGCGCATGCGCAAGGGCCAGTTCGATCTCACCGACATGCGTGAGCAGCTGATCCAGATGACCAATATGGGCGGTCTCTCCGGCCTGATGGGCATGATGCCCGGCATCGCCAAGATGAAGAACCAGATCGCCTCCGCCGGTCTCGATGACCGCGTGGTGAAGCGCCAGATCGCCGTTATCGATTCGATGACGCGTCAGGAGCGCAAGAATCCCGACATCCTCAAGGCGAGCCGCAAAAAGCGTATCGCTGCCGGCGCCGGCCTCAAGGTCGAGGAAGTCAACAAGGTGCTGAAGATGCACCGGAACATGGCCGACATGATGAAGGCCATGGGCTCCGGCAAGCGCGGTCCGATGGCCGGCATCGCGCAGGCCATGGGCTTCGGTGGCGGTGGCATGCCGTCGCCCGAACAGATGAAGGCGATGGCCGAGAAGATGCCGGGCGGACTGCCGCAGGGCATGCCGTCATTGCCGAAAGATTTCCCGGGCCTGTCGGGTCTGGGCAAACCGACGCTGCCGGGACTCGGCGGCTTTCCCGGTCTCGGGAAAAAGAAATAACGCGATCCATTCAACTCACATTCAAATCGAACACATCCAGGAGAATCCCATGTCCGTCGTTATCCGCCTCGCTCGCGCAGGCACCAAGAAGCGCCCCGTCTATCACGTCGTCGTCGCCGACTCGCGTTTTCCCCGCGATGGCCGCTTCATCGAGCGTCTCGGCTACTTCAATCCGCTGCTCGCCAAGGACAATGAGCTGCGCCTGAAGCTCGACCTCGAAAAGACCAAGGCCTGGATCGCCAAGGGCGCACAGCCGTCGGACCGCGTCGCTCGCTTCCTCGATGCCGCCGGCGTTGCCAAGCGCGAAGCCCGCAACAATCCCGAGAAGGCCGTGCCGCGCAAGGAGCGCAAGGCTGCTGCCGAAGCTGCGGCGAAGAAGTAAGGCGGAATGCCAACCGCGCAAATCTGCGTCGCGCGCATCGGCGCGCCGCATGGTGTGCGCGGTCAGGTCCGGCTGTGGACCTTCACCGAAGATCCATTCGCCGTGCTCGACTACGGCCCGCTTGCCACCAAGGACGGCAAGCGGAGCTTTGAGGTCGATGACGTGCGCGAGGCCAAGGGCCATCTGGTCGCGACGCTGAAGGGCGTCGCGTCTCGTGAAGACGCCGAGCGCCTCAATGGCGTCGAGCTCTATGTGGCGCGCGATGCGCTGCCCGACACCGAAGACGATGAATATTACCACGCCGATCTGATCGGCCTCGCTGCGGTCAATGCCGCGGGCGATGCGGTCGGTCGTGTCGTCGGCATCCATAATTTCGGCGCCGGCGACATCATCGAGATCGCGCCGCTAGAGGGCGCGACCTTGCTGTTGCCCTTCACAAATGCCGTGGTGCCGACGGTGGATATTGTCGGCGGCAAGGTCGTGATAGAATTGCCGGGTGAGATCATCGGCGACGATCCCACCGCGGCCGGCGACTAGGCTTTCAATAGCCGTAGGATGGGTAGAGCGAAGCGAAACCCATCATTCCGTCGGTGCGGCAGACTCCGCCGATGGGTTGCGCTCCGGCGCTTACGCGCCTGCGCTCTACCCATCCTACGAAGAACGAGCTTCGGTCTTCAACGCCTCAGCAATCGTCACCGCAAACGGTGTCGTCTTCCGCCCGATCAGCTTGCTCAGCATATGGCTGTCATCGAACAGCGCGCCGTCGGCTGCCGCCGTGTTTGACGTCGCGATCAGCTCAGCGAGTTCTTCCGGCAATCCCGCATTGAGCATGATGGCCTTGAACTCGGCTTCCGGCAAACGGACATAAGGAATTGTTCTGCCGCACTGCTTGCTGATCTCCGCTGCAAAATCATCCAGCGTGAAAGCCTCGTCGCCTGCCAGTTCATAGACTTTGCCGGTGTGATCGCCTCCGGCCAGCACGGTCGCTGCCGCCGCGGCATAATCCTCGCGTGACGCCGATGCGATACGGCCATCCCTGGCGCTGCTGACCAGCGCATTGTGCGCCAATGCGGCTGGTATCGAGGCCGTGTAGTTCTCGGTGTACCAGCCATTGCGCAGCAGCACGAAAGGGATGCCGGAGGCGCGAATCAACTCTTCCGTCGGCAGATGCTCTTTCGCGACTGACAGCTTCGAGGTGTCCGCACGCAGCACGCTCGTATAGGCGATCAGCTTTACGCCGGCGCGCTTCGCTGCGTCGATGACGTTGCGGTGCTGCGCGACGCGCTGACCGAGTTCGTTCGACGAGATCAGGAGCAGGCGGTCGATGCCTTTGAAGGCGGCGTCCAGCGTCTCCGGTTTGCTGTAGTCGGCGGCGACGACCGAGACGCCCCTGGCTGCAAGATCGGCGCCCTTGGCGGGATCGCGCAGGCCGGCGACGATCTGGCTGGCCGGGACGCGTTTGAGCAGGGCATCGATGGTGAGGCGGCCGAGCTGGCCGCCGGCGGCGGTGACGAGAATACGGTGGTTCGACATGGCGGGATCCTGTATGGTCTCTAATTGAACACAGGTATTGAATAGAGACCGCCAGCCGTTTCCGTAAGGAGGCAGGTTTTTCTCACCAGGTGACCTGGAAGTGACCTGCGGTCGGCCGGAAGGAACCCCCGATGCCCCAAAAAGCTCCTGATGAGACCCCACTGGCCACCCGGTTTGACGAATGGCAGGCGAGGGGTTTCGATGCCGACGCCTGTCCGGTGCGCAACGTGCTGGACCGCATCGGCGACAAGTGGACGTCGCTGTTGCTGGTCGCGCTGGCAGCCAGGCCGCGGCGCTTCAGCGAGCTCCATCGCGCCGTGCCGGACATCTCCAAGCGCATGCTGACGCAGTCGCTGCGCGACCTGCAGCGGGATGGGCTGGTCACCCGCCACGTCTTTCCCACCAAGCCACCATCGGTCGAATATCGTCTCTCGCCGCTGGGTCAGTCCGCGCTCAGGCCGCTGGCCGGCCTGATCGATTGGGCCGAGCGCAGCTTTGCCGAGATCAAGGCCTCGCGCGCGGCATTCGATGCCGGCGACACCAGCGAGCAGATGTCGGCGGCCTAGGCTGCGAGCGACGGCGTTTGACGCCTCGCGCCGGACGCGCGATGGAGAGCCATGATTTCCGATCTTTCATCCGCCCCATGGCGCGCGACGGTGCTGACGCTGTTTCCCGAGATGTTTCCGGGGCCGCTCGGTATCAGCCTCGCCGGCAAGGCTCTGGCTTCCGGCCTGTGGGCGCTGGAGGCGCGGGATATCCGCGCCTCGGCCACGGACAAGCATCGTAGCGTCGATGATACGCCCGCCGGTGGCGGGCCGGGCATGGTGCTGCGGGCGGACGTGCTGGCGGCGGCGATCGATGCGGTGGATGCGCAGGACCGTCCCAGGCTGGTGATGAGCCCCCGCGGTCGGCCATTGACCCAGGCGCGGGTGGCGGAGCTGGCCGCCGGGCCGGGGCCGCTGATTGTGTGCGGTCGCTTCGAGGGCATCGATCAGCGCGTCATCGACGCCCGCGGGCTCGAGGAAGTCTCGATCGGGGACTATGTGCTGTCCGGCGGCGAAATCGCCGCCATGACGCTGATTGACGCCTGTGTGCGGCTTTTGCCGGGGGTCATGGGCAAACTGGCGTCTGGAACCGACGAGAGTTTCTCCGACGGGCTACTGGAATACCCGCAATATACCCGCCCCCAGACCTTCGAGGGGCGCGAGATTCCCGAGGTTCTGATCTCCGGTGACCATGCCAGGGTCGCCAAATGGCGGCTGGCCCAAGCGGAGGCGCTGACCGCCGCCCGGCGGCCCGATTTGTGGGCGGCGCGTCCGAAAGCGCCGGAATCAGGCAAAAAGCGAAAACCGCCAAAAATCACGACGGGCGAGTGACACAGACGGTGACAACGGCTTTGCTTTCCCGTATAGCAGCGCCAAATCCGTGCACTGGCAGGGTAAGAGTTTCGTGCGCAGCCCGCGCAATGTCTGGGCGCGCCGCCGATGGAGATTTTGATGAACATTATCCAGACGCTTGAAAAAGAGCAGTTCGACCGCCTTTCCGCCACCAAGTCGATCCCGGAATTCGGTCCCGGCGACACCCTCATCGTCAACGTGAAGGTTGTCGAAGGCGAGCGCTCCCGCGTGCAGGCGTATGAAGGCGTCTGCATCGGCCGCAACGGCGGTGGCATCAATGAGAGCTTCACCGTTCGCAAGATTTCCTACGGCGAGGGTGTCGAGCGCGTGTTCCCGCTGCTCTCCCCGATGATCGACTCGATCAAGGTCGTGCGTCGCGGCAAGGTGCGTCGCGCCAAGCTGTATTACCTGCGCGATCTGCGCGGCAAGTCGGCCCGCATCACCGAGAAGAAGACCGAGCGCCCGGCCAAGGTCGCTGCTGTGGCTGCTGCCAAGTAATATTCCGCATCATCGAATGTGCGAGACGAAAAGCGCGGCGCAAGCCGCGCTTTTTTGTTGTGCGGCGCTCGCATACCTTCGCCGCATTGGCGAAATTGAACCCAGGTGCTATATCACTGGAATGTTTCTAGATCTGCACCAGCATGCGCTTCGCATCGTTATCGACGATCATAGCCGGCTGCCCGGGCGCTTCTTCGGGCGCTTTACGACCTCTGTCGTGGCGGCGCTTCGAAAGCTCTGACGCCTGCTCTTTGACCGCCATCAGTCGCGTGTCTCGCGCCGTCAAACCGGCCCGCTTTCAGCAGCACGCAACTGATCCTAAGTTTTCTTTCGAGGCCTGAACTCATGACCGACTCTGCAAAACCGACCACCCTGTACGACAAGATCTGGAACGATCATCTGGTGTATGAAGCCGACGATGGTACGGCGCTGCTCTATATCGATCGCCATCTGGTGCATGAAGTCACAAGCCCGCAGGCTTTCGAAGGCCTGCGCGCCGCGGGCCGCCGTGTGCATGCGCCGGAGAAGACACTCGCTGTCGTCGATCACAACGTGCCGACCACGGATCGCACGAAGCCCAATCCCGATCCGGAAAGCGCCGAGCAGATCGCGACGCTGGCCGAGAATGTGCGCGAGTTCGGCATCGAATATTACAACGAGTTCGACAAGCGTCAGGGCATCGTTCACGTCATCGGACCCGAGCAGGGCTTTACGCTGCCGGGCACGACGATCGTTTGCGGTGACAGCCACACCTCGACGCATGGCGCATTCGGCGCACTTGCGCATGGCATCGGCACGTCGGAAGTCGAGCACGTCCTGGCGACGCAGACGCTGATCCAGAAGAAGGCCAAGAACATGCGCGCCACCGTCGATGGCGTGCTGCCCGAGGGCGTCACCGGCAAGGACATCATCCTGGCCATCATCGGCGAGATCGGTACCGCCGGCGGCACCGGCTATGTGCTGGAATATGCCGGCGAGGCGATCCGTGCGCTGTCGATGGAAGGCCGCATGACGGTCTGCAACATGTCCATCGAAGGCGGTGCCCGCGCCGGCCTGATCGCACCTGACGAGAAGGCCTATGAATTCCTCAAGGGCCGTCCGATGTCGCCGAAGGGCGACATGTGGGAGCAGGCTATGCGCTACTGGGAAACGCTCCGCTCCGACGAAGGCGCGCATTTCGATCACGAGATCCGTCTCGACGCCGCCAAGCTGCCGCCCATCGTCACCTGGGGCACATCGCCGGAAGACGTCATCTCGATCACCGGCAAAGTACCGAACCCGGCTGATATCGCCGACGAAGCCAAGCGTCTCTCCAAGGAGCGCGCACTGGCCTATATGGGCCTGACCGCAGGCACCAAGATCACCGATATCAAGCTGGATCGCGTCTTCATCGGCTCCTGCACCAATGGCCGCATCGAGGATTTGCGCGCCGCGGCCAAGGTCGTCGACGGCAAGACCGTCAACGGTCATGTCTCGGCGATGATCGTGCCGGGCTCGGGTCTGGTGAAGGAGCAGGCGGAAGCCGAAGGCCTCGACAAGATCTTCCTGAAGGCCGGCTTCGAATGGCGCGAGCCGGGCTGCTCCATGTGCCTGGCGATGAACCCGGACAAGCTGGCGCCGGAAGAGCGCTGCGCGGCGACCTCGAACCGCAACTTCGAGGGCCGTCAGGGCCACAAGGGCCGCACCCATCTGGTGTCGCCGGCAATGGCTGCTGCGGCGGCGATCGCGGGGCACTTCGTCGATATCCGCGAGTGGCACTGATTTAGCCGGCTCGTCATTCCGGGGCAGGCCGGGCCGCGTAGCGGATCGGCATGAGCCCGGAATGAGTCCAGCTTCTTCGTCGCTGGGCATCAGCAGGTGATGAACACTTCAAGATTCCCCGCCACTCCAATTGGAGTGGCTGAGGTTCGCATTTCAGCGGCTACGCCGCTTTCATGCGCCCCCGGAATGACAGTCGAAGCCATCCGGGCTACCTTTGCGCCATGCCGCGCATCGCTTCGAATCCCGTTGAAATCACCACCGCCGCCGCCCGCCGCATCTGGCTGCGCGCACAGCGGCTCGATGCACGTGCGCCGTTCGGCGATGGCGCAGAGGCAGTGAAAGCAGCGGTTGCGCATCTCGGCTATGTGCAGATCGATACCATCCATGTGATCGAGCGCAGCCATCATCACATCCTGTTCTCGCGCATCCCCAACTACAAACGCGCGGATCTCAGGCAGGCGCAGACGCACGACAAGAGCGTGTTCGAATACTGGACCCACGCGCTGGCCTATGTGCCGACCGACGATATCGGCTTCTTCGTACCGGATATGAAATACTATCGCCGAGAGGGCCATGGCTGGTTCGCATCGGTGACGCCGGCTGACAAGCGCAAGGTCATGCGGCTGGCGAAAGCCGGCCCGTTGTCGATCCGCGATATCGATGACGACGTCCTGCGCGAGAAGGATCACGAATGGGCCAGCCGCAAGCCGTCGAAGCGCGCATTGCAGCTGGCGTTCTATGAGGGCTACCTCACGATCTCGGAACGGCAGGGCATGCTGAAGACCTATGACCTTCTGCTGCGGCATTTCGGCTGGGACAGGCTGCCGAAGGCGGCCACGTCAGCGCAGAAAGTAACTTACTTGCTGGATCGGGCGCTGCGGTCGCAGGGCATCGTCAGTCTGGATTCGATCTGCCATCTGGATGCCCCGAGCAAGGCCGGCATAGGCAAGCTGATTGAAGCGCGGCTGCGCAAGGGTGAGCTGGTGGCCGTCGCGCTCGATGGCGCCGGCAAGCAGGAGCACTGGACGACGCCCGCAGCGCTCGAAAACACCAGCGAAGGCAAGCAGGGGCTGGTGCATGTGCTGTCGCCGTTCGATCCGCTGGTGATCCAGCGCAAGCGCACCAATTTGTTCTTCGGCCACGACCATCGCTTCGAGGCCTATGTGCCGAAAGAAAAGCGCCAGCTCGGCTATTTCGCGCTGCCGGTGCTGGTGGACGATCAGATCGTCGCGGCCGTCGATCTCAAGACCGATCGGCAGAAGCGCAAACTGCTGATGCAGCAATGGAGCTGGGTCGGCGATGGCGCGAAACCGAAAACGCCGCGCAAGGAATGGAAGCGGCGCATCGAGGAAGAGCTCGGGCGGTTCGAGGCGTTTCAGCTCGGGGAGTGAGCGACTAGGGCGCGGACTCATAACGCGCGGCCAGCCACAGGCGGATTGATGCGAGTTGGACGAAGGCAAGGTAGTTTTCTGCAAGCCTGTCGTAGCGCGTCGCCACCCGACGGCACTGCTTGATTTTGTTGAAGAATCGTTGGACGAGGTTACGAGCGCGATAGAGGTACGGGCTAAAGCAGATCGGATCGCGGCGATTGCTTTTCGGCGGGATGTTGGCCCACGCGCCCTTCTTCATGGCAAGCTCCCTGATCCAGTCGGCATTGATCCGGATTTGAGACGAGACAGCAGCTTTCCGGCAAGTCGAACGTCGTGCGCCTCACCGGGGCTCAACGCAAGCCGTATCGGTAGACCATTGCTATCGACCACCGCGTGGATTTTGCTTGTCATACCGCCGCGTGACCTTCCCATCGATTGGCGCTGGTTCCTTGTGATACAGGCCCCATGTTGATGCACGCGAACAATAGACGTGTCGATCATCTGCACGGCAGCATCATGGGCACCGGCCAGCGCGCTCATGAGCTTGGCCCACACGCCCGCCCGTCGCCAGCGAACGAACCGATTGTAACAGGTCGTGTACGGACCGAAGTTCTCTGGCAGGTCGCGCCACGGCGCCCCGGATCGCAAGACCCAGAAGATGCCATTGAGGACACGACGGTCATTCACTCGTGGCACGGCGCGCGACTTATTCGGCAGCATCGGCTTAATGGCAAACCACTCATAGTCCGTGAGTTCGTGCGCATGATTCGGCCCCTTCGTTGGGTGGCTTGAATCATGGCTCGGCTGTCAAGCTCAACTGGTCGCTATGCACTCGAAAGCGGACCTATTATGCTCTCCTTGAGTTTTGTCGTTCATGACCCTGAACAGACATGTTGCGATGTCACGGCTTCAGGGGCGCGGTAATATGTCGGCGAAATAGGCTAGCTGCCGACACGCGTGCTTCCGCCCTTGAACGCGCCAGCCGAAGTTCGATGGCCGTGAACGGTATTTCACTCTTCAGGGAGACGCACCACCATTTCAATCTCGACCTTGATTTCAGGCTTATAGAGTGCCTGGACGCCAATCGTCGTGATGCTGGGCATCGCGTCTCCGACCAGTTTACGTAAAGGGTCGATGGCCTCCCCGAAAGTTTCCATGGTCGCGTTCACGACGTAGACACGCAGCATAACAATGTCATGCGCTGACGCTTTCAATTCCTTGAGTGCGGCGGCGAGGCTGGCGGTTGCAAGCTTTGCCTGGCCAGCGAGGTTTTCGGGCACGCCCTCACCGCCAGGCGTCGAGGCGATCTGGCCGGACAGGAAGGCGAGTCGGCCTGGTTCCGCGACACTGATGTGCGACCACCCGAGCGATGCCATATCCCACATTTCTGGCGGGTTGCGGCGGCTCACCGATGCCGATGGACGAGACGGAATGCGTGCGGTGCCGTCAATGTTCGAGTCCAGCGACGCGACCGTTGTGAGAATGGACGGCGCCGTATCACGGCTTTGGCGCAGTTCCTCCTTTAGTTCTCCCACCTCCCATTCCAAGCGTTCGATGCGATCGAGAGTGTAGTCAAAGCTGCTGTTGTCCATCGCTTCTATCCAGGCGAAGACGGCCGCGAGCGCGCGACGTAGTTTCCCTCGCTGTGGGACTAGATGGTTGGCTGTAGCTGTCATCAGAATTGGCTCCTTAAGATTCGGGCGCTCCCTCAGGACACCGCGCTCAAGGATGCGGGGTGAGACAAGTCGACACCGGAGATGTTGACGACGGCCTGCCACGCGGCTTCCTGGTTGGCGCTGTCGTGGAGGTGTGGCTGCCGCTGCACCTCCATCGGGCCTGAGAACTTCCCTTGAGCCGAGGCGAAGAAATGCCCTGAGACGTCGGTTCCGAACTCCGACGCCTGAAGGTAGCGACGGGCCGCGGTCTCCGGCGTCTGATTCATGCCGGGAATGAGGTTCACGATTGGAATCATCAGATACTTCAACAACGGGCCAGCGTTTCGCGCCACGTTGGTGGCGTTCGACGCACCGGGCGACACGGCGTACACGGCCATGCTGGAGGGTAGCCGGCGCGCCAGCGCCGCGACCCACCAAGCGACAATGAGCTTCGCGTCGGCATACGCATTGTTGGGCGCGTACTTCACGTGCGGCCCGTTGCGGATTAGGGCTTCCACAGCGGCGGTATGGTCGTCCCGGAAACATCTGGCCGCTAAGGCGGGCACGTCGGTGTATTTGAACATGGGGACGCCCCCGCGGGCAGGCTCCGCGCTGGCGATAACGATTCGCGCGTTGGGGCTCAGCAGGTTGGCGCGAAGCAAGCCGACAGTTAGTTGATGATGGCCGATCAGCGGGGCCTGAGAAGCCTCGATGCCCGCCGCAGTGATCACGCGCGCCTTGCCAGGGACCATCCCTGCATTGAGCAGCAGGAAATCGATCTGCCGACCTCGCTTGACGAGCTCGGCGAGCGCGGACTGAACGCTGAGCGGCTTGTCCATGTCCAGCGCCAACGGCGTGAAGACCTTTCGTTTGGTCTCAGCCGCGAGTTGTGCGGCCGTTTCCCGGATCTGAGCCGCGCCGCGCCCAGTGATGATGATCTCGCGCCATCCCTCTTCGGCAAGTAGGCGGGCTGCCGCATGACCGAGCCCGGAGGTGGCGCCGGTGACGAGAGCGATCGAATGTTGCATGGGCGGCTCCGGGGTGAGGGGTAACGTCGAAGGAGCCGCCGCGCTAGGGGCCGCCTTGTCATTTTCGAACTATTCGGTTATATATTCGCGCCTAGAGGTCGCGGTCAAGGAATTTCAAACTAAATGTTTCAAAAAGCTGAGAGGCCCCGTGGACGCCCACGTAGCTTCGACGAGAGCGCCGCACTGGAAAAGGCGACCCGGGTGTTCCGCTTGAAAGGCTACGACGGAGCGACGATCGACGATCTCGTCGCAGGCATGGGTGTGGGACGGCCAAGTCTGTATTCCGTCTTCGGGGACAAGCGGACGATATTTTTGCGTGTCCTTCGGGCATACGCAGAGGCAAAGGGCGCTCGCGCTGCGAAGGCACTGTCCTCGCCGCCGGCTCTTCGCGACTCGCTCGTCGGCTTCCTGAGGCATGCCGTAGAAAGTGCGACCGAGGAAGGATCAGCCCCAGGATGTCTTCTAGTGTGCGTCGCGCCCCTCGTAGACGACGCTGAGGTCAGACAGTTACTAAAGGACGCCGTCGCTGGCGGCGTGGCGCTGGTGAAACGCCGGTTCTGCGAAGCGATCAGCGCGGGAGAAGTACCGTCTGACTTTCCCGTAGCCGCGCGCGCGAGCCAGGTGCTCGACCTGTCGCGCGGTCTGACCGTGCGTGCGCAGATGGGCACGCCGCGCAAGGAGCTCCTCAGAGACGCCGAAGAAGCGGCCGACTTGGTGCTCCTGCCGCGACGTGGAAATGCGACCCGAAAACGTTGATGCCGGATGGCGTGAACGTCGATCTAAGATTTCATCCGGCACCGATTGAACGATATCGTTCGGCGTCGCAGAGGGGATTGCATGCCGCTTCAGTTCCGGTTTTGGCACTTCTCGGAAGTCCGACAATGTCTGCTTTCGCGCCGCTGTTGGAGGACAAGCGGACATCAAACGCGCCTACGCTTAGCACCAGATTTTATGAGTACGCACCCTAGCACTCAGTCGTCATGGCCGGGCCAAGCCCGGCCATGACGACGTGTTTGGTAAGGCTCACCAATAGATATGGAACCGATGGTGGTGCCGCCAGTGGCGGTGATGCCAGGGGCGATACCGGCAGATCTTCCGTGGGCCGTAATAGGTCCAGACGATCCGGCAGAAGCGGCGCGGTTGGTAGTAGCGCGGCCCGTAATAATAGGTCGGTCCGTAATAGCCGTAAAAACGCGGTCGGAAGTGGTGACGATGACCGTAATAGCGCACCGGCGCGAAGTGACGGTAGCCGCCATGGAATACGGGGGCGCGTCGGAAGCCGCCGCCGACAAAGGCCGGGCCCGGACGGAAACCGCCGCCGCCGCGGAACGCAGGCGCTACGGCACGGAATCCTCCGCCGCCACCGCCGCCCCGAAACGCCGGCATGCCGCCGCCGCGAAATCCGCCGCCGCCTCCGCCATGGAAGGCGTGACCGCCACCGCCGCCACCGCCGCGGAAACCTCCACCGCCACCGCCGCCGTGTCCACCGCGATGCTGAACCTGCGTGAGCAGCGCGTCGCTCGCGTGCCTGGCTGTGGGTGCCGCGCCGGGATTGATCAGTGAGACTGCCCGCGCCGATGGTGTCAGCGATATCATCATCGCTGCGGCGGCAGCCACGCCAAGCGAGCGCGTCATGAATTGACTGATCGCAAAACCTCGTTCGGTATTCAGGACAGGTTGTCGATTTTGAACATCTCTCATTGGAAACATCCTCCCTCGATCAGCGCATGGGACATCGTCCGCGCAAACCTGACGGCACAGGTCCCCGCTTGCGCCAACGATATGTTTGCGCATGGTCGTGTCATGTGAGTTGTCGCACCTTGACCGAAAATTAAGGATGCTGATCTGAACGCGTCATGAATAACGCAGGCACGAGCCGCGCGGCACGCACAAAAAAACAGGCGCCGCAAAGGGCGCCTGTCGGTGTCGTCTGGAGATGCTGGAATTTACCAGCGGCCGAAGCTGAAGCCGACACTGAGCGGGCCGCCGCCGAAACCGAAGCCCGGGCCATAACCATAGGCGCCGTATGGATGATAACCGCCGTAATAGCCGTAGGGCCGGTAGCCGTATCCGCCATAGTAAGCAGGACGGTAGGCATAGGGACGTCCGTAATAGGCGGGACCGTAATAGGAGCGGTACGGACGATAGCCGTATCCGTAGCCATAGCGCGGGCCGTAATAGCTGCGATACCCATAGTGCCGGTGGCCGTAGTGGCGATGTCCGAAGTGATGGCGATGGTGGACGTGACGATGACGCCGCTGCGCGCTGAAGTCCGTCGCTTTCGCCTTGTTGTCTGGCGCAGCCTTGTGTGTCGTCTGCGCGTCGGCCAATGCGGGGGCGCTTGCAAATGCGCCGCCGAGTGAAAGTGTTGCAGCCATCATGGCTGCACCTATCCAGTTCTTCATGATCATTCCTTGCCTCGATCGCTTCTCATCGATCGTCTTCGTCGCCTTCACCCCATAACGCATATAGCTGCAATGATTTCCCGCGACAGACCGACGCGGTCAACATCTTGTTAAAGCAAACAGGCGCGCTTGCGCACGCCTGTTTGGACTTTGGAGAGAGTCTCAGTAGCGCCCGCCGTGACGGCGCACGTGGTGCGGCCGGTGCCAGCCATGATGGCGGCGGACGTGATGCGGGCGATGCCAGCCGTGGTGACGGCGCATGCCGTGATGCGGGCGATAGCCGCGATTGTGGTGATGACGATACTGAACCTCAGTCGTCAGTTTCTCGCCGCCGCCCTGAACCGACGCAGCGATGCCGGGGCTGTTCAGCGAAACGGCGTTCGCCTGTTGCGTCGGCGCTGCGACGAACAGCAATCCTGCGATGGCGGCAAGGCCGAAAAACTTCTTCACGTTCATGTGTTCTCTCCTGAGTCTGCTGCGTTCATGTCGAGATGCAGCTTCACGAATGGATCATCGCCCATGCCAGCAACGCTAGGGTTTGAGAGGTGAACGCGATGTGAATGCGGCGTGAGCGATATGACGCGGCGGCGGACTGTCGCAGTTGTGGAACCAATGCGCCCGGTCGCGTCATCGTGACGTGTGTTGCAAAACCAGTCTGCCGCAGGAGGTGTATCTCGATCAGGCAATGATGGAGGCCATCATGATGCGTTTGATCTCGACGATCGTCCTCGTATCCGGCGGTCTGAATCTGTGGATCGAAGGGACGCAGGCGTCGCAGGGCCCCGGTGTGATGCATGGCACCGCCGGCACGACGACCCAGCTCGCCATGGCGGTCATCGTCTATGGCGGCTCGGCGATGGTGATTGCGGCAGGTCTGATCGGTGCCGTACGGCAGCGCCGGATACGCGGTTAGTTTTTTGCCTTGACGCGTTTTCTCGGCGCGAACCGGTACCCACTTCGCTCGAAAACGCTCTCGTTCAGCCGCGGCGCCAGTAGCAGTTCATCCGGGGCACGATCACGGTGCCGCTCGGGCGATATTCCTGCACCAGATTGGCGGTGCAGTCGCGCACGGCATTCGGGCCGGGATTGTAGCTCGGATAAACGCCGCGCTCATCGGGCGTGCGATAGATGCGGACGCGCGGGCGGGCCCGGCGGGGCTGAACGTTGTCGCCGGATTGGGCGACTTGAATGGCCGTCTGCGCCTGTGCGGTGTCGGCCATGGGCAAGCCGCCGAGCGTAACCGCCAATCCCAGTGTTGCCATCATGATCCGCATCTTAACGCCCCAAACCGCCATAGGCATGATCCCGAAAAGTGGATGCCGATTTCCGGCGACAAACGGGTTCGTTTGTCGAGGGATCATGCTTCGAAGAACGCCGCAAAGTCTCCGATTGACGCCCGCCCGTCAACCGTTGGGACCGGACTGTACCGGCGCATTGCCATGTCACGGGAATTGGCTAGACAGGGAAACATGTGGCACCAGGCAAAAGCACCCGATCTCGCGGAAATGGAGGACATGACCCATGCCATGCTCGCCCTTCTGCCGGAGGATTTCCGCAAGCTCTGCGCGGGCGTGATTATCCGGGTCGATGACTTCCCCACGGACGAGGTGCTGGAGGAGATGCAGGCCGAGACCGAATTCGACCTGCTCGGCCTGTTCCAGGGCGTCGGTCTGCCGTTCCAGAGCCACGATAACACTGGCCAGTTGCCCAACATGATCTGGCTGTATCGCCGGCCGATCCTGGATTACTGGGCAGAACACGACGAAACCCTCGGTCATATCGTCCGCCACGTGCTGATCCACGAGATCGGCCACCATTTCGGGCTCTCGGACGCCGATATGGAGGCGATCGAAGCGCAGGTGACTGACGAGGCTGCAGAAATGCCGCTTGGAGCGCAGCCCCGATCGGGCTAAAAAGCCCGCTCAATCGAGGACCTTTGCCATGGACAAGTTCACCACGCTGGAAGGCGTCGCGGCGCCGCTGAAGATCATCAATGTCGATACCGACATGATCATCCCGAAGCAGTATCTGAAGACCATCAAGCGCACCGGCCTCGGCAAGGGCCTGTTCTCGGAAGCGCGCTATCTCGATGACGGCAGCGAGAACCCGGATTTCGTCCTCAACAAGCCTGCCTATCGCAATGCCAAGATCATGGTGGCCGGCGACAATTTCGGCTGCGGTTCGTCGCGCGAACACGCGCCCTGGGCGCTGCTGGACTTCGGCATCCGCTGCGTGATCTCGACCTCGTTCGGCGACATCTTCTACAACAACTGCTTCAAGAACGGCGTGCTGCCGATCCGCGTCTCCCAGAAGGATCTCGATGCGCTGTTCGATGATGCCGAGCGCGGAGCCAATGCGACGATCACCATCGATCTGCCGAATCAGGAAATCCGCGGTCCCGATGGCGGCACGGTGAAGTTCGAGATCGATCCGTTCCGCAAGCACTGCCTGCTCAACGGTCTCGACGATATCGGCCTGACGATGGAGAAGAAGGCTTCCATCGACAGCTACGAAGCCAAGGCCAAGACCGCGCGCGCCTGGGCCTGATCTCATATCGGAAGGTGACGCGTGATTCCTGACGTCGTCACCTTTTGGGAGGGCCCGCTCGATGCGCTGCGCAGGCTGTGCCTGAGATCGCAGGTTGGGGCCGGCCACCGCGTCACCCTCTACAGTTTTGCGCCGATACCCGATCTGCCAAATGGCGTGAGCAATGCCGACGCGGAAGCCGTGTTGCCGCGGGCTTTTGCTGAGCGGCTGCGCCCGTCAGCTCCCAACGGCGCGTGGGTTGGCTGGACCCCGTTGCAGTTCAGCGATTTCTTTCGCATCCGGCTGATGGCCGAAGGTCTTGGCCTCTGGCTCGATGCGGATGTGCTGCTGCTGAAGCCCATCGAGATCGATCCGGCAAAGCCTTATTTCGCCTGGGAGAAGCGACGTCAGCTCGGTAACTCGGTGCTGTATCTGCCGCCTGACGATCCGATCGTGGCGGCGTTCGAGGCGCTGATCAAGCAGGACGAGTTGACGCCCGACTGGATGTCACTGCGCCATCGCCTCACTTTCGCATGGCGCAAGCTGCGTGATCGTTCGAAGCGCGCCAGCGACGTCCGCGTTGCGATCTTCGGTCCGGCATCGCTGACAGCGCTGGCGAAACGCCACGGCTCCCAGCATCACGCGCTGCCGCGGAAGTCGTATTATTCCGTTCACGCGGAGCCGACGCTGTTCTTCGAGCCGTCAGATTTTGCGACGCTGGTTGGCGATCCCCAAATATTGGGCTTCCACATCTCGCCGAAGGGACGCGGCAAGGACGCGCCGGTGCCGGGGAGTTTCTATGCTTGGGCGACGCAGCGGGTCGGCGCACGTTAGTATCAGCCTTTGAATCTCCAAATTTCGCGCAACGGCCCGCGGTATCCCTCCCCCTTGCGGGGAGGGTCGGCCGAACCTGACGATGCGAAGCATCGTTCAGGTGGAGGCCGGGGTGGGGGTGCCACACGTGAGAGCATCGCCTGTGGCACCCCACCCGTCGCGCTGCTCGCTGCGCTCGCAACGCGCCACCCTCCCCGCAAGGGGGAGGGTGAAGAAAGCGCGTCGTTGCTGACTGGTACTAGCTCCCCATCGCCGCGATCGCGTCCGAAATCGCGATCGTGCGTTTTGCCATGTCCGCATGCAGGCGCTCGACCATCTTGCCGTCGAGCTGGATCGCGCCGCGCTTGGCATTCTCGGGCTGCTCGAAGGCGGCGATGATGCGGCGGGCCTGGGCGACTTCGTCATCCGGTGGCGTGAACACCTTGTTGCAGGCTTCGATCTGGCTTGGATGGATCAGCGTCTTGCCGTCGAAGCCGATGTCGCGGCCCTGTTCGGCTTCGGCAATGAAGCCCTCGGTATCGCTGAAATTGCTGTAGGGGCCATCGAGGATCTCGAGGCCGTACAGCCGGGTCGCCAGTACGCAATGGGTGATCATGCCAAGCATCGCGGCGCGGCCGGGCATCATGCGGATGCGGGTCTCGCGGGCGATGTCGTTGGGGCCGAACACGAAACCGGCGAGGCGATTTTCCGAGTCCCTGGAGGCGGCCGCGAGTTCCTCTGCATGGAGGATCGCGCGCGAGGTCTCGATCATGGCCCAGACCTTGATCGACATGTCGGCGCCGATGTCGCTGAGGCGATCGGCCACTGCCGCGAGATCCTCGAGGCTGGAAATCTTCGGCACCAGGATGCCGTCGGGCTTGGCCTTGCCGGCCATGGTGACGTCGTCGATCCACCACGGCGAATCCAGTGCATTGATGCGGATGATAACTTCGCGCTTGCCGAAGCCGCCGGCGGCCAGTGTCTGCGCGATAGCGTCGCGCGCCGTTCCCTTGGCGTCCGGTGCCACGGCGTCTTCGAGGTCGAGGATGATGCCGTCAGCGGCCACGGTACGGGCCTTCTCCAGCGCACGCGGATTCGAGCCGGGCATGAACAAATGGCTGCGGCGCGGACGGATCATGGCGTCATTTCCCTGTAAGTATGGCCTGTTCGTTATTCAGGCATTCGCGATAACATTTCGGCACGCCGCCCGGAAGGCTTGTTCGCGCTGGCGTCCTATGGTTATCCGTGAGGACGTATGTTTGAGCGTGATCTCTCGACAAACGAACCCGCTTGTCGAGAAATCATGCTCCGAACGAGGCAGACCCATGACAGCATCATTTCCGAAGCAACTCATCGCCGGCTACCAGACCTTTACATCGGAGCGTTTGCCGACCGAACAATCGCGGTTCCGCGAATTATCGGAAAAGGGCCAGTCGCCGGAAGTGATGGTGATCGGCTGCTGCGACTCGCGGGTGTCGCCGGAGGTGATCTTCGACGCCAGCCCCGGCGAGCTGTTCGTGGTGCGGAACATCGCGAACCTCGTGCCGGTCTATCAGCCCGATGGCGGCGCACATGGCGTCTCGGCGGCGCTGGAATACGCGGTGCAAGTGTTGAAGGTGAAGCACATCGTGGTGCTTGGCCACGCGCAATGCGGCGGCATCCGCGCTTTCGTCGACAATGCGGCACCGCTGTCGCCAGGCGACTTCATCGGTCGCTGGATGTCGATGTTCATCAAGCCCGACGAGAAGGTCGAGATCCGCGAGCACGAGGCGTTCCAGGATTTCGTCACCCGTATCGAAAAGGCCGCTGTATTCCGCAGCCTTGAGAACCTGATGACGTTCCCCTTCGTGAGCAGCAAGGTCGCGAAGGGCGAACTCGAATTGCACGGCGCCTATTTCGGTGTGGCAGTCGGTTCGCTGTCAGTGCTGGATAAGGTCGCGAAAGAGTTTCGGCCGGTCGCCTGAGGCAATCGTCGCGGCCGTAGGATGGGTAGAACGCAGCGAAACCCATCGCTTTCCCTGCACTGGGTAATGGGTTTCGCGACGACGCTCACCCCATCCTGCGCTCAAACAAAAAAGCCGGATGCAAAGCATCCGGCTTTTGATTGTTTGGGATCGAAAATCCGCTTACGCGGCCTTCTTCTTTGCCGTGATCAGCTTGCGGTTGATCAGGCATTCCGCGATCTGCACGGCGTTGAGCGCCGCGCCCTTGCGTAGGTTGTCCGACACGCACCACAGCACGAGACCGTTATCGACCGTCGCATCCGTGCGGATACGGCTGATATAGGTGGCGTCTTCGCCTGCGGCTTCATAGGGCGTCACGTAGCCGCCGGGTTCGCGCTTGTCGATCACGAGGCAGCCTGGCGCATTACGCAGGATATCGCGGGCTTCATCTTCCGAGATCGGATTCTCGAATTCGATGTTGACCGCTTCCGAGTGGCCGACGAACACCGGCACGCGCACGCAGGTCGCGGACATTTTGATTTTGGGATCAAGAATCTTCTTGGTCTCCATCATCATCTTCCACTCTTCCTTGGTGTAGCCGTCCTCCATGAACACGTCGATCTGCGGGATGACGTTGAAGGCGATACGCTTCGGGAACTTGTTATTGACCAGCTCGGAGTTGGTGTAGACGGCCTTGGTCTGCGAGAACAACTCGTCCATCGCATCCTTGCCGGCGCCGGACACCGACTGATAGGTCGAGACGACGACGCGCTTGATCGTTGCCCTGTCGTGCAGCGGCTTCAGCGCCACCACGAGCTGCGCCGTCGAGCAGTTCGGGTTGGCGATGATGTTCTTCTTGGCGAAGCCATCAACGGCCGAGGCGTTCACTTCCGGCACGATCAACGGCACGTCCGGGTCCATGCGCCAGGTCGACGAGTTGTCGATCACGACGGCACCGGCAGCGCCGATCTTCGGCGACCATTCCTTGGACACGGCTCCGCCGGCCGACATCAGGCAGATGTCGACGTCGCTGAAGTCATAGGTCGCAAGGTCTTTGCATTTCAGGGTTCTGTCGCCGAAGGAAACCTCAACGCCCATGCTGCGGCGGGACGCAAGCGCCACGACCTCGTCAGCGGGGAATTTACGTTCGTCCAGAATGCTGAGCATTTCACGCCCGACATTGCCGGTCGCTCCGACCAGCGCGACTTTGTAACCCATCGTTCACTCTCCGAAGAAAAATCCTTCACCCCCGCCTATCGCGGAAAGGGAAGAGCCGCGCTTCTATGCGAGAAACGTCGCAAAGACAACGTCCTAAGCGTGTTTGCGTGTGTTGATGCGTTCAATTTTGGTCCCGCGCTACCCAAAATCCCGCAATGTCCATCCGGCCCTGCACACCCTCGCCGACGACTGCGGTGCCATCGCCGTGCGTCTGCTCGCCTATATGGGGGCGCTGGCACTGGTTGTCATGGCCGCGGTTACGGTTTTCGATGGACTGGAATTCGACCTCAGCAGCGAACCGGTCGCCAAAGCCGGTTGGAGCGTTGCCAGCCGCTCTTATCCCGCTTTTGCAGTTAGTCAGTTCGATTCATCAGGCAAAACAGTCTCTTACGAGATTTTGAGACACCCCGACGGCGGCCGGAAGGATGTCCTGCGCTGGTCTTCGCCTGGAGAGCCACCTGTGGCCGAACTGGAATTGTATCGCCCCGGCGCTGAAGCTGACCGGGCAGGGCTGGCGGCGGCGGACATCGCGCGCCGGATGGACACCGGAGGCGTTTGGGACGTAGTGGGCGAGGGCATCATCGACAGCAAATTCGGGCCGGTCGCCCTGATGGGCTTTGCCGACCGGTTGAAGGACGGCAAGCGCTGCCTTGGCTTCATGAAGACGCTGGATGCCTCCAATCTCCGGATTTTCGGCTGGTCATGCCAGGGCGACGGCCTGCCGGCGCGGCGGGCGGCTATCGCCTGCACGCTGAACCGGCTGGTGCTGCTGACCGCCGGCAACGAACCCCGGCTGCAGGAGGCCTTTGCCCAGGCCGAGTTGAAGCGGGCAGGCTGCATCAGCGGCGCGGCGCTGTCGGCGACGTCGGCCGATTGGGTCACCGGCGCCCAGAACCCGCCGCTGCGCGGCAGCCTGTGACCATCTTCGTGATGGGCAGGACCAAGACCTTGGATTACATGCAACATTCGGCCATACCGCGCATTATATCGGCGACTGTGGCCGGATAGACCTTGTGGCCGGATACCCCGGCCAGCTAAATTGACCACAAATCGGATTTGCCGACTCGTCTGAAGACTGCCGATCTTCCGACTGCCGATATTCTGACCGCAATGAGGACCTGATGACCCTGAAATTCCCCGCCGCGAAAACTCTCGCCATGTTGTTCGCGACGGTTGCCGTCATCGCGACCGCCGTTGCCGCCTCGCCGGCCGATGCCGCCACCAAGAAGAAGGTCCGTGTTTCTGACCGTGACGCTGTTTATGGCGCGCGCGGCCCGAACGTGTCCTATCAGCAGGGCCGCACCCGCGTTTACGTGACGCGTCGCTCCTGGCTCGATGCCGGCGTCGAAGTGCTTCCGGGCGATCGTAAATTCACCGATTACGCCTATCCGCCCGGCTACTCCTTCGCCCGCGATAACAACAACCGTTCGCTGGACCGCAGCCCGCTCAATTCGCAGTGGGATCTCGGCGGCTATCCCGAGCGCTTCCCGCTCTACTGAGCGCAGCGATATCTGAATACGAAAATGCCCGGCTTAGCCGGGCATTTTTTTTGTTTGGGGAGGTTCGAGCGGACGCTTAAGCGTGCAGCGCCTGCAGTTCCGTCAGCAGCGCTTCGCCCATGCCTGACGTGCTCACCACCGTTGAGCCCTCGGACTTGATATCAGCGGTGCGCAGGCCCTTGGCGAGGACGGCGGCGATGGCCTGGTCGACCTTGTCGGCCAACTCACCCATCTCCAGCGAATAGCGCAGCGCCATGCCGAAGGAGGCGATCATGGCCAGCGGGTTGGCCATGCCCTTGCCGGCAATGTCTGGCGCCGAGCCATGCACGGGCTCATACATCGCCTTGCGCTTTTGGGTCTTGGCATCGACTTCGCCGAGCGAGGCCGAGGGCAGCATGCCAAGCGAGCCGGTCAGCATCGCTGCGATGTCGGAGAGCATGTCGCCGAACAGATTGTCGGTGACGATGACGTCGAACTGCTTCGGCCACTTCACCAGATTCATGCCACCGGAATCGGCGAGCTGATGTTCGAGCGTGACATCCTTGTATTCGCGGCCATGGACCTGCGTCACGACCTCGTTCCACAACACGCCGGATTTCATGACGTTGCGCTTCTCCATCGACGTCACCTTGTTCTGGCGCTTGCGGGCCAGATCGAAAGCGACGCGCGCGATGCGCTCGATTTCATAGGTGTCGTAGACCTGCGTGTCGACGGCGCGCTTCTGGCCGTTGCCGAGATCGGTGATGGTCTTCGGCTCGCCGAAATAGACGCCGCCGGTGAGTTCGCGCACGATCATGATGTCGAGGCCTTCGACGACCTCGCGCTTCAGGCTCGATGATTCCGCCAGCGCCGGATAGCAAACCGCAGGGCGCAGATTGGCAAACAGGCCAAGATCCTTGCGCAGGCGCAGCAGGCCGGCCTCGGGCCGATGCTCGTAAGGTACATTGTCCCACTTCGGGCCACCAACGGCGCCGAAGATGATGGCATCGGCCGCATCCGCCTTGGCCATGGTGGCATCGGTGATGGGGAGCTTGTCGGCATCATAGGCGGCGCCGCCAACCAGGCCGTTCTCGATCGTGAACCTGGCGATGCCCTGGGCATCGATCCAGTCGATCAGGCGCTTCACTTCGGCCATCACTTCGGGGCCGATGCCGTCGCCGGGGAGAAGAAGCAATTTGTGCGTTGCCATAATCAAGTGCCCTTGCAATCCGTTATTGATTGCCGCGAGTGCTAGGACGTCATTGCAGGAATGGCAAGACAGTGTTGCCGAAGGGATGATTGCGGCTTCCGTGAAACCTGCGACATTGCCGGCGCAGCGGAGATCCCCGTGACGTCACCTGTGCCTTCCCCGATGCGCCGTAACCCGGCGTTGCTGATTCTCGTCCTGTCGCTCGCACCGGCCATCGGGCTTGGAATCGGCCGCTTCGCCTATTCGCTGGTGTTGCCCGATATGCGCGACAGCCTGCAGTGGTCGTATTCGGCTGCGGGCTTCATGAATACCGTCAATGCTGCCGGCTATCTCGCCGGCGCACTGGTCGCGGCCGGGCTCGGCAGGCGCTTCGGTCTGCTCGCAGTGATTCAGGGCGGCACGGTGGCCTGCGTGATGTCGCTCATCGTTTGCGGCGTCACTGCAGATTTTACATTGCTGAGTATCGCGCGACTGGTCACGGGCTTTGGCGCGGCGATTTCCTTTGTCGCCGGCGGCGCGCTCGCCGCGACCATCGGCCTCGCTTATCCCGAACGCTCATCCTATCTGCTGAGTCTGTTTTATGCGGGACCCGGCATGGGCATCCTGCTGTCGGGTCTGATCGCGCCGTTCGTGCTGCAGGGCTTCGGCGCCGGCTCGTGGTGGATCGTCTGGCTCATCCTCGGGCTCGTGTCGGTCGTGATCGGCCTGCCGTTGCTACGCCCGCACGTCGATGCATCCGATGACACGTCAAAGGTCGACGAAGCGCCGCTCGCGCTCCGTCCGATGTGGATCTACCTCATTGCCTATTTCCTGTTTGGCGCCGGCTACATTGCCTACATGACATTCATGATCGCCTATGTGCGTGATGGCGGCGGCAGCGCCGTGGCCCAGAGTGCGTTCTGGTGTCTGATCGGGGTCAGCTCGTTTGCTTCGCCCTGGCTCTGGCGCGGCGTGCTCGCGCGGGGCCGGAGCGGTCGTGCCATGGCAATTATTCTGGGTACCAATGCAGTGGGCGCGGCAATGCCGCTGCTGGGGCATTCGCCTGTCGTGCTCGGCATCTCTGCCGCAGTGTTCGGCGTCGCATTTTTTGCAGTGGTTGCAGCAACCACGGCCTTCGTGCGCTTCAACTATCCTCGCGCGGCATGGTCAAAGGCTATCGCGGCCGTGACGATTGTATTCGGCATCGGCCAGACTCTGGGCCCGATCGCGGTGGGGGCCATTACGGATGCGACGGGAAGTCTGACGTCGGCGCTGGTAGTCTCGGCAGCCACGCTTGCGATCGGCGCTGCGATGTCAATGTTCCAGAAGCCGATCAGCTCCCGCTGAAATCGTTATAGCCCTGATCTTCCCAGTAGCCGCCCTTGTAGTCGTTGGTGACTTCCATCGCGATGACGTATTTCGGATTCTTGAAACCGAGCTTGGTCGGCACGCGGATCTTCATCGGAAAGCCATAGGCTCGCGGCAGGAGCTGGTTGTCGAATTTGAAAGTCATCTGCGTTTGCGGATGCATCGCCGTGGGCATGTCGAGCGAGGTCGCATAATCCTCGGCGCAGCGGAAATGGATCCATTTCGCATTGGTGTCTGCACCAACCAGTTTGAGGAAATCGCGCAGCGGCGTGCCCTGCCAGGAGCCGATGGCGCTCCAGCCCTCGACGCAGATGTGGCGGGTGATCTGCGACACTTCCGGTAGCTTGTGCAGTTCGTCCAGTGTCCAGGACTTCTTGTTTTGCACCAGACCGGAGACTTCGAGTTTCCACGCGTTGCCGTCCACGTTTGGCGCGTCGTCTTCTGCGTAGAAGGCGTTGAACGGAAATGGACGCTTGATGTCCTTCTCGGAATAGGTCGGTGCCAGCGTATTCGGATTGAAGATCTTGGCCTGCACCATGTCGTTGAACTTCGACATATGTGTCAGCAGGTTCTCGGCCGATAGGCTGTCGCTCACGTCGCAACCGGTGAGCAGTGTCAGCGCGCCGAAGCTTGCACCCGACGCGATGAAACGGCGGCGCGACAGGTCGGGCATCAATTTCGTGGCGTCCTTGACGAGGAGGTCCTTGTCGACGCCGGGAATGATGAGCGAGCGGATTTTTCGGATCATGGTCGTGCTCCTCAGCGCCCGATAATCATCGCACGTAGGCTCTTCGGCACGATCAGGGCCAGAGCGACGTGGATAACGAGGAAGCCGACGATGGCTGCCATCATGAAAAAGTGCACATAGCGCGCGGTGTCGTAGCCGCCGAACACAGTGGTGAGGTAATGGAACTGAACCGGCTTCCAGATCGCGAGGCCCGACAGGACGATCAGAATGCCGACCACGATGATCCCGGTGTAGAGCAGCTTCTGCACCTGATTATATTTGGTGAGGTCCTCATGGGAAAGCTTGCCGGTCAGCGCGGCTTTGGTGTCGTCGAGCACGCCTTTTGCCGAGATCGGCAAAAGCTTCTTGCGGAAGCGCCCGGTAACGATGCCGAGGGTGAGATAGACGAGGCCGTTGATCACCAGCAGCCACATGGCGGCGAGGTGCCACATGATGCCGCCGCCGAGCCAGCCACCCAGCGTAATGGATGATGAGAATGTGAAATTGAACAGCGGCGAGGCATTATAGATCTGCCAGCCCGACATGATCATCAGCACGATTGCGACGGCGTTGATCCAGTGCACGACGCGCACCCAGGCGGGCTGGATTACCTTGGTATTCGTAACCTTGGTTGCGGCGCGGTCGCCGGCGGCTGTGATGCTCGACATAGGCATATCCTGGGCTGAGCGGTGGTTCGACGATGCTCGGTGACGCACGTTGTTATCAGTTATACGGCATAACCGGTCGTTCGTTACGGCGGCTCTTGTAACAACCCCGGTCGGGCCGGCTCATCCCGATCACAAAAAAGCGAGCCGGGTTGCCCGGCTCGCTCCTTTTGCGCCCGTGGGACGCGCGCGCATCCTGTGGGGGAAGTCAGGACGCGCGAACGTCGTCGCGCAGAGGCCTGAACTCAGGCCTGGCCACTAGGCCTTCGGCATCAACACGGTATCGACGACGTGAATGACGCCGTTTGACTGGTTGACGTCCGGGATGGTTACGGTCGAGGAACCGCCCTTGGCGTCGACGATCATGACCTTGCCGCCAGAAGCCTTCACGGTCAGCTCTTCGCCCTCCACGGTCTTCAGCTTCTGGCCGTCCTTGAGGTCAGCGGCGTTCAGCTTGCCCGGCACCACATGGTAGGTCAGGATCTTGGTCAGGGTCGCCTTGCTCTCAGGCTTCACCAGCGTGTCGACGGTGCCGGCCGGCAGTTTGCCGAAAGCGGCGTTGGTCGGTGCGAACACTGTGAACGGGCCCTTGCTGGAGAGCGTATCAACCAGACCGGCGGCCTTCACGGCGGCGACCAGCGTGGTGTGGTCCTTGGAGTTAACGGCGTTCTCGACGATGTTCTTCGAGGGGTACATCGGTGCGCCGCCGACCATCACGGTCTTCTCGCCCGACATTTCGCTTTTCATCATCTTCTTGTCTTCGGCCTGCGCGGGGGCAAGCACGGCGCCAGTGATGGCGAGGGTGCTGAATGCGACGGCCGACAGAAGTGCAATGCGTTTGGACATGGATCGTCTCCCGAGTGATGTGAGTGACCAGCGATCTCGCTGGTGCGATGAATGGCATCAACCGCAGCAACCCCCTGGAGGCCAGATTGCGCCGTCGATGTCCGAGCTACGCGAGGCCTCGGGGCCAGTTTCAGGCTATATTTTTTGTTGCCGTTGAAACTTTTGCGGGCGCATCCCGTTCGCGCGAGACAATGATGAGATCGATGCATCGCGTTTGATACAATCAAGCGCGGAAATCGCGGCGGATGGCGCGACCTGAAGGCTGATGCACCAGATGTGGGGCCGTCCCCATGGGGGGATGCGTTGCCTAGATATGGCCATTCTTGCTAAGGAACGGGATGAATTGACGCGATCGTCAGGCTCGCTGCACCGATCGCTCCCGCACTCCTGCACCGCGTGACCTTGCCATGAACGCCAACCTGTTTTCTCGCCTGTTCGACAAACTCGACGATGCCTCGCGTCTCGCCATCGAGACGCCCGAGGGCAAGCACATCAGTTATGGCGATCTGATCGCGCTGACGGGCCAGATGGCCAATGTTCTGGTCGCCCGCGGCGTCAAGCCGGGTGACCGCGTCGCGGCGCAGACCGAGAAGTCTGTGCCTGGTCTGGTGCTGTATCTGGCGACCGTGCGTGCCGGCGCGGTCTATCTGCCGCTCAACACCGCCTATACGCTCAACGAACTCGATTACTTCATTACCGATGCCGAGCCGTCGCTGGTGGTGTGCGATCCCTCCAAGGCGGACGGCTTCGCCGCGATTGCGGCCAGGGTCGGCGCAAAAGTCGAGACGCTGGGGGCCGACGGCAAGGGCTCGCTGACCGATGCGGCGGCCAAGGAAAAGCCGGACTTCCAGACCGTGGAGCGCAAGAACGAGGATCTCGCCGCGATCCTCTATACGTCGGGCACCACCGGCCGCTCCAAGGGCGCGATGCTGAGCCACGACAATCTGGCCTCGAACTCGCTGAGCCTCGTCGAATACTGGCGTTTCACCAGGGACGATGTGCTGATCCACGCGCTGCCGATCTATCACACGCACGGTCTGTTCGTGGCCAGCAACGTGACGCTGTTTGCGCGGGCATCGATGATCTTCCTGCCGAAGCTCGATCCGGAACTCATTATCAAGCTGATGGCCCGGGCCACCGTGCTGATGGGTGTGCCGACCTTCTATACGCGCCTGTTGCAGTCGCCGAACCTGACGAAAGAGACTTGCAGCCACATGCGGCTGTTCATCTCCGGCTCCGCGCCGCTGCTGGCCGATACCCATCGCGAATGGTTCGCGCGCACCGGCCACGCCGTGCTGGAGCGCTACGGCATGACCGAAACCAACATGAACACCTCGAACCCCTATGACGGCGAGCGCGTGCCCGGCGCGGTGGGCTTTCCGCTGCCCGGCGTCTCCGTGCGCGTCACCGATCCGGAGACCGGTAAGGAACTCGAGCGCGACACCATCGGCATGATCGAGGTGAAAGGCCCGAACGTGTTCCAGGGCTATTGGCGGATGCCGGAAAAGACCAAGGCGGAATTCCGTGACGATGGCTTCTTCATCACCGGCGACCTCGGCAAGATCGACGCCAAGGGCTACGTCCACATTCTCGGTCGCGGCAAGGATCTGGTGATCTCCGGCGGCTTCAACGTCTATCCGAAGGAAATCGAGAGCGAGATCGACGCCATGCCGGGCGTGGTTGAGTCCGCCGTGATTGGCGTGCCGCATGCGGATTTCGGCGAGGGCGTCACCGCCGTGGTCGTGAGCGACAAGAAGATCGCGATCGACGAGGCCTCCGTGCTCAAGGCGCTCGAGGGCCAGATCGCCAAGTTCAAGATGCCGAAGCGGGTGATCTTCGTCGATGACCTGCCGCGCAACACCATGGGCAAGGTGCAGAAGAACGTGCTGCGCGACACCTATGGGAAGCTTTACGCGAAGTAAGATGAGGCACTGACGGCGCCTCATACGCTTTTGTCGTCCCCGACCGGGCGGGGACGACATTGAGCCTGGATGCTAAAACTTCCGTTCCACGTCTCTCCCCAACAAGGCATACAGCGCCGGCAACACCAGCAGCGTGAGCAATGTCGCCGTGATCAGTCCACCGATCACCACGGTGGCAATCGGTCGTTGCACCTCGGCGCCGGTACCTGTCGCCAGCGCCATCGGTACGAAGCCGAGTGATGCCACCAGCGCAGTCATTGCTACCGGCCGTAGCCGCGTCAGCGCGCCTTCCGAAATCGCCTGCAATTTGTCACGGCCTTCCGCTATCAGCTGCTTGATATAGGTCAGCATCACCAGTCCGTTCAGTACAGCAATTCCCGACAAAGCGATGAACCCCACGGCCGCCGATACTGAAAACGGCATGCCGCGCAGCCACAGCGCCAGCACGCCACCGGTCAATGCCAGCGGGACGGCGCTGAACACGAGCAGGGCGTCGCGCGCGGATCCCAGGGCGCTCATCAGCAGCAGGAAGATCAGGACGAAACAGGCGGGAACCACGAGGCTCAGTCGCTCGCGCGCGGCCGCGAGATTCTCGAACTGCCCACCCCATGTCATCCAGTATCCGGCAGGCAGCTTTACCTGCGCATCGATCGCGGCGCGCGCGTCGCTTGCCACTGAGGCGATGTCCCGATCCCTGACATTGGCCGTGACGACCATGCGCCGTTTGCCGTCTTCGCGGCTGATCTGGTTAGGCCCCTCGCTGAAGTTGAACCTGGCGATCTGTCCGAGTGGAATGGTCGGCGCCAGGATCGCGGTGGATGGCAGTGAGACCGGCAGGTTCTTCAGCGCGTCGACATCGCTTCGAACCTCGTCCGGCAGCCGCACCACGATCTCGAAGCGGCGGTCGCCCTCGAAGACGAGCCCGGCATCGCGGCCCCCGATGGCTGTACCGATCACCTCCTGCACGGCCGACAGGCTGAGCCCGCGCCGTGCGATTTCAGCCTTGTCGACCGCAATATCAAGCACCGAGAGGCCGCTGGCCTGCTCGACCTTGACGTCCACGGCGCCTTTGGTGGTGCGCAGGATCGCCGCTACCTGATTGGCAGACTGCAGCAGCGGCTCGAATTCATCGCCGAAGATCTTGATGGCGAGATCGCCGCGGACGCCTGCGATCAATTCGTTGAAGCGCATCTGGATCGGCTGGGTGAATTCATACTGGTTGCCGGGCAGTTGTTCGACAGCGGCCTCGATCTGCCTGAGCAGTGCTTCCTTCGTCAGTTTCGGATCGGGCCACTGCGCCTGCGGTTTGAGGATGATGAAGGTGTCGGACGCATTTGGTGGCATCGGGTCCGAGGCCATCTCTGCCGTACCGGTCTTGGAAAAGACCAGGGCAACCTGCGGCAGCGCCATGATGGTACGTTCGACATCCAGCTGCATCGCCTGCGATTGCGGCAGACCGGTCGAAGGAATACGCAGCGCATGCATTGCAAGGTTCTTCTCGTCGAGTGTCGGCGTGAATTCCTGCCCGAGCCGGGTGAAGATCAGCAGGGCGACCGCAAACAGCACGATGGCGCCGGCAATCGCGGCCAGCGGACGACGAATGGTCCGCGTGAGCGCGGGCGCATAGATCCGCTTCAGCCAGCGCACGGCAGCATTGTCGCCCTCGCTGACGCGGCCGCTGACGAGAATGGCGATCATCGCCGGCACGAAGGTCAGCGACAGCACGAAGGCCGATGCGAGTGCCAGTAGCACGGTCAATGCCATCGGCTGGAACATCTTGCCTTCGACGCCGCTGAAGGTCAGCAGCGGCACATAGACCAGCATGATGATGGCCTGGCCATAGACGCTGGGCTTGATCATCTCCTCGGCGGATTGCTGCACGGTTTGCAGTCGCTCGTTCAACGTGAGCGCGCGTCCGGCGGCATGTTGACGTTCGGCGAGATGGCGCAGGGCATTCTCGGCGATGATGACCGCGCCATCGACGATCAGTCCGAAATCCAGCGCGCCGAGACTCATCAGATTGGCGCTGATTTGCCCCCGCAGCATGCCGGTGGCGGTCATCAGCATGGCGACCGGAATTACCAGCGCAGCAATCAGCGCGGCGCGGAAGTTGTCGAGCAGCAGGAACAGCACCGCGATCACCAGCAGGGCCCCTTCGCCAAGATTGGTCGCCACGGTCCTCAACGTGGCGTCGACCAGCGTGGTACGATCCAGCACGGTGGTGATGACAATGCCTGCTGGCAGTGTGCGGCGAACCTGATCGAGCTTCGCATCCACGGCCTTGGCGACCGTGCGGCTGTTGCTGCCAACCAGCATCAGTGCGGTCCCGATCACTGCTTCATGGCCGTTCACGCTCGCGCTACCTGTGCGAATCTCGCCGCCAATGGCGACGTCGGCGATATCACTGATACGAACAGGCGTGGCTGCGCGGGTGCTGACCACGACATTGCGGATATCGTCGATGGTTTCCAGCCGCCCGCCGGATCGCACCGCGATGCCTTCGCCATTGCGCTCGATGACGCTGGCGCCGCGGCTCACATTGTTGGCCTCGATGGCGCGGGTGATGTCGCCGAACGACAGGCCGAAGCCGACGAGTTTCATCGCATCGGGCCGGATCTGGAATTGCTTGGCATAGCCGCCGATGGAATCGACACCGGCAACGCCCGGTACGCCGCGGATCTGCGGTTTGACGATCCAGTCCTGCACCGTGCGCAGATATGCTGCGCGCGCGACGCCGGTGGTCAGGCGCTCGCCCTCCGGCGTGACATAGACGCCGTTGTCCGACGGCGCGAAGTCGATGGACCACATATAGATTTCGCCAAGGCCGGTGGAGATAGCCCCCATCTTCGGATCGGCTCCCGGCGGCAGGCTGGAGCGTAGTTCGATGAGGCGCTCATTGACCTGCTGACGCGCGAAATAGATGTCGGTGGCTTCGCTGAAAATGGCGGTCACCTGCGAGAAGCCGTTGCGAGACAGCGAGCGCGTGCTCTCCAATCCCGCGATGCCGGCCAGCGCCGTCTCGATCGGGAAGGTGACCTGCTTTTCGATCTCGGCCGGCGACAATGCTGGCGCGACCGTATTCACCTGCACCTGCTTGTTGGTGATGTCCGGCACCGCATCGATAGGTAGCCCGACGAGCGACCACGCGCCGATCAGCATGACAACAAGTGTGAGCAGCACGACCGTCCAGCGACGCTGGATCGACAGCGCGAGAATGCGACTGATCATCTCCGCCCCTAGTGCTGGTGCTCGACCGCGGCCTTGCCGAGATCAGCCTTCAGAACGAATGTATTGGCGATGGCGATGCGCTCACCTGGCTTGAGACCGGCGGTGACTTCCGCCACGTGGCTGTCCTGCCGGCCCAGCGTGACCTTGCGGGCTTCGAAGCCGTCAGCGGTGCGCACGAAAACCACATCGTTGCGCTCAAGCGTCTGCAAGGCCGACTTGGGCACGACGACGGTGGCGGCCGCTTGATCGACAGGGATCTCCGCCGTGATGAATGCGCCCGGCCGCCATCGGCGTTCGATATTGTCGACCACCGCGACGACGCGCGCATTACGCGTATCCTTGTCGAGCAGCGGGCTGATGAACATGATCGTCGCCGGGGATGGTGCGGAATGACCCGAGGCAATGGTCATGCGCTGGCCCTCGCGGATGTCGCTGAGGTCGTTCGGTCCAATGGCGAGTTCGGCCCAGACCGTTGTGAGATCGACGATCACGAACAGTTCGCTCTCCTGTCCCTCGCGACCGACCAGTGCGCCCAGCTCGACGCGGCGTTCGGCCACCCGGCCAGAGATGGGGGCGCGCACTTCCTGTCGGCGCAGCGTTTCCACCGGCTGCTGCGGCAAGGTCTCGATCTGCTCGCTGTTGAGACTCAAGGCGAACAGCTTTTGTCGTGCGACCTCCAGCTTGACGCGGGAATCCTCAAAGGTCGTCCGCGCGCGCAGGAAGTCATTTTCGCTCATGACCTTGCCGTCCCACAGGGTCTGGGCGCGGTTGAACAGCGTTCGCTGCAAGTCGGACACCAGGCGAGCGGCGAGATACTCGCTCTTGGCGTCGGCGACCTCGCGGCTTTCGATGACTGCGACCACTTCACCGGCCGTGACGGCATCGCCGATCTGCTTCCGCAACTCGGTGACCGTGCCGAGCAGCCGCACGGCGACACGGGCGATGTGATTACCGCTGGGCACGATCGAGCCCGGCGCTGCGATGCGCCGGCCGAGCGAGCCGCCATGCACGCCCGCGACGGCAAACTTGCCGGCCTCGACCTGCTGCGCGCTGAGCTTCACCACGGCCTCGTCGTGCTTCTCAATTGTCGCGGCAGGCTTGTCCTCATGTGCGACAGCGAATGATGTAGCGCCGAGCAAGAGCCCGGCTGCCAGCAATCCAGTTCTGATCATTGTCATAAATCCCGCACCGAGCGCCGTCGCGCCCGTGCTCACCAACCAAATGTGCATGCAGTGTTGCTGCCGCGTCGTCTCGTGCACGTGACGACGGACAGCATGAGCGGCTTCAGCGAGCCGTGTGGATGCTCAGATGCGGGGTGGTTTGAACAGCGGAAGACCGTCGCTCGCCGCGGGGATCGGATCGCCGGCGATGACGAGTGTCTGCGGGTTGATATCGGCGGGTGAATTCACCGCAGCCGAAACTTGAGCGGTGATATGCGAAAGGCAGTGACCGCTATGACTGGGCAATTGCTGATCGGGGACATCGGGCGTGTCACCGCTGTCGTGGCTGATGCTTACGTCGTGCGTGCCGGCAAAGGCCATACCACAACCGGCGCAATGGATCATCGACAGCATCAGACCGAGGGTCAGCATGACAACAAACGGCATGCGTCGCAGACGGCCCCAGAGCCCTGCGTCATCAGCCATGATGGTATCTGCCTTGATCATCAAGCCCTAGATAACATGGTTCGGCGCCAGCGCACATGTCGAATTCGGATCGCATTCGATCTGAATTGTCGCATGTTCGATGCCGAAATCGCGTTGGAGCCTTTGCGCGATGTCCATCAGATACGCATCGCCGGGATGGCCCGCGGGCATTACCATGTGGCAGGTCAGGGCGACTTCGGTGGTGCTCATCGGCCAGATATGCAGATCATGCACCTGCGTCACGCCTGAACATTGTTCGAGGTAGTCGCGCACGGCGACGGGATCGATGCCCCGCGGCACGGCGGCCAGCGACATTGCGGTCGAGTCGCGCAGCAGGCTCCATGTTCCCCAGACGATCAGCACGCAGATCACGAGGCTGGTAACGGCGTCGATCCACAGCCAGCCGGTGAACATGATCACGATAGCGGCGATCACGACGCCGATCGAAACCGCAGCATCAGCGATCATATGCAGATAGGCGCCGCGAATGTTGAGATCGCTGTTGCGACCGGAGGCGAACAGCCAGGCGGTGATGCCGTTAATGGCGATGCCGATGGTGGCAACCACGATCACGGTGATCTCGGTGACCGGCTCCGGATTGAACAGCCGCAGCACGGCTTCCCAGGCGATGGCGCCAACGGCGACCAGGAGAAACACCGCATTGAAGAGCGCCGCCAGGATCGACGAGCCGCGCAGGCCGTAAGTGAAGCGGGGCGTCGGAGCGCGCTTTGACAGCACTGCCGCCGTCCACGCCGCGATCAGCCCGAGCACATCCGACAGATTGTGCCCAGCATCGGCAACCAGCGCCATCGAACCGCTGGCATAGCCATAGATGGCTTCGATGACGACGAAGACGGTATTGAGACTGATGCCGATGGCGAAGGCCATGCCGAAACTCGCGGGCGCGTGGACATGTCCGCCGGGGCCGTGCGCATGGCCGGTGTGGTCGTCATGATCATGCGCGTGATCGTGCTGATGTGCGTGAGCCATGCGTCATCCATAGCAAGCCTGCATGTGGATACTATTACGGATAGTATTACGCCGGCCCTGTAACCCCGATAAGCGAAGCGATATCCCGGCGGGCGCTTCAACCGGCGCGACATTCCCGCATTTCGCTGCGCTCATGCGGGCTACAGCTCATATGAGAGCAATGACAAAACGACTGCCGACGAGGAATAGATAAATTCCAAACGCCATTTCCAGCGCACGTTTTGACATCGCATGCGCCGCCTTCACGCCGAGCGGTGCGACCAGCAGGCTGGTGGGCATCACCAGCAGCGCACCGATCAGCGACACATAGCCAATAGCAAAGGGGATCTGCAGCGCTGCGACCTCGGGGAAGCGCGTGGCGGCCGGCCAGCCGGCATAGATGTAGCCGATGGCGCCGGGGATCGAGATCAGCACTGCGAGTGCAGAAGACGTCGCCACCGCCTGATGGATTGGGCGACCGTAAAAGGTCATCAGCAGGTTCGAGAACAATCCGCCGCCGATGCCCATCAGCGTGGAGAGCAGACCGACGAAGAAGCCGTAGATCTTCATCAGTGGGCCATCGGGCAGGTCGTCACCGAGCTTCCAGCCGTCACGCGCGAGCAGCAGCCGTGCCGCAGCGGACCAGGCGACGACAACGAATACGATCTTGAACAGCCGTTCCGGGGCATAGCGGGCAGTCACGCTGCCGATGACGACCCCGATCAGGATCGGCCACCACCACTTCCGCAGGATCTCCATATCCACGGCGCCGCGGGCCATATGGGCCCGGAAGGAACGGATTGAGGTCGGGATGATAATGGCCAGCGAGGTGCCGATGCACAGCGGCATCCGCACGTCCAAAGGTACGCCGGCGATGCGGAAACACTCGTAAAATACGGGCACCAGGATGGCCCCGCCGCCAATCCCGAATACGCCGGCCAGGAACCCGGCCAGTGCGCCGACGGCAATAAGAAGTGCCGCCAGCTCGACAATCTCGGTCACATTGAGCCCGGCCATTCCCGCCCCGATTACCATTTGCTATCGCATCATGCAGTTCTCATGAATCGCGCTTCACCAAGGCTGTCAGCAACAAGCCCTGCAACTGTCAATACCCACAAATGCAAGGCTCATTTGAAACTCTGAACGGGTGTTCGGAGTATGTCATTTCGCGATTGCACTGGTTGTTTTGAGTTCGTAAATAGAATTGCTCTACGCGATCCCCAATCGGGCACCGTCTGCCCATTAACCTGTCAAAGTTGCTAAATGACCGCCAGGATCGAACGTCCCCTTTCGCCGCATCTGCAAATCTATCGCTGGACCCTGACGATGGCGCTGTCCATCGTGCATCGCGCTACCGGCGTCGCCTTGTATTTCGGCACTCTGCTTCTTGTCTGGTGGCTGATCGCCGCTGCTTCCGGCCCTGCGGCCTATGCTCATGTGCAGGCCTTCACCGGCAGCATCATCGGCCGCCTGATTGCTTTCGGTTATACGTGGGCGCTGATCCATCATGCCATGAGCGGCGTCCGCCATCTGGTGTGGGATCTCGGCTACGGCTTCAAGCCCAGCGAACGTGAATGGCTTACCTGGGCTGCATTGATCGGCGGTATCGGCATTACCATTCTGCTCTGGATCATTGCCTATGCGATCGGAGGCGGACGATGAGCGGTTCCAATTCCCCGAAGTCGGTGCGCACGCCGCTCGGCCGCGTCCGCGGTCTTGGTTCTTCGCATTCCGGCACCTCGGACTTCTGGCGTCAGCGCCTGACCGCCGTGGCCATGCTGCTGCTGCTGATCCCGGTGATCTTCATCGTGATGTCGCTGCTCGGCCGCAATCAGGCCGGCGCTGCCCAGATTCTCGGTTCGCCGATCGTGGCTATTGTCATGCTGCTCTTCATCGTTGCCAGCGTCTGGCACATGAAGATAGGCATGCAGGTCGTGATCGAGGACTATGTCCATGACGAGAAGATCAAGCTGATCTCGATCATCGGCAACAACTTCTTCTCTGCCGCCGTGGCGCTGGCATCGATCTACGCCATCCTTAAACTTTCATCCGGAGTGTAGCGCATGGCCGTGAACGGCACTGGCGCGAACGGCGTTGGCGGCCCCGCCACCAACGGCCACGCCTATCCCATCGAAGATCACACCTATGACGTCGTTGTCGTTGGCGCCGGCGGCGCCGGCCTGCGTGCAACGGTTGGCTGCGGCGAAGCCGGTTTGCGGACCGCCTGCATCACCAAGGTGTTCCCGACCCGCTCGCACACGGTTGCAGCACAGGGCGGCATCTCCGCCTCGCTAGGCAATATGCACGAGGATAACTGGCGCTGGCACATGTACGACACCGTCAAGGGGTCGGACTGGCTCGGCGATCAGGACTCGATCGAATATATGGTGCGCAACGCGCCCGACGCTGTTTACGAGCTCGAACATTGGGGCGTGCCGTTCTCGCGCACCGAAGACGGCAAGATCTACCAGCGCCCGTTCGGTGGCATGACCATGGATTACGGCAAGGGCCAGGCCCAGCGCACCTGCGCCGCTGCCGACCGTACCGGTCACGCCATGCTGCACACGATGTACGGCCAGGCGCTGCGCCACTCGGCCGAGTTCTTCATCGAATATTTCGCCATCGATCTGATCATGGACGATCAGAATGTCTGCCGCGGCGTCATCGCGCTCAAGCTCGACGACGGCACGCTGCATCGCTTCAAGGCGCAGACCGTCATTCTCGCCACCGGCGGCTATGGCCGCGCCTATGCATCCTGCACCTCGGCGCATACCTGCACCGGTGACGGCGGCGCCATGGCGCTGCGTGCCGGCCTGCCACTGCAGGACATGGAATTCGTTCAGTTCCACCCGACCGGCATCTACGGTTCGGGCTGTCTCGTCACCGAAGGTGCGCGCGGCGAAGGCGGTTATCTCGTCAATTCCGAAGGCGAGCGCTTCATGGAGCGCTATGCACCATCGGCCAAGGATCTCGCCTCGCGCGACGTCGTTTCGCGCGCGATGACCATCGAAATCCGCGAAGGCCGCGGCGTCGGCAAGAAGAAGGATCACATCTTCCTTCATCTCGACCATCTCGATCCGAAGGTGCTGGCCGAACGTCTGCCGGGCATCTCCGACTCGGCGCGTATTTTCGCCGGCGTCGATGTCACCAAGGAGCCGATCCCGATCGTTCCGACGGTGCACTACAATATGGGTGGCATCCCCACCAACTATCACGGTGAAGTCGTCACCAAGAAGGACGGTGACGACAATGCAGTGGTGCAGGGCCTGATGGCCGTGGGCGAAGCCGCCTGCGTCTCGGTGCACGGCGCCAACCGTCTCGGGTCCAACTCGCTGATCGATCTCGTGGTGTTCGGCCGTGCGGCTGCACTGCGCTGTGCCGAGAAGCTGACGCCGAATGCCAAGCAGCCCGACCTGCCGAAGGACTCGGCCGATCGTGCGCTCGGCCGTCTCGATCACTATCGCTATTCGAAGGGCGGCACGCCGACCGCGAAGATGCGCGAGAACATGCAGCACGTGATGCAGACCAACTGCGCCGTGTTCCGTACCGGCGAAGTGCTCAACGAAGGCAAGACCCTGATCCACAACGTCTATAGCGGCATCGGCGATATCGCCGTGTCCGACCGGTCGCTGGTGTGGAATTCGGATCTCATCGAAACCCTCGAATACGACAACCTGATCGTTCAGGCCATCGTCACCATGGACTCGGCGGCGAACCGCACCGAGAGCCGCGGCGCGCATGCGCGTGAGGATTTCGCGGATCGTGACGACAAGAACTGGATGAAGCACACGCTGGCGTGGATCGATCAGGGTGGCAAGACCACCATCGATTATCGCCCGGTGCACGACTACACGATGACCAACGACGTTCAGTACATCGTGCCCAAAGCGCGCGTGTACTAATGATGACAGCGAAGGCTTGAGAAAATGGCTGAGTTCGCACTTCCGAAGAATTCCAAGATCACCGGCGGCAAGGAATGGCCGAAGCCGGCGGGCGCCACACAGACGCGCGAATTCCGCGTCTATCGCTGGAATCCGGATGACGGCAAGAACCCGTCGGTCGACACCTATCACATCGACACCAACGACTGCGGTCCGATGGTTCTCGATGGTCTGATCTGGATCAAGAACAACATCGATCCGACGCTGACCTTCCGCCGCTCCTGCCGCGAAGGCGTCTGCGGCTCCTGCGCCATGAACATCGATGGTCAGAACACCTTGGCCTGCACCCGTGCGATGGACGAAGTCGACGACGGTGCCATCAAGGTCAATCCGCTGCCCCATCAGCCGGTCGTGAAGGACCTGGTGCCGGATCTCACCAACTTCTACGCCCAGTATGCGTCGATCGAGCCTTGGCTGAAGACCACCACGCCGACCCCGCAGAAGGAATGGAAGCAGAGCCACTCCGACCGCGAGAAGCTCGACGGTCTCTACGAGTGCATCCTGTGCGCCTGCTGCTCGACCTCGTGCCCGAGCTACTGGTGGAACAGCGATCGCTTCCTCGGTCCGGCTGCGCTTCTTCAGGCCACCCGCTGGGTCAAGGACTCCCGCGACGAAGCCACCGGCGAACGCCTCGACAATCTCGAAGATCCGTTCCGGCTCTATCGCTGCCACACCATCATGAACTGCGCCAAGGCATGCCCGAAGGGTCTCAATCCCTCTGAAGCTATCGCCGAGCTGAAGATGAAGATGGTCGAACGTCAGGTCTGACGTTCCTCTGATTCGGATCTGCCGATCAGAACACCGGCCTGCGCAAGCAGGCCGGTGTTTTTTTGCCCATGATTTAATCAGACTGCCTCCTCGAATCCCGATCCTTCGGAGCTGCGGCGCTATTTCTCGTTGAAAAGGGGGCTCGCCAAGGTTGGCATGGGCTGTGCTAGCCTGTGCCTGATAATTGATCAGGGGGATTTTCCATGTTTCGTCAGCTGGGTTTGAGCGTGGTGGCGGCTGCAGCATTGCTGGCGTCTGCGCTGTCCGCGAGCGCCGACACCGATGTCAAATTCGCGCTCGACTGGAAATTCGAAGGTCCGTCCGCGCCCTATTTCGTTGCGCTCGACAAGGGCTACTACAAGGCCGAAGGCCTCAACGTGACCATCGACTCCGGTCCGGGCTCGGTAGCCGGCATCGCGCGGGTTGCGGCGGGGACCTATCCGATCGGCTTCTTCGACATCAATTCGCTGGCGCGCTTCCGCGACCAGAATCCGGACAAGGACGTCAAGGGCGTCCTCATGGTCTATGACAGGCCACCATTCTCCATCGTCAGCATTGCGAAGTCGGGCATCAATGGCCCGAAGGACCTCGAAGGCAAGATCCTCGGCGCGCCGGCGCCGGATGGCGCCTATGCGCAGTGGAAGGCGTTCGTCAAAGAGAACAAGATCGACGACAGTAAGGTAAAGATCGAGAACGTTGGCTTCCCGGTGCGTGAGCCCATGCTCGCCGATGGCAAAGTCGATGCGATCACCGGTTTCTCGTTCTCGTCCTACTTCAACCTGATGTCCAAGGGTATTGCCGAGAAGGACATCAAGGTGATGCTGATGTCCGACTACGGCATCGTGCTCTATGGCAACGCCATCATGGTGAATCCGGAATTCGCCAAGGCCAATCCGAAGGTTGTCGCGGGCTTCGTGCGCGCAACCGTCAAAGGCATCATCGACACCATCAAGGACCCCGATACGGCCATCAAATCGGTGATGAAGCGCAATGAGACCGCTGATGAGAAAATCGAACTCGCCCGTCTCAAGATGTCGCTGAAGGACAACTTCGTGACTCCGTGGGTGAAGGCCAATGGCGTCGGCGGCATCGATGAGAAGCGCATGACGGATGCCATCGAGCAGATTGCCGTGACCTATGAGTTCAAGAATCCGAAACCGAAGGCGGGGGATCTGTTCACGTCGGAATATCTGCCCCCGGCCGACGCACGCAAGTTCTAAGCGCCACGACAGAAAGTCAGGTCGCCGCGCATGGAAGCGTTCGTAGATATCGACGGCGTCACGCTCAAATACCGTGGCGCCTCGGGTGATATCGTCGCGCTTCAGGATGCGACGCTCAAAGTCCAGCGCGGCGAATTCGCCGCGGTGGTCGGTCCCTCCGGCTGCGGCAAGTCCACCCTGATGCGGCTCGTCACCGGCCTGCACAAGCCGACGGCCGGCACCATCGCCATCGACGGCAAGGAAGTGAAAGGTCCGGTCAAGATGGCCGGCATGGCGTTCCAGAACGCTAATATGCTCCCGTGGCGCAAGGTGATCGACAACGTCCTGCTGCCGCTGGAAATCGTCGAGCCGCATCGCTCGCAGTTCCGTTCGAAGAAGGCCGAGTTTCGCGCCAAGGCCGAGCAGCTGCTGGCCACGGTCGGTCTCGCCGGCTTCGGCGATCGCTATCCCTGGGAATTGTCCGGAGGCATGCAGCAACGCGTGTCGCTATGTCGTTCGCTGATTCACGAGCCGGCGCTTCTCATGCTCGATGAACCTTTCGCCGCCCTCGACGCGTTCACGCGGGAGGAACTGTGGTGCGTGCTGCGCGATCTCTGGCAGCGGCTCGGCTTCACCGTGATTCTGGTGACGCACGATCTGCGCGAGGCGGCGTTCCTCGCCGATAATATCTACGTCATGAGCGCGCGCCCCGGTCACATCGTCCAGATCAAACCGGTGGATTTCCCGCGTCCGCGCGATCTGCAAGTTACCTACGAGAAGGAGTTCGGCGACATCGTGATGGAGCTGCGCATGAAGATCGCACAGGTGCGCCAGTCATGAACCCGCGCACCCTCGAAAAGCTCTCGCCCTGGCTCTTCACCATTGCCATCTTCCTGGTTTGGGAGCTGTCCTGCATCGTCTTCAAGGTCAACACGTCGGTGCTGCAGCCGCCATCGGCCGCCTTTGCGGCGATGTTCAAACTCTGGCGCGTGTTTCTCTATCATTCCTGGGTCACGCTCTGGGTGACCATGGTCGGATTTGCCCTGGCCGTGGGCTTCGGCATCATTCTCGGCCTCGTGGTGGGCTGGTCGCGGGCGATCTATCGCGGGCTCTATCCGGTGATGATCGGCTTCAACACGATCCCGAAGGTCGCCATTGTGCCGCTGCTGATCCTGTGGTTCGGCATCGGCGAAGTGCCGGCGATCGTCACGGCCTTCCTGATCTCGTTCTTCCCCATCGTGGTCAATATCGCCACCGGTCTGGCGACCACCGAGCCGGAACTCGAGGACGTGTTGCGGGCGCTCGGTGCGGGCAAACTGGACATCATGCTCAAGGTCGGCATTCCGCGTGCACTGCCATATTTCTTCGGCTCGCTGAAGATCGCCATCACGCTGGCTTTCGTCGGCACCGTGGTGTCGGAGACGCTCGGCGCCAATGCGGGGCTCGGCTACCTGATCGCGCTGGAGGGGGCCAGCTTCCGCATGGCGAATGTCTATGCCGCCTTGCTGCTGCTCGCCTTCGAAGGCGTGCTCATGTATGCGGTGTTCGCGGGGATCGAGCAGCATTTCACCAAATGGGCGTTCCGGTCACAGATGAGTGCAGCCGGCTAGGGCTGCAGAACCCGGCCCGGGACGGGTTCCTGCCCGCCGTGGTTGGTGAGACACCGCCCTTGCGCTAGACTGCAAGGAGTCGGGCAGGCGCTGTGAAGACAGAACACCAGAATTCACTGAGAACGCTGCAATGGATGATGGCTGCATCGCTGGCCCTTCCGCTTGCACTGTTTCTGTTTGCGGCGGCGACGTCGTGGGTGTCGACGCGCGAGATCGCCGACCGCGAGATCGAGCGCGCCCTCGATGTGGCGCATGAACACGCGTTGAAAGTGTTCGAGACCATCGATCGCAGCCTGTCGGAAATGAACGAGATCGTGCGTGGCAGATCAGATGATGAGCTGCGTGCACAATCGGATCAGATGGCCGGACGGCTGAAACAGCTAACAGACGCGCTGCCACACTTGAAATCGGTCTGGGTGTTCGACAACAAGGGCCGCGCACTGATCAACAGCCTGAACCTCGCGCTGCCCGATCTCGATTTCTCGGACCGCGACTACTACAGTGCGCATATCGTCGGCGATGCCGGCACTTTCATCGGTCGATCATTGCTGCCACGGCCGCCTTACCAGGGCGCGCCGTTCTTTGGCGTCAGCCGCAGGCGGGTCTCCGCGGATGGCAGTTTCACCGGCGTGGTGCAGGCCTCGGTTTTTCCGGAATATTTCGATCGCTTCTACGCCCGCATAGGTCGCGACGCCGGCAGCTTCTTTGCGCTCGGTCTCACCGACGGCTCTATCCTGGCGCGCTATCCGCAGCTCGATCGTGCCGCGCGTCTCGACCCGAAAGGTCCAGTAGGGCTTGCGCTTGCGGCCCATCCGGCAGGTGATTTGATCACCATCGTCTCGCCCGGTGACAATGTCGAGCGCCGTATCGGCTATCAACGGCTCGCTGGCTATCCGATCTATGTCGCGGCAGGTCTTGAAACCTCAGCGATCCGTGCGCGCTGGCTGCGCACGATCAGCTATCACCTGGTCTTCGGTGTTCCTGCGACAGCATTGCTGTTCCTGTTGCTGGTATTCGCGATCCGTCGCACCCGCCGGCTCAATTTCGAAGCGATGAAGCGGCGTGAGGCTGAAGAAGCGCTGAAACATGGCCAGCGGTTGGAAGCGCTCGGGCAGTTGACCGGCGGCGTCGCGCATGACTTCAACAATCTGCTGACCGTAATCCGCTCATCGGTCGATCTGTTGCGGCGTCCGGATCTGTCGCAAGAACGGCGTGCTCGTTATGTTGCAGCGATCTCCGAGACAGTGAACCGTGCGGCGAAATTGACCGCGCAATTGCTGGCTTTTGCGCGGCGCCAGACGCTGAAGCCTGAAGTGTTCGATGTCGGCCAATGCGTGCATTCGGTAAGTGAGATTATCGGCACGCTGACGGGCGCGCCGATCGAGATTGTGACCCACGTGCCCGATGAGGCGTTGTTCGTAGATGCCGATATCGGTCAGTTCGAAACCGCGTTGATCAACATCGCGGTTAACGCGCGCGATGCCATGGCGGGCGAGGGGCGGCTGACGATCGCTGTCAGCGCGGCAGAGCAAATCCCTGTTGCGCTCGCCCTGAGGTCTGACGGCTATGTGGCGATCTCGGTATCCGACACCGGAAGCGGCATTCCCGCCGATCAGTTCGAGCGCATCTTCGAGCCATTCTATACCACCAAGGAAGTCGGGCAGGGCACAGGTCTCGGGCTGTCGCAGGTGTTTGGCTTCGCCAAACAATCCGGTGGAGAGGTTGTGGTCGCCAGCGAAATTGGCAAGGGCAGCACTTTCACGCTCTATCTGCCGCGCGTCTCTGGCGGCCGTATCGCGCCGGCGCAGTCAGCGAGCGAAGCTCCGCTCGTCGATGGCCATGGCATGTCGGTGCTGCTGGTGGAAGACAATCGCGACGTGGGCACTTTTGCGACCGATGCGCTGAGCGAGCTTGGCTACACCACGGTGCTGCGGCGGAACGCCCAGGAAGCGCTCGCCGAACTCGCCCGTCGTGCCACGCACTATGACGTCGTGTTCTCCGATGTCGTGATGCCGGGAATGACCGGCATCGAACTGGCGCAGGAGGTTCGAAAACTCTATCCGGACCTGCCGGTGGTGCTGACCTCCGGCTACAGTCATGTGCTGGCGCAGAACGGCACGTTCGGATTCGAACTGCTGCAGAAGCCTTATTCGATCGAGCAATTGTCGCGGGTGCTCACCAAGGCCGGCATCTGGCGGAAGGCCCGGCGCGAGGCCGTCTAGACCCCCGGGAACCCGAAGGAACCTTCTGATTTTCCTGGCGTTATCGCGTCATGAACAAACCTTCCGTTAACGATTCCAAGCCCGTCCCCAATCCCAACTCCGCCTCTGGCGCATCTGGCGTGAAGGGGCCGATTGTCGGGGTCGTTGACGAGGCCGGTGAGCATATAGAGCCGCCGCCGCCTGAAGTCGTCGAGCCGGATCAGGACCTGACGCCGGAAGAGGCCGAGCAGGCGCGCAAGGATTATCTGCTGACGCGGTTCTGGATCAGCGCGCGCGGCTTCTGGGGTAGGTCGGGCGACAAACTTGCCTGGGCGTTTTCGATCGGGCTCGTGTTGCTGATCGTCGTCAATGTGGCGTTTCAATACGGCATCAATGTCTGGAATCGCGCGATCTTCGATGCCATCGAGAAACGCGATGCGGCCAGCGTTTTTCACCTCACCGGCGTGTTCTTTCCGCTGGCTATCGGCAGCGTGCTGCTCGGCGTCGTCCAGGTCTTTGCGCGGATGGGCATCCAGCGGCGCTGGCGGGCGTGGCTGACCAGTTCCGTCGTATCTCGCTGGTTGACGAACGGGCGCTACTATCAACTCAACCTCGTCGGCGGGGACCATCAGAATCCGGAATATCGCATTGCCGAGGATTTGCGCATCGCCACCGATTCGCCGGTGGATTTCGTGTCCGGCGTCATCTCTGCATTTCTGTCGGCGAGCACATTCATCGTGGTATTGTGGACGATCGGCGGTGCGCTGACGCTCTCGATGGGTGGAAGTACCGTCACCATTCCCGGCTTCCTCGTTATTGCAGCGATCGTCTATGCCGCCATCGCATCGGGCTCGATCACGGTGATCGGCCGCCGCTTCGTTGGGATCTCCGAAGACAAGAATCAGGCCGAGGCCGAGTATCGATATGCGCTGACGCGTGTGCGCGAAAATGGTGAAAGCATCGCGTTGCTTGGCGGCGAAGAAGAAGAGCGCGATGGCATCGACAAGACCTTCGGCAATGTTCTCAAGCAATGGTCACGTCTGGCAGGGCAATATATGCGCACCACGCTGGTGTCGCAGGGGTCGAGCCTGATCGCGCCGGTCGTTCCGCTGTTGCTGTGCGCACCCAAATTCCTCGATGGCAGTATGTCGCTCGGTCAGGTGATGCAGGCAGCATCCGCCTTTACCATCGTGCAGAGCGCTTTCGGCTGGCTGGTCGACAATTATCCGCGCCTTGCCGACTGGAATGCCTGCGCACGCCGCATCGCCTCGCTGATGATGTCGCTGGACGGCCTCGAACGCGCCGAGCTCGGTGACGGTATCGGCCGCATCCAGCGCGGCGAGACCAATGACGAGACGATGCTAAGCCTGCATGATCTGTCCGTAACGCTCGATGACGGAACTGCAGTGGTCGGCGATGCCGAAGTGAAGATCGAGGCCGGCGAGCGTGTGCTGGTGGCCGGCGAATCCGGCACAGGCAAGAGCACGCTGGTGCGCGCGATTGCGGGCCTGTGGCCATGGGGCGGTGGCAGCGTCGATTTCCATCCAGACCGGCGGCTGTTCATGCTGCCGCAAAAGCCCTATGTGCCGTCAGGCACCCTGCGCCGCGCAGCCGCCTATCCGGCCGCGGCGGAGGACTGGACTGTCGAGCAGATCGGCGAGGCCCTCGACAAGGCTGGGCTCGGTCATCTCAAGGAGAAGATCGAGGAAGACGCGCCATGGGACCAGACACTGTCCGGCGGCGAGAAGCAGCGTCTCGCTTTCGCGCGGCTGTTTCTGCACCGCCCTGATATCATCGTGCTGGACGAAGCGACCTCGGCGCTGGACGCGAAGAGCCAGGACAAGATGATGGAGCTGCTCACCAAGGAGCTACCCAACGCCACGGTGGTATCTGTCGCGCACCGGGTCGAGCTTGAAGCCTTCCACAGCCGCAAGATCGTTCTGGAGCGCCGCAAGGGGGGGTGCCAAGCTGGTCAGCGATATCGATCTCATCCCGCGCAACGGCAAGCGTCGCCTGCTCGGCCGTTTTCTACGCCATCGCAAGTCGGTCAAGAGCGCGGCGTGATCTCTTGGAGCTAGAAGAAGTTGATCTTCAGCGCCGGGGACAGGAATATCGCGATATTCGCGAAAAGCCCGCCCGCATAGGCGGCAGAGCGCAGCGATGATTTATCCGCGATGTACAGCAGCGCATGCGCAATCCGAAACGCGAGATAGAGCGCGGCCAGCGCGCTTACAGTCGTCGCCGACGCGCCGAAGTTCAGCGCTGCAATGACCGAGACGGCGTAGAACGGGAAGCTCTCGAAGGCATTCTGATGTGCGGCATAGGCGCGGCGTTTGGCGCCTGAAAGGTTCTCTGCGCTATCGCGTGGGGCGCTGTTGTCGCGCGACCCCGCTTTGGCATAGGCAATAATGATCAGGGGCAGCAGTGCAGCAATCAGAATGCTCCAATAGGCGAACGGCATCGAAATCCCCCAGATAAAATAATATGGCCAAACTGCGTCTTGATGGGCGGTTCCTGTTCCGCTGTCAAACTCAACTGACAAGCGACGTCCTGCTCTCTCGGAACATCGCGCACGCTGTGCCGTTGTCTTCGGTGTTGAACCAAAGCCGTGAAAGGCAATGGCACGGTCTCATGCGAGTCCTGCCGATGCGGTGGGACCAATTGCGAAGAGAGCTGTGATGCCAATGTCGATGATAAGTTCACCCGGCATCGATCCCGTCGAGGATCCGCCGATCAAGCCCGGTCAACCCGCGGAGCCGCCGCAGGAGAGCCCGCCGGGCAATCCGCGGCCTGAGGTGCCGCCCCCGGTGCATGACCCCGGTGAACCGTCGCGACCGGACGAACTGCCGGGCGATAGGCCCGATGAAGTGCCGTTGCCGAACCCTGATATCAATCCGGGTCAACAGCCACCTGCAATGATGCAGCGGCAGTGATGTAGCGAACTACAGATCGATGGCCTGAACGCGAAATGAACAAAGCGCGTTTGGGCCATTATCGTGTCGAAAATAAAAACGAATCTGCATTTGCCTGTCGCCACATTCCGGCCCAATGCATATCAGTTGATCAATGTGCCGATTTGCTCGGCCGACAAAAATCAGTTTGTTGAAGATCCTTATCGGGGGCCCAAGGTCTATCATGACAAAACTTCGTCTCGTATTGCTGGCCACGACAACGCTCGGCGTTGCGCATATCGCAGCGAGTGCTGCTTATGCGTCGAGTGTCGATGCGCCGATCGTGCTTGCGCAGGCTGCACCTGCTGCGCCTGAAGGTGAGCCCAAGGGAGAACCCAAGGCTCCCCCGAAGGCGCCGCCCAAGGCTCCGCCAGCTGCTGCGCCTCCCGCCGCTGCGCCGCCGGCCGCACGCCCTGCGGCGCCACCCCCGCCGCCACCGGCTCCCCCTGCTGCGCGTCCCGCGCCTCCGGCACCTCCTGCTGCGCCGCCGCCTGCGGCTGCACCTCCGCGCCCGGCACCGCCGCCACCCCCACCACCTGCGGCCGCTCCGCCGCCGCGCCCAGCTCCGCCACCGGCTCCCGTGGCCCCTCCGGCCCCGCGCGCCGCACCTCCTGCGCCCACCGTTGCGCCTGTGGCTCCGACAGCGCCGACGCCGCCCGCTGCGCGTCCCGAACGTCGCGAGCCCGGCGAAGGACGCCCTGAGCGCCGCGAACCCGGCGCAACGCCGCCGGCCGGCGCACGTCCCACGCCGCCCGCACCACCCCCGGGCGCAGCACCGGCGACACCGCCCGCCGCGCGGCCAGCGCCTGCCCCTGCGCCAACACCGGCTCCAACGCCTGCCACGCCACCCGCAGCGGCAACGCCACCTGCGGCATCCCCGCCTGCAGCGACGCCTCCTGCTGCAGCACCCGCGCCTTCGGCTGCTCCGGCCGCGCCTGGCACACCGCCCGCAGGTACGCCTCCGTCAGGTCGCCCCGGTGGCCCTGATAGACGTGGTCCTGACGGACGTGGTCCCGACGGACGTGGCCCGGATGGTCGTGGTGGTCCTCCCGGCGGCCCAGGCGCAGGCGCGCCCGGTGCACCCGGCACGCCGCCCAACGCAGTCGCCCCCGGTGGCGCGCCGAACGCTGCGCCGCCCGCCGCTACCCCGCCCAAGAGCACCGCTGCGCCTGTCGTGGTCGCGCCCGGTGGCGGCAACATCAAGGTTGTCCAGCCGCCTGCACCAACGGTGACGGCTCCGATCCCTCAGGCGCCGCCACCGGCGGCAGCACTGACACCGATCGCACCGGGCGCCGCCCCGCAGGGGCCGCGCAACATCGGCGATTTCCGCGGTCAGCGCAGCGAGCGCCAGGAAGGCGGTCGCACGATCATCACCGAGCCCGGCCGCATCATCGTGCAGGATCCGAGCGGCCAGTCGTTCATCCGCCACAACGAGGTCGATCGTTTTCGTTATGGCGCGCGTGACATCCGGACCGACCGGGTCGGCGGCGAGGATCGGACCATCGTGATCCGTCCCGACGGTTCGCAGATCATCACGGTGGTCGGCCGTGATGGCCAGCTGCTGCGACGTATCCGTAGGGATCGCGAGGGACGCGAGATCATCATCATCGATAACTCGTTCCGCGGTCCACGTGGCCCCGGCGGTCCGGGTGGTCTCGGCTTCTATGTCGATCTGCCGCCGCCGATGATCCGGATTCCGCAGAACCGCTATATCGTCGATTACGATCAGGCCTCGCCCGATCTTGTCTACGATACGCTGATCGCGCCTCCGGTGGATCGCATCGAGCGTCGCTACACGCTCGATGAAATCCGCTACAGCCCGATGGTGCGCCAGCGCATGCCGTCGATCGATCTGGACTCGATCAACTTCGAGACCGGCTCATGGGAGATCCCGCCGGACCAGGCCTCGAAGCTGCAGGTGATCGCAGATGGTCTGAACCGGGCGATCTCGCGCAACCCGCGCGCGGTGTTCCTCATCGAGGGGCACACCGATGCGGTCGGCTCGGACGTCGACAATCTGTCGCTGTCGGATCGCCGCGCGCAGTCGGCAGCTGAATTGCTCACCCAGCAGTTCCAGGTGCCGGCGGAAAACCTGACGTCGCAGGGCTACGGCGAGCAGTATCTGAAGATCCAGACCGACGGTCCGGAGCGTCAGAACCGCCGCGTCACGATCCGCAACATCACGCCGCTGTTGAATGGCGGTCAGGCTTCGCTGCCCCCACCGCCTCCGGGCACGGCGCCGCCGCGTCGCTGAGGCAAGTTGAAATGAAAATGGCCGGGAGTAATCCCGGCCATTTTTTTTGTTTTGATAGTACGCTGTCGTTGTCATTTCCCTCCCCGGTGCGCGGGCTGGGGGAGGAAGAAGCTCACCGCTCCTTCGTCGCCAGTCCCAGCGCATCCACCATCACGCGAAACACTTCCGTATTGTCCATCGCGCCGTGCACGCGGTCGCTGCCGGGGCCGGTGGCGGTGAGGATCACGTCTTCGCCGGAATGCACGCTGGCGCCCATCATGGCCGGCAGGTTGCCGAGCCGCAGCATGCTGCCGGGTGCGTTCTTGTATTTCTCGTTGGCCTTGAAGGTGCCGGGCTCGTCGCCCTTCTCGGTCGGATCGTTCGGGTTGTCGAGCTTCGGCCGCAGTGTCTCATAGTGATCAGGCAGGCTGGCCGACAGGATCGCAAGGCGTCGGCTGACATCGACGCGCGATGGATAACCTTCTGCATCCGGCGCGGGATAATTCGGGAAGCCGGCCTTGTCATAGACGCCGAGGCGCTCGCGCAGCGGCAGGTTCGACTCCTTGCTCATGTCGTCATTGACGGTGCCGACGAGGCTGTTCGGATGGCTATGGTCGGACACGACGAGAATGAGCGTGTCGTCGCCGCGCTTTGCGGCCCATTCCTTGGCGAGCTTCACCGCGTTGTCGAGCATGATCACGTCGTAGACGGCGCGGTCCATGTCGAGCAGATGGGCATATTTGTCGATCATGCCGGACTCGACCATCAGCACGAAACCCTTGTCATTGCGCGACAGCACGTTGAGCGCTGCCTGTACCTGTTCGGTGAGGTCTGGCTGCTCCGGATATTTCTTGACGCCGCCGCCCTTGAGGAACTTGCGGTCGAGCACACCGTCCATGTTGCCCGGCGTGAACAGACCGAGCAATTTTGTCGTGTCCGGTCTGTCGGCGATGAGCTTCAATTCGCCCGCCGTCTTCACGAAGGGATAGCCGGCATCCTTGAACTTGGCGATGTAGTCGACCTCGTCGCGCCGCTTCGAGGTCTCCGCCGCCTGCGGCAGGAAGTTCGCTGCGCCGCCGCCAAGAATCACGTCCGGCTTCGCTGCGAACATCTGCGCGACGATCTCGTCATAGGCCGCGCGGCGGCGCGTATGCGCGACCATTGATGCCGGCGTCGCATCCTCGATCTCGGTATTGGTAACGATGCCGACCGCAAGATCGAGCTTGCGCTTCACGAGGCTCGTGATGGTCTCGACGCGGGGGTCGTCGAACACATTCGCTGTACGGTCGGCATACACGCCGAGCGCGTTGGTCGCGCTTTTATGGCCGGTCGTATAGGCGCTGGCTGAATTCGCGGAGTCGGTGATGATGGAGTCCGAACCTGCCGTTGCCACCATCGCCATATGCGGCATGTCATCCATGGCGAGCTTGCCGCGGCTCTTGCCTTCGGCAATCCCCTTCGAAAGAATTCTGGCGCCGACGCGATGCGCCAGCGACATGCCGTCGCCGATGAACAGGATCACGTTCTTCGCCTTGCGAGCGCCGGTGTCGTACACGTTCCACGTCACCGCCCTGCTGCGTACGCCGTCGCTGACCTCGATCCTGTAGGCGCCGGGCTTGTCGAGCGTCACGTCGCGCAGCAGCAAAGCGGACTGATCCTTGCCGTCTTCCTTCGCGATGTAGTCCGCGGATTTGCCGAAGGCCGCGGTCTGGTCTGCGCCGTTGATCGTCACTTTGATGTCGGCGGCCTGAACGAGTTCGGGAAACTCGACCTTGAAGTCGAATTTCGAGCCCGCGAGGATATCAGCGCGGTCGAGCGGATAGATCGTCTGCGCGCAAAGCGGCGCGCTCATGAAAAAGGCCGCGAGTGCGGCCAGTGAAACGGTCTTCGATGCGTTATTCAAGGAAGTGCTCCCGCAAAATGGGTGGCAGGCGATATCCTTGTATTTACGACAGCCGGATGTCGCTTCGATGACGTCCGGCTGCCGATCGTAGAGCGGATTAGGTAGCGTCGTTTGTCGCGCGATCAGCTCTTGTCGTTGTCAAGTTTGGGGATGTTCGACCCCTCACCGGCGCTCAACAAGCCCGTCTTCGCATAGATGTTCAGTTTCGCGCGGGTATCGGTGATGTCGAGGTTGCGCATGGTGAGCTGGCCGATGCGGTCGGCGGGTGTAAACGGCGCGTCCTCGACCTTCTCCATGCTGAGCCGCTCCGGCGCGTAGGTCAGGTTGGGGCTCTCGGTGTTCAGGATCGAGTAGTCATTGCCGCGGCGCAGCTCGAGCGTCACTTCACCGGTGATCGCGCGCGCGACCCAGCGTTGCGCGGTCTCGCGCAGCATCAGGGCCTGGGAATCGAACCAGCGTCCCTGATAGAGCAGCCGCCCGAGCTTCATGCCGCTCATGCGGTATTGCTCGATGGTGTCTTCGTTATGGATGCCGGTGACCAGGCGCTCATAGGCGATGTGCAGCAGCGCCATGCCCGGCGCTTCGTAGATGCCGCGGCTCTTTGCCTCGATGATCCGGTTCTCGATCTGGTCGCTCATGCCGAGGCCATGCCGGCCGCCGATGACATTGGCCTCGAGGAACAGCGCGACAGGGTCGGCGAAAGTCTGGCCGTTCAGTGCAACCGGTTGACCATCGACGAACCGCACCGTGACCTTCTCGGCCTTGACGGCGCAGTCGTCGCGCCAGAACGGCACTCCCATGATCGGGTTGACGATCTTGATGCCGCTGTCGAGCTGTTCGAGATCCTTGGCTTCATGGGTGGCGCCGAGCAGGTTGCTGTCGGTGGAATACGCCTTTTCGGCTGACATCTTGTAGGCGAAGCCGTGGGCGGTCATGAACGCTGACATTTCCGCGCGGCCGCCCAGTTCGTCGATGAATTGATCGTCGAGCCATGGCTTGTAGATCTTCAGGTCCGGATTGGTCAGCAGTCCGTAGCGGTAGAACCGCTCGATATCGTTGCCTTTATAGGTCGAGCCGTCGCCCCAGATGTTGACGCCGTCCTCCTTCATGGCCGAGACCAGCATCGTGCCGGTCACGGCGCGCCCGAGTGGCGTGGTATTGAAATAAGTGATGCCGCCGGTCGAGACGTGGAAGGCGCCAGCTTGAATGGCGGCAATGCCTTCGTGGACCAGTTGTGCGCGGCAATCGACGAGGCGCGCTTTTTCGGCGCCGAACTCCATGGCCTTGCGCGGAATCTCGTCGTAGTCGGCCTCGTCAGGCTGGCCGAGATTGGCGGTATAGGCGAAGACGCGCGCGCCCTTTTGCTTCATCCAGAGCAACGCTGCGCTGGTGTCCAGGCCGCCGGAGAAGGCGATACCGACGTTTTTTCCTTGGGGCAGGCTCTTCAAGATCGTGGTCATCGAACATCCAATCGCGCAATTTCTGCCGCCAGCGATAGCCCGGCCGGGCAAAGGGCGTCAACGCGGCATCGGTCATCGGGGACCTCTGCGCTGTCGCCACCCGGCCTGACCGGGTGGCTCAGTATATACCGCGGCTTCCGCGTTGACTGGTTGCCGGATCAAGCCGGGCAACGACAGCGAGATGGTCAATCGTGGTGCTGTTCGGTGATCCGGTGCACGAAAGACGGTTGCGGCGGATTGCGGCCGGACAGCATCCGGCGGCGCCATGCATAGCCTGGCCAGGCGACCCGGGTCAGCCACGCATCGACGTCCTCATCCGTCATCCGCGGCGAGCCCCAGCGGTAAATCCACCCGTGAATCAACCAGATGACCAGGAAGGAGACGAGTCCGGCGATGGTCACGTCGGTAAAGAAGTGCCCGCCAAAGGCCATCCGCCAGCCGGATGTGGCGATTCCGAACACCGTCGCGGCCGCATAGGCGTAAGGGCGTATCGCAGGTGGCGCGAGGGCTGCCGGAGCATAAGTCCAGAACGCGGTGGCACCTTCACCCGAGAAGAACGAGCAGTTGTGCCCGCACTGGCCGGTCGGATCCCACCAGGCCTTGAACTGCCAGGGGCCGTTGAACTCGGTCGCCATCACCGGTCGCGGCCGGCTCCAGAACGTCTTGAAGGTGAAATTGGTGAGCACGCCCGCCGACATCAGCATGGTGAGGATCAGGAAGGCCATGGTGCGGCCTTTCACCAGCAACGGCCGGTTCGGCCAGATCAGCTTCACGATCAGCGCGACAATCGAGGGCAAGACGAAGGCCCATGCGATCCACATGGCTGCATCGCGGGCGAATTGCGCCCCTGGCAGCGAGGTGATGGGGAAACGCTTCGTCTCGGGATCGTAAAACAGCGCCGCGAGCTTGAGGTCGAGTTCGGGCCAGACTCCGAAGACAACGGCAATGACGGCAAACAGCCCCAGCGCAATGATAAGTCCAGTCCGGTTCATGGCGGGCGGTTTATCCGAGGCGGGGTGGGAAGGAAAGTTAAAGCGCTACGGGCCGGCCGCGACATCAGGCTGCGGAGGCGCGCGTCGTGGCTGGCGCCAGGCGCCTGCATTGCGGCCGGCGATCACCCAGTAGATCAGCCCCGCAAGGATACCCGCGCCGGTCATCACTTCGAGATGGCGGCGAACGATCCCGTCGAAAGTCATCGTGGCGGGATCATAGGGGATCAGGCCGAGATAGCAGGCGAGACCGACCACTGCGCCGCCAAGCGCATAGATGACGACGCTGCGAATGTAGAAGGCCTCGGTAATGAGCACGACGAGCATCGCGGGGATCAGCGCAAAGCCGCTGATGAAGATGAAGCCGAAGCCGAGCAGGATGTTGATCGCATCGGGATTGATCTCGCCCGTATCCAGCGCACTCAATTCCGGAAACAGCACCGCGAACACCACGATCGCGCCGGCCACCAGGCAGGCAGCGCAAAATGCGAAGAAGATCACGAACAGCCGGCCGATCAGGGACATAGGGGTGTCAGTCCTTGCCAATCTCGCCGCCGCGTACGCTGCCCTCATCCTGAGGAGCGGTCGTCTTCGACCGCGTCTTCTGCGAATGGCATAGCCATTCGCTTAGGGATGGCTGCGCACTCCATTCACGGTTCGAGACGCGCGCAAGGAGCGCGCTCCTCACCATGAGGAGGGAGCTTGTGGCGGCGTCGCGCATCAATCCGTCATCGCCATCGCACGCAGCGCCTGGCGCTCGCGCGCGGACAGTTTCTCGGTCTCCGACTTCAACTGGCCGCAGGCGGCGAGAATGTCGCGGCCGCGTGGCGTGCGGACCGGCGAGGAATAGCCGGCATTGAAGATGTATTCGGAGAATTTCTCGATCTGATCCCAGTCCGAACATTCGTAACGCGTGCCGGGCCACGGATTGAACGGGATCAGGTTGATCTTGGCGTGAATGCCCTTGAGCATCTTCACCAGCAGCTTGGCATCGTCGAGCGAGTCGTTGACGCCCTTCAGCATCACATATTCGAAGGTGATGCGCCGCGCATTGGATGCGCCGGGATAGTCGCGGCAGGCCTGCATCAATTCTTCGAGCGGATATTTCTTATTCAACGGCACCAGCTCGTTGCGCAGTTCATCGCGCACCGCATGTAGCGAGATCGCCAACATCACGCCGATTTCCTCGCCGGTGCGCTTGATGTTCGGCACCACGCCAGAGGTCGACAGGGTGATGCGCCGGCGCGAAATGCCGATGCCTTCGTTGTCCGAGACGATCAGCAGTGCGTCGCGCACCGCATCGAAATTGTAGAGTGGCTCGCCCATGCCCATCATCACGATATTTGTGACGCGGCGGTTGCCGTCCGGGGTCTCGCGGTCGGCCCAGTCACCGAGGCGATCGCGGGCAACCATGATCTGGCCGACGATCTCGCCGGCCGTCAGGTTCCGCACCAGCCGCTGGGTGCCGGTGTGGCAGAATGAGCAGTTCAGGGTGCAGCCGACCTGGGACGAGACACAGAGCGTGCCGCGGTCGGTTTCGGGGATATAGACGCACTCGACCTCATGGGCCTTCTCTCCGGCGGTACCTGAAGGCAGCCGCAGCAGCCACTTGCGGGTGCCGTCATTGGAGATTTGCTCAACCACGACCTCGGGCCGGGCCACCGTGAAATGCTTTTCGAGGTCTTCGCGCATGCCCTTGGAAATGCTGGACATTTCTGAGAAGGTCTGGACGCCCCGGACATACATCCAGTGCCAGATCTGCTGCGTGCGCATCTTGCGTTGGGCTGGGGCCACGCCGATGGAACCGAGCTTTTCAGCGATTTCCGCGCGTGACAGGCCGATCAGCGACGGCTTGGCCAGCGGCACATAGGTTTCGGTGGCGATCTTCTCCAGCGGCACGTCGGCTGCGGGCAGCGCGTGGGGAGCGTCGATGGCGGAACCGGCCTCGGCTGAAACGGGGGTCATGGCGTTCGATCTATGATGTCGCGGGAAATCTGGCCTTAAGCAGGCCGACTTCAAATAAGCTTTTCGCGCCCGAATGAAAAGGCGCGAAATGCGGCAATATTAACGACGACAAGGATTTAGCCGGTGCCTGGCGGCAATTACCGCCGGCAATCCTGCGCCAGCCGGTCCAGTGCCTGGGCCAGGCCCTTCAGCGAAAACGTATCGGTGGTCTCGGTGCCCTTGGCGGAGACGCCCTTGACGGTCACGTCCGCCGCCTTGCGCAGGGCTTCCACCATGCGCTCCTCCTCGGCGGCATTCTTGATCCAGAGGCCGTCGCCCTGCGTGTACATGGCATAGCGCGCGCCGCCGACTTCCAGCGTCGACTCTGATCCCGGCTTCAGCTGATAGCCGATCATGATCGAGACTTCGTTGGTCACCTTCTCGGCCGGGCGGGTCGAGATGAAGGCGTAAGCGGGATCGCGCGGCCGGTTCGCCGGATTGGTCTTGGACGACGCCGGTTTCGCCAGAGCGAAGCAAACTTTCTTGCCGTTCGGTGTCGCGGTGTAGGCGCCCCAGGAGCCGAACTGCCCGACCAGCGTGGGCTCGCCGCCACCGGCTGCAGCCGGCGCGGTAGCAGCTGGTTTGGACGGCGCTGCCTTCGGTGGCGCGGCAGCTTTGCCCTTCGAAGCAGCGCTCTGCGCCTGCGCAAGATCGGCAGCGCCGATCGTCGCAATGCCGACCATCGCACTACTCATAAACACAACTGTCAGGAATCGCCGCACGGACATCAAGTCTCGATCCTCTATCATTGTGACTGGAAGATGGCTCGTAACGGGAAGGGCTGGAATCGGTGACGTCACGATGTCTGCCATAGACGGAAATGGATTTCTTGAAAAGGCAGATATGACTCACCCAAGGATAGCAGTCCTTGCCTTGCTGCGCGCTGACGGCGCAGGAGTCGTCCTCAGTTTTTTGCTCAGCCTTTCGCGCGCGCCGCGCGTTGCGCCGCCCACTGCGCGTCGCTCCATTGCAGCAGATCTTCTGCGCCAGATGCGCGCAGGTGTGCGCCGCCGTCCTGCACCACCATTTCGCCATTGATGTAGCCGGCCTGATCGGAAATGAGGAAGCTTGCGAGATTGGCGAGTTCGCTGTGTTCGCCGACGCGGCCAAGTGGGTTTTGCGCCGCAGGTCCGTGGTCGCGTGCCTCGGGCCGCAACTGGCCGGTCGCGCCGGCGGTGGGGAACGGGCCCGGCGCGATGGCGACGGTGCGGATGCCCCTGGGGCCCCACTCCACCGCGAGCGACTTCGTCATTGCAAGGAGTCCGGATTTGGCCATCGCCGATGGCACCGTGAAGGCCCGGCCGGTGATGGTGGATGTGGAGAGGATACTCAGCACCACACCCTTATGGTGCCCTGCGATCCAGCGTCGGCCGGCTTCGAGTGTGCAATACATCGCACCATGCAGCGTCGGTGCGAGGATCGCGTCAGCGGCGCGGGCCGAGAGATGTTCGCTCTGCGCGATGAAGGTGGCTGCGGCATTGTTCACGAGGACGTCGAGCGCTCCGTCACGCCAGATTGTCTCCATCATCGACTCGACCGCGGCGGCGTCGCGAATGTCGCATCGGGCAATGCTGACCTTGCCACCGAAATCGGTACGCAATTGCACCGCCGTTTGTTCGAGCAATTCAAGCCGGCGACCGCAGAGGACGAGCTCGGCGCCCAGTTCCGCGAAACGGCGACTCATGGACGCGCCGAGTCCGGAGCCGCCGCCGGTGACCAGAATGCGCTTGTTGGCAAGCAGCGTCGTCTCGAACATGGGAGGGTTCCTTGTTTGGCCGCGTGGCGGAATTACCTTTTCTCGAATCAGATTGTAGCGCGCCGTCAAATCCGGCATGACTCCTTTCAACTGTCTCAAGCCGAAGGTCAGATGATCAGATGAAAGCCATTCTCTGCTCGCAATTTTGCGAACCCGATGATCTCGTTCTCGCCGATATCGATGATCCGGTTGCCGGTGACGGTCAGGTCGTTATCGCCATCAAGGCGGCGGCGCTGAATTTCTTCGACATCCTGATGATCCAGGGCAAGTACCAGATCAAGCCGCCCTTCCCGTTCTCGCCGGCCGCGGAAGTTGCAGGCGTGATCGAGAGCATTGGCAATGGTGTCACCGGCCTCAAGGTCGGCGATCGCGTGGTTGCCTCTGTCGGCCACAACGGCGCGCGTGAAAAGATCGCGGTGCCTGCGGCATCCGCCGTGAAGATTCCCGACAATCTGGACTTCGATCGCGCCGCCGGCGTGATCATCACTTACGGCACCGCGCTGCATGCGCTGGAAGACCGCGCCAGTCCGAAGCCGGGTGAGACGCTGGCCGTGCTCGGCGCCGCCGGTGGCACGGGTCTGGCTGCATGCGAACTCGGCAAGCTGCTGGGCTTGAAGGTGATTGCCTGCGCATCGTCGGACGAGAAGCTGGAATTTGCCAAGAAACACGGCGCCGAACTAGGTCTGAACTATGCAACCGAGGATCTGAAGGAAGGCCTGAAGCGGCTGACCGACGGCAAGGGCGTCGACATCATCTTCGATCCGGTCGGCGGCAAATATGCCGAAGCGTCGCTGCGCGCCATCGCCTGGGAAGGCCGCTTCCTGGTGATCGGCTTCGCCGCCGGTGACATCCCGAAAATGCCGCTCAACCTCGCGCTGCTGAAAGGCTGCGACATCCGCGGCGTGTTCTGGGGCGCATGGGTGCGGCAGAACCCGGAGAAGAACCGCGCCAATCTCGAAAAGCTGGTGAAGTGGGCCGCCGAAGGGAAGATTTCATCCCATGTGGATCGCACATTCCCGCTGGCCAAGACCGCCGATGCCCTCAAGGTGCTTGCCGGTCGTCAGGCCATGGGCAAGGTGATCCTTCATCCGTAAGGCTGAGCGAGGCGGGTGCAGATTACGCGCCCGTCTCGCTATCCTTCAACGCGCTGTTCTTCAATCCACGCGCGATGGCCGCTCTGGCGGCCTCGCGGTGATCCGGCGTGATATGGCTCGCGACCATGCGCAGCGCGGTGGCCAGCACCGCGGCGTCGTCCGTGAATCCGAGAACGGGCAGCATGTCCGGCACGAAGTCGAACGGCAGCACGAAATAGGCGATGGCGCCGAGCAGTGCCGCCTGGACGTGGCGCGGTGTCTGCCGGTCGAACGCGCAGTAATACGCAGCCAGCAGGTCTTCGGCGAAGGGCAGCTTCACGGCCAGTCCCCTCAGCTTGCGCCAGAACTGTTTGCGTACGCTTTCGCGGTCTTTCGCCAGTTCATCGGCGGGCTCGAAGCCCACGCTGTGGTCGGCTGCCATCGGCAATATCCTCACGGCTGCAAGATTGCAGCCTTCCGCTTAAATGGTGATCTGGCCCCTCCGTCGCAACATTCAGCAACGCATCAGGAATGGCCGAGTTGTCCAGCGATGCTATTCATGGCCTTGGCCAAATCGATGTCACGCTTGGTGACGCCGTCGGCGTCATGGGTGGCCAGCACCACCTCCACCGTCTTGTAAACATTGCGCCATTCCGGGTGATGGTCGCTCTTCTCGGCGACCAGCGCGACCCGCGCCATGAAGCCGAAGGCCTCGTTGAAATCCTTGAACGTGAAGGTCCGGGCGATGGCGTCGCGCCCGGCGACCTCGCTCCAGCCTGTCAATTCCTTGAGCGCCGCCTTGCGGGCCTCGGCCGAGAGTCGTTCCATCATGCCAACCTCCTGCTTCACTTGAACTTTACCTCAACGCCCGGTGACACAGTTGGGATCCATGCCACAATAAGGCAGCAAATGCCGCGCATGCAGAACGGTAACCAAGCGTGCCGGTAACCATGCTGCCGGTGGAACAGCGCGTCGACCCGAAACTTTGCTAAATTGTCGCTCGAACCCCATTTGGCGCAGATGAATTTGAAGCGATTGTTTTCCAGATCCATGGCCGACGGTCCCGATGTTATCGGGCCGGTGGGACCGCCGTCGCCGCGGTCCATCCGGCGCAAGATGACGCTGATCACGCTTGCGGGCACGCTGGCGATCGTCGCGGCCGTAGCCGGCGCTTACTACTTCGCCATGAAGCCGGTACCGCTACGGATCGCCGTCGGTCCGCCGAACAGCGACGACGTCAAGGTCGTGCAGGCGCTGGTGCAGTCGTTTTCGCGCGATCACTATACAGTCCGGCTGCGACCGATCCTCACCGAAGGCGCCACTGCCAGCGCCAAGGCCCTGGCTGACGGCAAGGCCGATCTCGCGATTATTCGCGGCGATCTCGAAGTGCCGAAGAACGCGCGCGCGGTTGCCACGCTGCGCAAGAATGTCGCCGTGATCTGGGTGCCGCCGCCGGTGAAGGGCAAGAAGTCCGGCCCGAAGATCACCAAATTCTCGCAGCTCGCCGGACGCCGTGTCGGCGTGATTGGCAAGACGCAGGCGAACGTCAATCTGCTCAATATCATCCTGCGGCAATACGGCGTCGATCCGGCCAAGGTTACCATCGTGCAGTTCTCGACCACCGAAGTGGCCGAGGCGGTGAAGGATCAGAAGGTCGATGCCTTCATTGCGGCGGGTCCGGTGAACAGCAAGATCACCAATGACGCGATCCTGGCCTCGAGCCGTGATGGTACACCGACTTTCCTCGCGATCGATTCCGCGGAAGCCATCGCGCAGAATTTCCCGATGTATGAGGCGTCCGAAATTCCTGCAGGCGCATTCGGCGGCGCGCCAGCGCGGCCCGACGATGACGTCAAGACCATCAGCTTCTCACATCACATCGTGGCGCGGCAGGGCCTGTCGGATGTGACCATCGCAGCCTTTACGCGGCAGTTGTTCTCCATCCGCCAGCAGATCATCAACGATTTCCCGCTGGCCGCAAAGATCGAAACGCCGGATACCGACAAGGATGCGGTGATCCCTGTACATCCCGGTGCCGCCGCCTATGTGGACGGCGAAGAGAAGACCTTCCTCGATCGCTACAGCGATTACATCTGGTGGAGCCTGATGGGGCTCTCGGCGATGGGTTCGGCGGGCGCGTGGTTCGCGAGCTATCTGAAGAAGGACGAGCGCAACGTGAATGTTTCGGAGCGCGATCGTCTGCTCGACATGATCGCCGCCGCACGCAAGAGCGATTCTCTGGATGAACTCGACACGATGCAGGCGGAGGCCGACGATATTCTGCGCCATACCCTGAATTGTTACGAGAACGGCGCGATCGAGGAAGGCACGTTGACCGCTTTCAATATCGCGCTCGAGCAATTCCACAACGCTGTTGCCGATCGCAAGGCGCTGATCGGCATGATCCCGCCGGAGCCGATCCGTCAGCAACCGCGGCCGCTCGCCGTCTAGCGCCTGAGATAGCGCCACCCGATCAAGACGCCGCTCACCGAGACGATGGTGCCGAGGATCGACAGCAGCCACACCACAATGTCCCAGGCCGGGCGATACATCAGCAGCAGCTTGAAATCCAGACTGTGCAACGCATTGAACAGCCAGCGATAGGTGCGCCGGCTGCTATCGATGCGGCCGAGAATATCGCCGGTGACCGGGCTGATGTGAAACCAGGTCTGCGCCTCGTCGTCGAATGTTGCGCGCAACACCGGCAATTCCCGGTCATGGTGATGCGCATACCAATAAGCGTCGTATTCTCCGAGGCTTAGCTGGCTTTCGATCCGCGAATCCGGCAGCAGTTTTGTTGCGGCATTCCAGAGACGGTCTTGCGGCAGTCCTGTGATTTCGCCACTGGCCGGATCGATCACCGTCTTCGTGCCGTCGCGCTTCGCGACAATCATCAGCGGCATGCCGTCGAGCCACACGAAACGTGCCTCGACCGCGCGCTCGCCCGCCGGTGCGCGAATGGCCGCAGCGATATCAGGCGCATCGTGGCCGGCATAGCGCTGCAATACCTCGCGTGGCGTATTGCGGTTGGCAAAATATTCGCCGGGATTCAGTGACAGCCAGCCGGAGAACATCCAGGTCAGGACAAAGAGGCCGGCGATCAGTCCGGTGACGTGATGCCAGGCCATCCAGCCGCGATAGGGCGTGATGTTGCCGTTCGCATAACGTCGCTTCAGGCGCACGCGCAGAATGCCGATCCAGATTCCGGTGATGCCGACGACCAGGCAGATGCCGGAGATCCACAGCACCACCAGCCGCCACAGCGGTCCGTCCTTGCGCAGCACGGTCGGATAGATCCAGTGCGGGATCGAGCCGAGCCAGTTCCAGACGCGCTCCGTGCGGTTGGTATCGAGTGCAATCTCGCCGGAGCGTGAGGAGACATAGAGTTTGGTGCCGGCGTCGTCGCCGAGCGTGATCAGATACAATGGTCGCAGCGGATCGTAACGCGCGGTGACGCTCCACTGGTCGCGATCGACGGTCTCTTCGAGCCGAGGCGACTTGCTGTCGGGATGATGCTGCGCAACAGCAAGTGCCTGCTGTTCGTTGATCTCGGCGATGGTGCGGCCATTGACGGCGGAGATGGCTTGCCATTGGCCGTCCCATGAGCTCAGTCGATACACCGGCTCATCGGCGATCATGTTCAATCGCAGATCGCGCGGATAGCGCGTGGCGCCGGCCTTCTTCATCGCGTCGTCGGGGGAGAGTGTTACTTTCTCCCAGACGATGTCAGGTAATGCCGCCAGCCGCTCTTTGTCGGAGAGGCCGGGAAACGCGACATACATCATCACCACGCCGGAGATGAACCACATCGCGAAGAAGAGGCAGGTGACGATGCCGACCCAGCGGTGACCGATATACAGCCACCGCCGGAGTGTTCGTGTCAGTGTGCGTGCCACGCTCAGAACTTCACATTGACCGCGAGCTGAGCGGTCCGCGGCATGCCGAGCAGCCACTGATTGGTGCCCCCGGACGTCGCATAGACCGTGTCGAACAGGTTGTAGATACGCAGCGACACCGTGGTATTGACGTCGGGCTTCCACTGCAGGCCGGCATTGACGACGTTATAGGCCGGCATTTCCAGCGTATTGGCGTTGTCGGCAAATCGCTTGCCGATGATCTGCACGCCGGCATTGGCCGACCAGTTCTGTGCGAAGGCCCAGGTCACCCAGACGTTGGAGACGTTCTGCGGCACGTTCACCGGCACATTGCCGGCATAGTTCACCGGGAGGCCGCCGACCGACTGCAGGAAGTCGTCATACTTCGCGCGCTGGAATGCGGTATTTGCGTCGATGCGCCAGCCATGGTCGAGCGCGAATCCGACCGACGCCTCGATGCCCCGTGACGATTGCTGGCCGACCTGCAAGGTCACGTTCAGGTTGTTGGGATCGCGGGCCAGAAGATTGTTTTTCACGATCTCATAGCCAGCAAGCGTCCACTCGCCACGGCCGCCCCAGAACGATTGCTTGACGCCGACTTCCACCTGTTTGCCGCTGGACAGCTTATAGGTGGTGTTCGCCGCGGAATTGGTGATCAGGTTGCTTACCGGATCCACCGCCACCGAATACTGGCCGTAGAAAGCGAGATTCTGGATCGGCGTATAAACCGCGCCAGCGCGCCATGAGGTCGCATGATACGCCTTCTCATAGCTGTTGCCCGGCGTGACGTAGTCGGTCCGCTCAACGGTCGGCTCGTCCTGGCGGATGCCGCCGATCAGCGACAGCTGGTCGGTGACGGACAAGCGGTTTTCCGCGAACACGCCATATTGGTTGGTCGTGGTGCTGAAGCCCGGCACCGTCGGTGAGGTGGTCGCGTAGAACGAACCCGGATTGAAATTGAACAGTGGCACCGACGACGAGCCTGCATAGGGCGAGTTGTTGGTGTGAGTGAAGGAGATGTTGTTGACGTCGAAACCGGTGACGAATTCGTTGACCATGCCAAAGATGTGGCCGCGGAAGGTGGCGTCCAAACGGTCGCCGATCTGCGTCTGGTTGTGGAAGATTTCGATGTAGTTGCCGCCGCCGCGATCGATCAGGCCGGTCCTGGCGTTGTAGACATAGCTTTCCTCGTCGCGCCAATGCCGCTGGCTGTTCAGATAATACAAGGTGTTGCGCAGCGTGATGCCGTCGCTCACCTGCCACTCGGTTTTCACCTGGTTCCAGCTGTCCTGATAGCGGATACTGCTGTCGCTGACATTGTAGTTCTGGAAGCGCAACGACGTGTCGAGCTTGCCGTTGATCAGCGGTGTGCCGAAGTAGCGCGACGGACTGCGGTCACCGTAATCGGTTGAGATCGTCCAGGTGATGTCTTCGGTCTGTTTGATCTGCACGGCGGCGTGGACTTCGACATGGGACTGGTGGTCACGGTCGACCCAGCCATCCGACATGCTGCCGATGGCGGTGATTCGGTAGGCGACGTCCTTGCTCACGGGGCCGCCGCTGTCCACGGCGATGCGGCGCTCCATATTGGTGTCGAAAGAGATCTCTGCCTGATTACGCGGCACCCACAGCGGCAGTTTCGAGACCACATTGATGGCGCCGCCAATGGCGCCTTCGCCATACATCACCGAGGCAGGACCGCGCAGCACTTCGATGCGCTCCGACGACCAGGTGTCATAGGGGAAGGTCAGCGTGCCGGACCCGACATAGAGGCGGGTGCCGTCATACAGTGTCATCACCGTGCCGTTGCCGTTAAAGCCGCGGGTGTTGAAGGCGATGCTGCCATTGCCGGGCGCCGGCTGGGCGGTGAAGCCGATGGCGTTTTGCGTCACCGCGGCGATGATGTTTTGCTGGCCGCGTTCGGCCATGGTCTCGGCGGAGATCACTTCCACGCTGGCCGGCGTTTGCAGGCGCGTGAGGCCGAGGCGGCTGCCGGTCGATGTCGTGCCGGTGAGGTTGAGCGTCGGCGCTGCGAAGACCGGGCCTGTCGGCGCGGCGACCGGCGCGCCCGTATTGGCGGCAATGTTGCGCTGCTGCCGCGAGCGCGCAGCGCGCGTGGGCTTGCCTGATGTCGTGCGGCGTACCCGTGTTGGCGTCGCGGTCGGCTGAACTACCACGGGATCGAGTACGTGGTGCGATTGCGCAGGTCGTAGCGAGCCTTCAGCGGGCACAAGGAAGCAGGACAGTGCGACAGAGGAAAGCAGAGCACTGCATCGCTTGGATGCATGGGAGACGGAGGTCATCTACAGGACTCGCGGTTACGTGGCACGTCACCGCAAACCAAGTCGCCCCGCCGCTTTCAAACAGGCAGTGTGACTTCCACCAGGACACCCCGCCCAATGTGCTCGCGTGTGACCACGACTGGCGGCAGGTCTCCTGGCTCGCGGGTCAATGCCTGTTGCCGCCTTCCCAAGTGAACACCCAGTGGCTCTTGGCGCAGGCTCGCCGCTTACAGTTGCGGGGGCAGCCGCGGAATCGGGGATCCCCTCACCGCATTCCCTTTTGATCCCCGAAGGGAACCGTCCCGTTCACGTTAAGGTGAAATTTCCAAATGTGTCAATCTAGTCGCCAGTCATTCGCAACTTGCGCCGACAGGTGTTGATATTGCGCATCACCTGTCATCGCGGCGTCAAGCGATCTGCCTAGCACCATGGGTGTCAAAGCCAGGATCAGGAGTTCGCCATGACTTACAAGTTCTCGGCGTTACATATGTCCCGCCGCCGTTTTCTCACGCACTCAGCTGCAGCAGGCGCCAGCTTCCTGGCGATGCCCTATCTCAGCCGCGCGGCGGATCGTCCGGTGGTGTCGCATGGCGTGCAGTCCGGCGATGTCGGGATCAATAGCGGCATGATCTGGTCGCGTGCCGACCGGCCGGCGCAGATGATGGTGGAAGTCGCCACCACCGAGTCCTTCAACAATGCGCGGACCTTGCCGCCGATGGTGGCGCTGCCGGAAACCGATTTCACAGCAAAGCTGCTGCTCGACAATCTGCCGGCCGGGCAGGACATCTTCTACCGCGTCAAATTCCGTGATCTTTCGCATACGGAGATCGTCGGCGAGCCCGTGACCGGCCGCTTCCGCACCGCGCCCGCGGATCGCCGCGATGTGTCTTTCGTTTGGGGCGGCGATGTCGCCGGACAGGGCTGGGGCATCAATGCGGAGGATGGCGGCATGGTCACCTACGCCACCATGCGCAAGCACAATCCGGATTTCCTGATCCATTCCGGCGATACGATCTATGCCGACGGCCCGATCCTGCCTGAAGTGAAATTGCCTGACGGCACGGTCTGGAAGAACACCATCATCGTGCCGGAAAAGGCCAAGGTCGCCGAGACGCTCGACGAATTCCGCGCCGCGCACAAATACAATCTGCTCGACGAGAATGTTCGCGCCTTCAATGCGCAGGTGCCGATCTTCGGCCAGTGGGACGATCACGAAGTCACCAACAACTGGTCGCTCTCCAAGCAGTTGCCGGCGGCCTACAAGGAACGCGACATCACGCTGCTGGCTGCGCGCGGCGCGCGTGCCTTTCACGAGATGTATCCGATCTCGGTCAATCCGGCCGAACCGGGCCGCGTCTATCGCACGCTGAATTACGGGCCGCATCTCGACGTCTTCATGCTGGACGAGCGCAGCTATCGCGGCCCCAACGGCCCCAACCTGCAGGAGACCTATGGTCCCGATGCGTATTTCATCGGCCCGGAGCAGATGGCCTGGTTGAAGCGCGCATTGATGGCGTCAAAGGCAACCTGGAAGGTCATCGCCTCCGACATGCCGATCGGGATCGTCGTCGAGAATGATGCGGTGAATCACACGGGGTCGGAGGCGATCGCGCAGGGTGATGGCCCGGCGCGCGGCCGCGAGCTGGAGATCGCCGACATCCTGCGCTTCATCAAGTCGGCGGGTATCCGCAACACGGTCTGGCTGACCGCCGACGTGCATTACACGGCGGCGCATTACTACAATCCCGACAAGGCCCAGTTCCAGGATTTCGAGCCGTTCTGGGAGTTCGTTTCCGGGCCGTTTCATGCCGGTACGTTTGGTCCCGGAGCGATGGATAATACCTTCGGTCCCGAGGTCCGTTTCGTGAAGGCGCCGGGCCCCGGCAAGCAGAATCTGCCCCCAACGGCGGGTATGCAGTTCTTCGGACACGTCAAAATCGACGGTTCGAGCGGCCAAATGACCGTTACGCTACGGGATCGGGCCGATGTGGCCCTTTGGGCCACCGTTCTGGACCCGAAATTGAGCTAACCATTTGGCAGATTCGCATTGTTTTTCGGCGATTTCCCCCTATATTGCGCCGCAACGCGTCCGAGTACCCGGCCCCTTCTGGCCGGGTTTGCTTTTGGAGGGATTGCCCCAGCGCGTTTTCAGACGAGGCAGTTATCGAACGCGCTCGAGCGCAAGGCCCAACTCTAATTGATCTGGCCTTTTGTCGAGCATGTCTTGTTGAACCCGCATCAGGGCACCCAGACCGTAAAACAGAAGAAGACCTATGAACCTTCGCAACATTGCTATCATCGCCCACGTTGACCACGGCAAAACGACCCTCGTCGACAAGCTGCTGCAGCAGTCGGGCACCTATCGCGACAATCAGCGCGTCCAGGAACGCGCGATGGATTCGAACGACATCGAAAAAGAGCGCGGCATCACCATTCTCGCCAAGTGCACCTCGGTGCTGTGGGACGAGGTCCAGATCAACATCGTCGACACCCCGGGCCACGCCGACTTCGGCGGCGAAGTCGAGCGCATCCTGTCGATGGTCGATGGCGTGATCGTGCTGGTCGACGCTGCTGAGGGCCCGATGCCGCAGACCAAGTTCGTGGTCGGCAAGGCACTGAAGCTCGGTCTCAAGCCGATCGTCGCGATCAACAAGGTCGACCGTCAGGACGCCCGCATCACCGAAGTCGTCAACGAAGTGTTCGACCTGTTCGCAGCGCTCGACGCCACCGACGACCAGCTCGACTTCCCGATCCTGTACGGATCAGGCCGCAACGGCTGGATGGCCGACAGCCCGGACGCGTCGCATGACGTCGGCATGAAGCCGCTGTTCGATCTCGTCATCAAGCATGTGCCGCCGCCGGTGGTGGAAGAAGGCCCGTTCCGCATGCTCGGCACGATCCTGGAAGCCAACCCCTATCTCGGCCGCATCATCACCGGCCGCATCTCGTCGGGTTCGGTGAAGCCGAACCAGGCGGTCAAGGTGCTGTCGCGTGACGGCAAGGTCGTCGAAACCGGCCGTATCACCAAGATCCTGGCCTTCCGCGGCCTCGAGCGCCAGCCGGTGGAACTCGCCGAAGCCGGCGACATCGTTGCCATCGCCGGTCTGCCCAAGGGCACCGTTGCCGATACCTTCTGCGATCCGTCGGTTGAAGTTCCGATCCAGGCCCAGCCGATCGATCCGCCGACCGTGTCGATGTCCTTCATCGTCAACAACTCGCCGCTCGCCGGTACCGAAGGCGACAAGGTCACCAGCCGCCTGATCCGCGACCGCCTGCTGCGCGAAGCCGAAGGCAATGTCGCGCTCAAGGTCGTCGAATCCGCCGACCGTGACGCCATGGAAGTCTCGGGCCGCGGCGAATTGCAGCTCGCGATCCTGATCGAGAACATGCGCCGCGAAGGCTTTGAGCTGTCGGTGTCGCGTCCGCGCGTGGTTCTCACCAAGGACGAGAACGGCAACACGCTCGAGCCGGTCGAGGAAGTCGTCATCGACGTGGATGAGGAATTCTCCGGCGTGGTCGTTCAGAAGATGAGCGAACGCAAGGCCGAGATGATCGAGATGCGTCCGTCGGGCGGCAACCGCCTGCGTCTGGTGTTCTACGCGCCGACCCGCGGCCTGATCGGCTATCAGGGCGAACTTATGACCGATACCAAGGGTACCGCGATCATGAACCGGCTGTTCCACGACTACCTGCCCTATAAGGGCGAGATCGCCGGCCGCCGTAATGGCGTGTTGATCTCCAACGATCAGGGCGAAGCGGTTGCCTATGCCATGTTCAAGCTGGAAGATCGCGGTCCGATGATGATCGAGCCGGGCTGGAAGGTCTACAAAGGCATGATCATCGGCGAGCACACCCGCGAGAACGATCTCGAACTCAACGTTCTCAAGGGCAAGCAGCTCTCCAACATCCGCACCACGTCGAAGGATGAAGCGGTTCGTCTCACGCCGCCGATCCGCATGACCCTCGAAAAGGCGCTGGCCTATATCGAGAGCGACGAGCTGGTCGAGATCACCCCCAAGTCGATCCGCCTGCGCAAGAAGCATCTCGATGCCAACGACCGCAAGCGCGCCGAAAAGACCAAGGAAGTGATCGCGTAAGCGACGAGCTTTCTTTGACTGGTTACGAATGCCCGGCGAAAGCCGGGCATTTTTGTTTTGCGCTGCCCCACATTGTCATCCCGGGCTCGGTCCCGTCGCCTTCGGCGCCGATCCCGTCCTCCGGCACACCAATGGTGTGCCGGAGGATGACGAGTGGGTTGCTACGTCACGACCCCTTCGGTGCGCCCTGTTGCTTCATCGGATCGGCCTTCGCAAACGCGTCCATGGCCTCGCAGGTGGCGACGATGCGATTGATGGTCGGAATGCCTGCAATTTCGATCTTCAACACCTTCATGGTCGCGGTGATGCTGAGCAGGCAGATGTCGGCGATCGTCACCTCGTTGCCATGACAGAAGCGGCCGGTGGCAGGCTCGGTGGCCAGGCGTTCTTCCACGGCGGCGAGGCCTGTCGTGAACCAGTGCACCAGCCAGGCGCGGATTGCGGCATCGTCGAAGCCGGCGGTGATGGCGAGATATTTGCGCACCCGCGGCGTAACGAGCGGATGGGTGTCGGCGGCCAGCATCGCGGCGATCGAGCGTACCCGGGCGCGGCCGTGTGGATCGCTCGGCAGTAGCGGCGGGGTCGGGTGGATCTCGTCGAGGAATTCCAGGATCGCCAGCGACTGCGTGAGCGGCAGGTGGCCGGGCTCGATCAGGGCCGGGATCGCGCCGAGCGGATTGATCTTGAGGAACGCGTCGCCGCGCTGTTCGCCCTTGTCGAGATCGATCACGCGCTCGTGCGCTTCCAAACCCTTCAAGTTGAGCGCCACGCGCACCCGGTAGGTCGCGGATGTTCGCCAGAAGCCGTAGAGCTCGAACTCGTGTGGGGCTGTCATGCGTCTTCTCCGAGGGCAGCGGTGGCTTGAATAATTCAAGCAAGCCTTTATCCCGGTGTCACGACAATCCGGTGTGACATGACGTGATGAGCACGAATCTCCCCTCCGAAGTTGATGTCGCCATCATCGGTGCCGGTGCCGCCGGCCTCGGTGCGGCACGTGCGCTGGAAGGTTCCGGGCTCTCGGTGATCGTGCTGGAAGCGCGCGACCGGATCGGTGGCCGTGCCCATACCATCATGGCAGCGCCCGGTATTCCGTTCGATCTCGGCTGCGAATGGCTGCACTCCGCCGACAGGAACGATTTTGTCGGCATCGCGAAGGACCTTGGCTTTGCCGTCGACAAGTCGCGCCCGCCGTGGCGCGATCAGGCCTATGACGTCGCCTTCTCAAAGACGAAGCGCGATGAGTTCTTCGCCGCGATAGACGCCTTTTATGAGCGAGCCGAAGAAGCCGCGGAAAACGAGATCGATGCGCCTGCCGCGACATGCCTCGAGCCGGGCAATCCGTGGAATCCGATGATCGACGCGGTCTCCACCTATATCAACGGTTTCGAGCTCAAGGATGTGTCGCTGCACGACATGGACGCCTATGAGGACACCGAGGTCAACTGGCGCCTGCCCGATGGCTATGGTGCGCTGATCGCGGCCTATGGCGCGCCGTGTCCGGTGGCGCTGAATACCGAAGTGACACTGATCGATCACTCAGGTGCGCGCATCCGCATCGAGACCTCACGTGGCACGCTGGGCGCGGCGAAAGTCATCGTCTGCGTGCCGACCAATCTCATCGCCAACGCGCATATCCGCTTCACGCCGCCATTGCCCGGCAAGGTCGATGCTGCCGCCAGCCTGCCGCTCGGCGCCGACAACAAGGTGATGCTGGCGCTTGCCGATGCGGAGAAGTGGCCGTCCGATATCGGCTTGCGCGGCGCCGCCATGCGCACCGGCGTCGGCAGCTTTCATCTGCGCCCCTCCGGCCGTCCCTGCATCGCCGGTTTCTTCGGCGGCAGTTTCGCGCGCGAGCTCGAAGACGCCGGCGACGGGGCGCTCGCTGCGCAAAGCATCGACGAGATCGTCACGCTGCTCGGCTCGGATATCCGCAGCAAGCTCACGCCCCTCGCGGAATCCCGCTGGGGCCACGACCGCTTCGCACAGGGCGCCTATTCTGCGGCGAAGCCCGGCCATGCCGAAGCCCGCGCCGTGCTCGCCGCGCCGGTGAATGGCAAACTGTTCTTCGCCGGCGAGGCGACATCGCCGAACTTCTTCTCGACAGCTCACGGCGCGCGAGAGAGCGGCGAGAGGGCGGCGAGGGAAGTGTTGAACGAGGGCAAGCCCGCGAAGGCGTAACGGATAGCGCTACTCGATCACCCTTGCTCGCATCTCCGCATCCGGCACGATACACGCCTCCGTCTTTCCGAAGATGCGATAGCGGTTGGTTGCAATCAGGCTGTAGACGGGATTGCGCAATGCCTTCGGGATGGCGAACAGTAGGCGCACCCACTGCCAGCCGGGCAGGGTCGATAACACTGTCAGCGCCGCATCGGATTGTAAGTAAGCCACGCCGCCATGGATCACGGCATTCGTATCGGGATCGGCGGGGTCGATGCCGAAATGGCGGGCGAGGTGGCTGCCATAGTCCGACTGGATCGGGGTGAAGCGAAAGCGACGATCGATGTCGCGTGCGGCGACGAACTGGATCCAGCGCGAGCAGAAGATGCAGACGCCGTCATAGAGAATGACGTCGTCATCGGGCCAAAGCTCGGTCACTGCGGTGTCCACTCCAGTTGCGCGGGCTTGCGTGTCATCGCTTTCCTGCCGTGATTGCCTTCAACGCCTTGTCCAGCGCGGCACCATAGATGTCGTCACCGCCGTCGCTCTCCGCAAGCCAGTGCCCTTCGCTCCGGAATTCCGGCAGTTCGCGGATATCGACCTTGGCACCGCCCTTGCGAAAGGCATCGGCAAGCCGTCGCGAGAAGGCTGGCGAAAAATAGCTGTCATTGCGCGCGGCGAGCCAGATCACGGGCACATGCGCCGTCTGTCCGAAGGTTGCCGCTGCGGCGATCAGGCGCTGCGGCGCGCAGACGTCATTCGGCCTGTCATTGGCATGGCCGCCGCGTCCGGGCGCGAAGACGACGATCGCCGTCACGCCTGGCGGATTGGCGCCGGCCAGGGCCAGTGCGCCCCAGCCGCCCGCGGAATGGCCGACGACGATCGTGCCGCTACCGCGAATGAAGGGTTGCTTGCGGATCTCGGTCATCGCTGCCGCGATGCTGTCAGCCGTGGCGCGGCCGGCGCCGAGATAGTCGGCATCATCGCAGCCGCCCTGGTCTTCCAGATAGCGGCCGCCGGTGGCGCCATGACCGGGGCGCTCAGGGACCAGCACGGCGTAGCCGCGGCTGACGAACCAGGAGGCGAGTGCGCGATACTCCGGTTGCGGCATCTGCGCGCGGCGCAGCGCATTCTGCGTGGAGGCATGCGCGATCACAGCGAGCGGAAACGGACCGTTGCCCGGCGGGCGAAACAGCACGGCTCGGGAACTGGTGCCAGGATCGGGCGACGGCACCGTCCAGAGCTGCCGGCGATGCGGCGCTTCTTCAGGACCTGGCGCGCCATATGTCTGCGCTGCAGCCGTGCAGGCGCTGCCGATCAGTGCAGCCAGCAGGCACAGCGCCTGGAGGTGTTTCATGAGCGCTCGGTGGCCTTCGTCGGGCAGTAACGGCTGCGGCATTCTATACGCTACGAATCACATGGCTGCAGTTCCGCACATCAGAGCGCGTGTGCATTTGCGGTATGACTTGCGTCAGCAAGTGCCAGCAGTGGAAAACGCGGCGCCTGGCGCGCAGAAGATGCAGTCCTGTCCTTTTTCGATACAACTCTTTTGCCAAACTGATGCTGAAAATCCACACGTTAACCGATAATTAACGATGGACCTTGAAGAGCGCCCGCCGACTTGCTTTGATCCCCTCATGAGCACAACCCTGATCGAGGTTCGGCCGGCCAAAGCTGCAGATGCGGCCGCGGTGGCGTCCACCCATGACGAAGCCTGGCGCGCGGCCTATCAGGGCCTCATCCCGGGCCCCGAACTGGAAAAGCTGATCAATCGCCGCGGTCCCGGCTGGTGGGAGTCGGCGATCCGCAAGGGCAGCCGCGTCAGCGTGTTGTGCTTCGGCGACAAGGTCGCCGGCTATGCCAATTACGGTCGCAACCGCGCCCGCAGCCTGCAGTTCGAAGGCGAGATCTACGAACTTTACCTGCGTCCGGAATTCCAGGGCCTCGGCTTTGGCCGCCGCCTGTTCGCCTCCGCCAAGCGCGACCTCGTGCAGAGCGGCCTGAAGAGCATGGTGATCTGGGCGCTGTCCGACAACGAGGGCGCGACGGAGTTCTACCGTGCTCTGGGCGGCCGTATGGTCGCCCGCTCCTCGGAGCGTTTCGGCGCAAAGTCGCTCGATAAAGTGGCATTCGCCTGGACGAATTAAGCCGTTAAGCCGGTTCATGATTTTCTGGTCCCGCAGGCGTTGAATCCGGGCTCCCGCTCGGCTACGCCTGTCGCAACCTGTCCTATGAAATCTGGAGTGTTCGATGCGTCTTGACGCAATCCCGCTCGGCGCCAAGGCGCCGCATGAAGTAAACGTCGTCATCGAGGTCCAGGTGGGCGGCGAGCCCATCAAATACGAGATGGACAAGGAATCCGGCGCGCTGTTCGTCGATCGCTTCCTCTATACGCCGATGCGCTATCCCGGGAACTACGGCTTCATTCCGCACACGCTGTCCGGCGACGGCGATCCCTGCGATGTGCTGATCGCCAATACCCGTGCCATCGTGCCGGGCGCTGTCATGAGCGTGCGCCCGGTCGGCGTGCTGCTGATGGAAGACGAAGGCGGTCTCGATGAGAAGATCATCGCCGTCCCCACCTCGAAGCTCACCCAGCGCTACGACAAGGTGAAGAACTACAGCGATCTGCCGGAGATCACGCTGCAGCAGATCCAGCACTTCTTCGAGCACTACAAGGATCTCGAGCCCGGCAAGTGGGTCAAGGTGGTGCGCTGGGGCGATGCCGCCGATGCGGAGCGCCTGATCATGGAAGGCGTCGAGCGCGCCAAATCTGCAAAAGAATCGGCCGCCAAGACCAAGTAACAGAAATTGGCGTAGCAGGAGGGGACTTCCGATGCGCCGATGGATCAGACTATTCCGAACGGCCGCGCTGATTGTCATCGCGGCCGTTTTGCTGCTCGCGGGCATCGTGCTCGTCTACACGTTCAGCCACGGGTCGCGGCAGCTCCAGGTGAATGCGGTACCGAAAACGGCCGTTGACGAACAGGCGGTGGCCGAGCGACTTGCGGAAGCGATCCGCTTCCCGACCATCTCCAATTTTCTCAATCCCGATCAGGCGGCCGAGCCGCTGCGTGCGATGCAGGCGCATCTGGTGGCGAGCTTTCCGGCCTTCCACGCCGCGGCAAGGCGCGAGCTCGTCGGCAACTACAGCCTTCTCTACACGTGGGAAGGCAGCGATCCCGCTTTGAAGCCGATCGGGCTGCTGGCGCATCAGGATGTCGTGCCCGTCGCGCCGGGCACCGAGAAGGACTGGCAGCAGCCGCCATTCAAGGGCGTCGTCGCCGACGGCTTTATCTGGGGCCGTGGTTCATGGGACGACAAGGGCAATCTCTATTCGATCCTCGAAGCCGCCGAAGCCATGGCAAAGACCGGCTTCAGGCCGAAGCGCACCATCTATTTCGCCTTCGGTCACGACGAGGAAGTCTCCGGCACGCGCGGTGCAAGGGCGATCGCGGCGTTGCTGAAATCGCGCGGCGTCAAGCTCGACTTCGTGCTCGATGAAGGCCTGCTGATCACCGAGGGCATCCTCAAGGGGCTGGACAGGCCGATGGCGCTGATTGGCGTCGCCGAGAAAGGCTATGCGACGCTGGTGTTGACCGCGCATGGCACGCCCGGTCACTCGTCGATGCCGCCGCGCGAGACGGCGATCGGCATGATGAGCGCGGCGCTGACTCAGCTCGAGAACAAGCGCCTGCCGATGCAGATCCGTGGCACGGTCGGCGAGATGTTCGACACCATCGCGCCGGAAATGAGTGGCTTCAACCGCGTGGTGCTGTCCAATCTCTGGCTGTTCAAGCCGCTGTTGCTGCGCGAATTCGAGAAGAGCGGTCCGACCGAGGCGACGGTGCGCACGACCACGGCGCTGACGATCTTCAAGGCCGGCGAACAGGACAATGTGTTGCCGGGCAATGCCGAGGCCACGGTGAATTTCCGGCTGTTGCCCGGCGATACCCAGGCCAGCGTCACCGAACATGTGCGCAGTGCCGTCAGCAATGACAGGATTTCGATTGCGCCATTTCCCGGCAATACCGATCCGCCCCCGGTGACCGGCACGGCGGGTCCGTCCTATCGCGCGCTCAACCAGACCATCCGCGAGATTTTCCCGGATGCGCTGGTGGCGCCGGGCCTGATGGTGGCGGCGACGGACTCCCGGCACTACACGGATGTGACCGACAACATCTTCCGCTTCTCGCCGGTGCGGGCGACGTCGGAAGACCTCAAGCGCTTTCACGGCACCAATGAGCGACTGAGCGTGGCGAACTACGCCGACATGATCCGGTTCTATCGACGGTTGATCGAGAACACGGCGAATTAAACCGTCGGCGCGGCCAGCTTGTGGATCGCGCAGGCCGCGCGCAGCGTGTTTACCAGCAGGCAGGCGACGGTCATCTGACCCACGCCGCCAGGCACCGGGGTGATCGCGCCGGCGGTCTTCAGCGCTTCCTGATAGGCAACGTCGCCGACGAGGCGCGTCTTGCCCTCTGCGCCGGGCAGGCGATTGATGCCGACATCGATCACGGTGGCGCCGGGCTTGATCCAGTCGCCGCGGACCATTTCAGGCCGGCCGACGGCGGCATAGACCAGATCCGCCTGCGCGCAGAGTTTGGCGAGATCGCGTGACTTCGAATGGGCGATTGTCACGGTGGCGTTTTCATTGAGCAGCAATTGCACCAGCGGCCGGCCGACCAGATTGGAGCGGCCGATCACGATGGCATTCATACCTTCCAGTGACGTGTGCACGCTCTTGGTCAGGATGATGCAGCCGAGTGGCGTGCAGGGCGACAGTGCGGGCATGCCGCTGGCGAGACGGCCGGCATTGGTCGGGTGCAGGCCATCGACATCCTTGGCGGGATCGATGGCGTTGACGACGGCGTCGGTATCGAGGCCCTTTGGCAGCGGTAGTTGCACGAGGATGCCGTGCACGGCGGGATCGGCGTTCAGCTTCTGCACCAGCGCGATCAGATCGGCCTGCGCGATGTCGGCCGGAAGCTTGTACTCGAAGGAGGCCATGCCGGCTTCCTGGGTCTGCTTGTGCTTGCTGCGCACATAGACCTCGCTGGCGGGATCGCTGCCGACCAGCACCACGGCGAGGCCCGGTGTCACGCCATGCTCGCTCTTCACGCGCGTGACTTCGGCGGCGACGCGGCCGCGCAATTCGGCGGCGATGATCTTTCCATCGATGATGCTGGCGGTCATGTGTCGGTCCTGTCGTCAGTGTCGTCGGGCGTTGCTGCAGTGATACTGCGCAGCATCGCGCCCAGTTTCGTCGGGTCGCCGTCGACCGCGATCTGTTTCACGCGCGATGTGGTGCCGGACAGCACGCGCACATCGCGTTTCGGTACGCCGAGCCGCTTGGCGAGCAGCTCGGTCACGGCACGGTTGGCTTCGCCGCCCTCGGCGATGGCGCGTACCCGTACCTTCACCACCGAGCGGCCATTGGCCATGGTCTCGATCCCGTCGATGTCATCGCGGCCGCCGCGCGGCGTCACGCGAACGGCGATGCTGACACCGTCAGTCGCATAGCGCCAGGGATCCGCCACGAAGCCGGCGGCCGATCAGAAGACGCTGGGATAGATGTAATAGGTGATCACACGCTGCAGGAACATGATGATCAGGATCAGGATGATTGGCGAGATGTCGAGACCGCCGAGGCTCGGCAGCATCTTGCGGATCGGCGCCAGCACCGGCTCGGTGATCCGGAACAGGAATTCGGCGATCGCGGAGACAAACTGGTTGCGGGTGTTGACGACGTTGAAGGCGATCAGCCAGGACAGGATCGCCGAGGCGATCAGCAGCCAGACATAGAGATCGAGAACGATCAGCACGATATCGAGAACGGCGCGCATGGCGGGGATGGCTCGCGGGTTAGGTCGCGGATTCGACTGTCAGCTAAATATCGGTTCAGCCCCCCTCTAACAAGGGAAGTTCCGGGCGAAAAGTGCCGCAAAACCGCGCTTTTGCGACGTTCTTGACTTGCCGTTAACAGGGATTGTAAATGACGCCGATTACTGATCGGCCGTCCGCGGCCGGTACGTATCGGGGCCATAGCTCAGCTGGGAGAGCGCGTCGTTCGCAATGACGAGGTCGGCGGTTCGATCCCGCCTGGCTCCACCACGCTTCACCTGCGGCTACGCGTGGCGCAGCCCGCACTCGCCGAAGCCCCCGATTTTCATCTTGAACGTTGCGCGCAGCACGGCCACGCCAAATCCCGTCACACCCGGCGCAGCTGCAACCTTGCCACGGCGCCGGCGATGAAGCCGCGCGGGAAGAACCGGAGCAGTAACGGGACGATCTTGATGCCGAGGCCGGGAAAAACCGTGCGCTTGTTGGCCATGAGGCCCTGATAGCCCAGCAGGGCGACATCGGCGGCCGAGACATTGAGGATGGCGGAGTCGAGACCCGGGGTGAATCCGGCGCGGGCCTGGAATTCCGAGGGCACAGGCCCGGGGCACAATGCGGTGACGCGCACGCCCTTTGAGCCGAGCTCCTGACGCAGCGCTTCGGTGAAGGACAGCACATAGGCCTTGCTGGCGTAGTACACGGCCATTCCGGGGCCCGGCAGAAAACCCGCGATCGAGCTGAGATTGAGAATGCCGCCCTTGTTGCGGATGAGGCTGTCGGAAAAGCGCAGCGACAGATCCGTCAATGCGCGAACATTGACCTCGACGATGCCGAGTTGCCTGTCGCGGTCCATCTCGATGGCGCGGCCGAACATGCCGAAGCCGGCATTGTTGACCACATACTCAACTTCGACATCGGCAGCGGCGAGGGCGGCTGCGATCTGGTCGCAGGCGTCGCGCTGTTCGAGATCGCAGGAAATGATGATGGGCGCAGCACCGCCCGCAGCTATGATTTCAGCGGCCAGAGCGTTCAGACGCTCGGTGCGGCGTGCAACCAGAGCGACGCGATGCTTGTTCGCAGCGAAGATGCGCGCGAACTCGGCGCCAATTCCGGCCGAGGCTCCGGTTATCAACGTCACGCGCTCAGTCACAATAAGGTACTCTTGAAATACGTGAAGAGGGTTTGCATGCATCTACAGGCGTAATAGGGATACCCGTGATGTGCAAGTCGGAATGACCACCGGAGTACCGCAGGGCCACCGGTTCTCGGGCGCGTAGCAGTCGCATGAATTATCGGGGACTGCGCATTAAACTTTGGTTGTGCGTCGTGGCGCTGTCATTTTCGGTCTAGCCGAGATCCTGCTCAGACCGCGGCATCCGTCGTCGCCCTGCCGCTCGCCACACGTCGCTTGAGCTCCATCCGGTCGCGTGATGAAACAGCGAGCAGATCGGCTGCGCGCCAGACCACATTTTCCTCGAACTCACTGACGCGGCCGTCGGCATAGACCAGCTCCCACATCATCTCGACGAGGCGGACGCGGCCGGGCTCATCGACCACGCGCATGATGACACTGGTGAAGTGATAGAGGTCGACGGCCTCGCCTTCGACAAGCGTGGCAGCCGCGATGAGCCTGTCTGCCGTGCCGGGATCGAGCTCGAAACGCGACTCGATCAGGCTGTGTAACTTGGCAGTCTCGATAGCTGAGGGCTCACCGTCCAGCGAGATGACGTGAAGCATCAGCGCCGTGGCGGCGAGGCGGAAACCGGTATCGTCAAATGCCTGATTTTCGTGCGCATCGGGTGACACCACGTCGGCAATGAATTGGCGCAATTTTTCCAGCATTATTCTTTGAACCAGATGATCGAGAGGTCCGCCATGCGGCGAAAACGCCCGTGCTTTGTGGCGCGAAAATGGAACGCGCGCAATGCGGGCGGGTTCCCGAAGCGCTGATGACAGTTAAGTAACAATTGAGGCGACCGGCAGTTTAAGGGATCACGTATCACGGGATTTCATAGACCACGATCTTGTCGGCGATACCGCGCAAGGCGGCATGCTTCTGGATCGGCGTGATTTCAGCCTTTCGCAGGATGGCTTCCACGGCCTGCGTCGATATCACCGGGCCGGTGACGTGGATCGCTTGCGAGGTTGACAGGCCCTGCACCCTGGCAGCGATATTGACGGTCTGGCCAAAGTAATCCTGCCGCTCGTTCAGCATCACAGCAAGGCAGGGTCCCTCATGGATGCCGATTTTGACCACGAGATCCTTGGTGCCGCGCTCCTCGTTCAATCGCTCCATCGCCGCGCGCATGCGCAGACCCGCGGCCAGCGCTTGTTCGGGCCGTGTAAAGGTCGCCATGACGGCATCCCCGATGGTCTTCACGACGGCACCGGCTTCCGACGCAATGATCTCCAGCAGGGCGTGGAAATGCGCCCGCACCAGGTCGAAGGCTGCGAGATCGCCGACGCGCTCGTACAAGGCGGTCGAGCCCTTGAGGTCGGTGAACAGGAAAGTCAGCGAGGTAATCTTCAGTCGCTGATCGATATTGAGGTTATCGGCCTTGTAGACATCGCGAAAGGTCTGGTTGGTGAGTATCCGCTTGGCCGTGAGGAACGGCTTGCGCTTGCCGATCAGGTGATGGAGGCCCTCCGCCGCGACGAATACCGATGGTAGCACGCGCACCTCGGTCTGGTTTTCGAGGGACAACCGCAGCGGTCCGGGTCGCAGGGTGATGGTGCCGGTCGGTGTATGCTGCCGGTTGTAGATCAGCGACAGATGCTGTCGTTCCTTGGTCGGCTCGCCCTGCACATCAATGAACTGCGCGGCATGGGTTACCGGCTCGAACACGATGACGAACTCCGACGGCAGGTGCAGCGACATCACCGCCTTTTCATGCGCTGGCAATTCCATGGCGTCCAGCGTCACCTCGTCGGTGAGTGACGCGAAGGATTCCTGGTTGAGATCGACGCCGGAGCTCCAGAATACCTGCTTGAAATATTCCCAGAGCGGCAGCGTATTGGGGTCGTGTGCAGCGATGTGCCGGACCCGCGGCGCGACCGTGAACGCCACCTCGACCTGCTCGTCAACCGATGCTTCATAGCCGCAGGCGCAGAGTCCGCAATGGTAATCGTCATGGCGCAGCGATTTCAGCGTACTGTGGGCGTCGAGGACGCCGCTGCAGCCCGGGCACAGTACGTTCCAGGTCAAGTCGAACAGGCCGAGGCGGGAGGCGTGCAGGAAGCCGGAAATGACGCGCTCTTCGTTCAGGCCGTAGCGCGCAGCAAAATCCAGCACGTTAATGCGATTGAGTTCGTGATCGGCGCCGTCGCGGATCAGTTGTGCAATGGCATCGGCTACGGCGGGGTCGGTCGCCTGTTTCAGTGTCGCGAATTGTGCCTGTACATCACTCATGGCATCAGTTTAGGCCAAACAGGCGCTGCGTCCAAGACAGGGCTTTGCCGGAGCGCTTCAACTTGTCGTTCCGCCTGGCGTGCGACGCGCGCGCGTAGGGGCGGAAAGACGTGAGAAGGGGGCGTGCCGAAATAACGTCAGCGCCGCTCAATCCGAAACAGTGGCGAGCGATCCGGTTGCGTCGTCACTACGCCGATAGGCATGACGGGCGTTTTATCCGGCAACGCGATGCGGAATGCACCGATGATTTTCGCCAGCGCCAATGTGGCCTCGACAAGCGCGAAATGCGCGCCGATGCAGACGCGAGCGCCGACGCCGAAAGGCAGATAGGCGAAGCGGTCCGGCGGCGGCGTGCCGGGCATGAAGCGGGACGGCATGAAGGCATTGGGCTCGCGCCACAGTTTCTCATGCCGATGCAGCAGCCATGGCGCGATCAGGATCACGTCCTTGCGGGCGACAGACTGGCCAGCCACCCTATCAGGGCCCGCCGCGGCGCGCGCGATCAGGAAGGCGGGCGGATAAAGCCGCATGGTCTCGTCGATCACCGCGCGGGTGAATTTCAGATGGTCCATGTCGAATGTACCGCTCGCGCCGGCGGCACGGGCCTCTGCCGCGACCTGCTCCTGGGTCGCGGGATCGAGCGTCAGCAGATAGAGCGCCCAGAACAGTGCCGTTGCCGTGGTCTCATGGCCGGCCAGGATCATCGTCGCCACCTGATCGCCGAGCTGCACATCGGTGAAAGATGCGCCGGTTTCCGGATCTCGTGCGGCCACCATCAGATCGAACAGATCGCGCGGCGACGCGTCGTCGTTCTTGCCGGCGGCACGACGTGCGGTCATCAGCTCGCCGACGAATGTCGTCCAGCGTCTGCGGAAGAAAGCGCGCGAAATATCCTGTGGTGTCGGCCAGCCCAGCGGCAGCAGCAGATCGAGGAAATGCGGCCGTGCCAGCTTCATGCCGTATTCCATCACGAAGTCGCGCAGCTTCGCGCCATGCTCGGCCATGCCGAATGAGAACATGGTGCGGCCGGCGATCTCCAGCGTCATCCGCTGCATGATCTCGCGCAGATTGACCGGCTTGCCTTCGGCGCGCTGTAACTCGGCGAGCGTGTCGTCGATGGCCGAGATCATGTGCGGCACTAACGTGTTCACCGCGCGCGGCGTGAAGGCCGGTGCCAGTGTGCGGCGCTGGTGTTTCCAGGCGCGGCCTTCGGCGAGAAGCAGACCCTCGCCGAGCATCGGCCGCAGCACGCGGAACGCAGCGGGCGTGCGGGTATAGTTCTCGTAATTGTCCACCAGCACATGGCGGATCGCGTCGGGGTCGTTGAGGATGAAGCTCGCATGGCCGAAGAAGCGGCCCTTGACGATGTCATCTTCATAGGCACGCTGGCCCCAGGTCTCGATGGCGCTGCGGCGCATCGCGGACATGCGCCCCAGCGCGCCCATGTTTTCGGGCGCGCGCGGCGGACTCGGCGGCACCAGGGGCCGTCGCGAAGCAGCAAAGTCGTAGACTTCGGCAACGCTCACGATGGACCTCGCAACCTGCAAACGGGGCTGGGTGTGGCTACACTATAGCAGTCGCAAATCCGGGCGCCATGAAGGCGAGGCTCGCCGGTTACTCGGTAAATTCCGCGACCGTGATGCGGTTTTCCGATGCCGGCCAGGCGCGCGCCACGATCCGCTCCTGATTGAACAGCGCCGCCACCGGACGGCCGATCTCCGTGGCCGGAAGGCTGATTGTCGAGAGCGAATCCGTGGGTACGCCGGCCTTCACGTCGGTCGGCTCCTTGCCGTCGAGCAGCACGACATCGCGCGGCAGTCCGAAATAGCCGCGGACGCGCGACATCGAGACCACGGCGCCGGCATTGGCGTCTGCGGGTCCCGGTGCACGGCCGGCGCGCAGATGCACGACGTCGGACGAGCGGGGGAATGGCGAGCGATAGGAATGCGTGATCGGCGCGCCGGCCGATGTCAGCACGATCTCGACAGGCCAGGTCGGGTCGACCTGAACCGGGCCCCAGCGACCATCGGCGGAGGTGCGGGCCGAATGGAGCGCCGCCCCGATCCGCTCGCCGCTATCCGGCGCCACGCGATACACCTCGACCAACGCATCAGCGACGGGCCGGTTGGTCGGCACGCCGCCGGGAGTACCGGTGACGAGGCCGCTGATTTTCACGTCAGCTTCGCGTGCAATATCGATCCTCCCCGGTTCGCGGCCGGCGATGAATTTGTAGATCTCGCGGAAGGCGCGGGGGTGAAAGCCCGTCTCGCGATGATCGATCGCGCCGAGCACGAGATTGGCGGCACCGCGCAGCGCCGGACCATCGGCGGTGACGCCGGTGGTCACACCCGGCTTGCCGAGCAGGCGGCCATCGGGCTGTGCGTATTTGTCGATGCCATCGCTGCGCAGCGTCAGGAAAGCAGTACCCTCGGTCACCTCAGGGCCCTCACTGGGATTGAGGCTCCTGAGGAACGGCCCGCGGCCGTTGAATTCGCTGCCGGGACTGTCGGCCCAGTCGAACACGCCGTGATTGGGGGTGCCGCACAGCACGGCGTGGCTGACATCAGCGCTCCCGCCGTTCCTGATATAATTGCGCACCGCATAGCCACCGCGCGAATTGGCTACCAGCGCCACTTTCGCAGCGCCGGTGCGCTTCTTCAGTTCCGCGATGGCTTCGCCGAGTTCGCGGCGCTGGTCTTCGGTGGAGGAGCGGCCCTGCTGCGCCACAGCATCGTCGGAACGCGCCAGCGGATCGGTGAAATTGAGCGCCATTAGCCGGTTGCGCGGGATGCCGTTGGATTCCATGCGCCAGAGCTGCGTCATCCAGAGCGCGGCATGGTCGCCATTGCCATGCACGAACAGGATCGGCGGGGTATCGGAACCAGCGGGCACGCCGGGGCCGGTCTGCGCGAGAGCCCCAAAACGAAGCGCATGGGCGGCCAGTGGCAGCATCGCTGCGCCTGTGAGGATGGTTCGTCGCGACAGTGCCATGGCTGGTCTCCCCTATCTGCGCACTTCCGGCGCCTTGGCTCCGTGATAGCGGAGCAGGTACTGGACAGACAACGCGTTTCGCAGGCATCAACTCCATATGCCCGCGGGGAATCAGGTCCCGCATGGCCCTGCGGTCGCTAACTGCAGCAGACGACGGGACGATGATGGCCGAAGCAGCGAAACCAGTGGTTCTTCCCTCCGACGGCATTGCCGCCCCGCTGCGGTTTGCGGTGTTCCGGCGGATCTGGCTCGCCAGCCTGCTGTCCAATCTGGGCCTGATGATCCAGAGCGTGGGCGCCGCCTGGGCGATGACCCAGATGACCGCGTCGGCCGACAAGGTGGCGTTGGTGCAGACCGCCTTGATGCTGCCGATCATGCTGATCTCGATGCCTGCAGGCGCCGTGGCCGACATGTATGACCGTCGCATCGTGTCGCTGGTGTCGCTGGTGTTGTCGCTGGGCGGCGCCACCATGCTGACCATGCTGGACTGGACCGGCCACATCACGCCGAACATCCTGCTGGCCTTCTGCTTCATCATCGGCAGCGGCATGGCGCTGTTCGGGCCGGCCTGGCAATCCTCGGTGGGCGAGCAGGTGCCGCCGGAGGTACTGCCATCCGCCGTGGCGCTGAACGGCATCAGCTACAATATCGCGCGCAGTTTCGGCCCGGCGATCGGCGGCATCGTGGTCGCCACCGCCGGGGCCGTCGCAGCCTTCGCGGCCAATGCGGTGCTGTACATCCCGTTGCTGGTGGTGCTGTTCCTGTGGCGTCGCAAAGTCGATGTTTCCAGGCTGCCGCGCGAGCGGATGAGCCGGGCTATCGTGTCTGGCGTGCGTTACATTGCCAATTCGCCGTCGATCCGCATCGTGCTGATGCGCACGCTGATCACCGGCATTTGCGGCGGCTCGGTGTCGGCGCTGATGCCGCTGGTGGCGCGCGACCTGCTGCACGGTGGTGCGCAGACCTATGGCATCATGCTCGGCGCCTTCGGCATGGGCGCGGTGATCGGCGCGATGAATATCGGCCATGTGCGCAAGCATCTGAGCGGCGAAAGCTCAATCCGCGCCTGCGCGCTGATCATGGGCTTGGCGATTGCCGTCGTTGCCGTGAGCAGCGAACCGGTGATCACCGCGGCGGCGCTGGTGGTGGCCGGCTCGGTCTGGATGCTGGCGGTCGCCCTGTTCAATATTGGCGTACAGCTCTCGGCGCCGCGCTGGGTTGCCGGACGTTCGCTCGCCGCCTTCCAGGCCGCGATTGCCGGCGGCATCGCGATTGGCAGTTGGGGCTGGGGGCATCTCACGGACATGGTCGGCGTCGAAGCGGCATTGCTGGTGTCCGGCGGTGCGATGTTTCTCTCGCCGGTATTCGGCCTATTTCTGCGCATGCCGCCCACCGGCGCGCGCGACGAGGATGCCGAGACGCTGGCCGATCCCGAAGTGCAGTTGCAGCTCACAGCGCGCAGCGGCCCGCTGGTGGTGGAGATCGAATATCGCGTGGATCAGGAAAGCGCGCGGGCGTTCCATGGTGTGATGCAGGACGTGCAGCTGTCGCGGCAGCGCAACGGCGCCTATGGCTGGTCGATCGCACGCGATATCGCCGATCCTGAATTATGGACCGAGCGCTATCACTGCCCGACCTGGCTGGATTTCCTGCGGCAGCGCAATCGCGCGACGCTGTCCGAGCGCGCGCTGTATCAGCGCGCCAGCGATTTTCATCTCGGTCCCGATCCAATCCGCGTCCGTCGGATGCTGGAGCGGCCGTTCGGATCGGTGCGCTGGAAAGACGAGACGCCCGATCGCGCTGCGACCGAGGTGCTTCCCGTCGCGACGCCGGCCGGCAGCAGCGGTTAGATCTTTTTTTGTGACGCGTTTTCTTGACGCGAACCGCCGCTCGCTTCGCTCGAGAACGCTACGGGCGCTATTGATTGTTCTCGGCGAGAACTTTCGCGCAGGCCTTGCTGAGCTTCGAACGGTGTTCCTTGAGGCAGGCGAGCACGACCATGTCGCCATCATTCATCTTGGCGCGGCAGAAGCGCGACACGTCGCGTGAGCAGGCCGATTGATTGGCTGGGGTATTGTTGCCCTGCGCATAGGCCGAGGAAGCGATCAGCAGAAACGGAATGATCAAAAGCCGGGTCATGAAATGGGGCCTCCCTAAAATTGGCTATCTAACTCTATAGCGAGCAACGAAGTACGCGGGAATGGCGCAATGATGGCGAGCGTTCGGCACTTCACGGATTGCGCGTTACGTCATTCAGGCGAAGTATCGTTGCTTAACTTCGTGATCCCGAAATCACGAGGTCGTCGCGATGAATCATTTCCGCGCGGCCGGTGATACCGAGGATGACCATTACATCAGGCGATGAACGGCCCTTGATCTTCTCGGCATTGTCCGCGTCATAGGCCACGAGGCCGCGTCCGATCTCGTGTGTATCCGGTCCGCGTACGATAACGGCATCGCCGCGCGCGAAGTCGCCTTCCACCTTGATGACGCCGGCGGGCAACAGACTCTTGCCGGCGCGCAGCGCGGTGACCGCGCCTGCATCAATGGTCAGCGTGCCCTTCGGTTCCAGCGATCCGGCGATCCAGCGCTTGCGCGCCGTGACGGGATTGGCAGGCGTGAGGAACCAGGTGCAGAGGCCGCCGTCGGCAATCCTTTGCAGCGGATGCTCCACCTTGCCGGAAGCGATGATCATATGCGTGCCCGCGGTGGTGGCGATCTTCGCAGCCTCGATCTTGGTGTACATGCCGCCGCGCGAGAGCTCGCTTTCGGCAGCGCCGGCCATGCCTTCGATCTCGGCGGTGACGCTGTCGACAATGGGAATCAGTTTCGCATCGGGATTGGCGCCGGGTGGCGCGGTGTAGAGCCCGTCGATATCCGACAGCAGCACCAGCAGGTCGGCGGATGCCATGGTGGCAACGCGTGCCGCGAGGCGATCATTGTCGCCGTAGCGGATCTCGTTGGTCGCAACCGTGTCGTTCTCGTTGATCACGGGCACCGCGCGCCATTCCAGCAGCTTGCCGATGGTCGAGCGCGCATTGAGATAACGGCGGCGCTCTTCGGTGTCCTGCAACGTCACGAGAATCTGCCCGGCGCCGATGCCGTGATGGCCCAGCACTTCCGACCAGATGCGCGCGAGCGCGATCTGTCCGACTGCAGCGGCGGCCTGGCTCTCCTCGAGCTTCAGCGGACCGCGCGGCAGTTTAAGGCGGCTACGGCCGAGCGCGATCGAGCCGGATGAGACGACGAGCACGTCGCGGCCGTCGGCATGGAGCTTAGCGATATCGGCGGCAAGCGCCGCAAGCCACTTGGCCCTGACTTCACCGGCCGCGGAATCGATCAGCAGCGACGAGCCGACCTTGACGACGATACGGCGGAAGTTCTTCAGCTCGGGGCGCGACATGATGTGGGCTTCGGCAGTGCGTGTGATGCGTAGACGGAGGTCAGAGGCAGGTCAGCTCGTCGCCGGCGCCCATGGCGCAGACTGCGCTGCGCTCTTGGCCTTGTCCGACACCGGCGCTTCGCCGATCACCGCGACCAGCGAACGCAAAGCTTCCGGTACACCTTCGCCCGTTGCGCCCGAGATCAGCAGCGGCGTCTGCTTGGCAGCGCGCTTCAGCCGGTCCTTCTGCTTCTTCAACTCGTCCGGCTCGACCGCATCGATCTTGTTGAGCGCGACGATCTCGACTTTGTTGGCGAGGTCGCCTTCATAGGCATCGAGTTCGCCGCGGACGGTCTTGTAGGCTTTGCCGGCATGTTCGCAGGTCGCATCGATCAGATGCAGCAGCACGCGACAGCGCTCGACATGGCCGAGGAAGCGATCGCCGAGGCCGGCGCCTTCATGCGCGCCCTCGATCAGACCGGGAATGTCGGCCAGCACGAATTCGCGCGCATCGACATCGACGACGCCGAGCTGCGGATGCAGCGTCGTGAACGGATAGTCCGCAATCTTCGGCCGCGCAGCGCTGACCTTGGAGAGGAATGTGGATTTGCCGGCATTGGGCAGGCCGACGAGGCCGGCGTCCGCGATCAGTTTCAGCCGCAGCCAGATCCAGCGCTCTTCGCCGGGCTGGCCGGGATTGGCATTGCGCGGTGCGCGATTGGTCGATGACTTGAAATGTGCATTGCCGAAGCCGCCATTGCCGCCTTCGGCCAGCACATAGGTCTCGCCGAGCTTGGTGAAGTCGTGGATCAGCGTCTCGCGATCCTCATCGATGATCTGCGTGCCGACCGGAACTTTGAGCGTGATCGGCTTGCCATTGGCACCATGGCGGTCCTTGCCCATGCCGTTGGTGCCGCGCGGCGCCTTGAAGTGCTGCTGGTAGCGATAGTCGATCAGCGTGTTGAGGCCATCGACGACTTCGATGATCACGTCGCCGCCACGGCCGCCATTGCCGCCGGAGGGACCGCCGAATTCGATATACTTCTCGCGGCGAAAGGCCACGCAGCCGTTTCCGCCGTCGCCGGAGCGAATGTAAACCTTGGCTTCATCGAGGAATTTCATGGTGTATCCGTATCGCAGGGGGGTGGTCGCGGCAACCACTTCATGGCCGACATTTCGCGAAAAGCCCTTATTTTCCGGCCTTGCTGCGTATGTGAGGGCGTCCTAAAGACGCATAGTGCTGTTAACCAAGCCCGCGCCCAGAAGCTTACCTAAAGGCTCATATAGGCATGTTTGCGACCATTTCGACCGCAGCCGACAATCGTGCCGCCCGGCTGGCCGGTATCGGCCTGATGCTTGCGGGCATCTGTATGTTCTCCTGTGGCGATGCGATCGGCAAATTCCTCGTCGGTACCTATTCGGTCGGTCAGTTGATGCTGCTGCGCGCCTGCGCAGCGCTGGCGCTGCTGGCGCCGTCGATCTGGCGGCATCGTGCCGATTTCCTGCGGCTCGACCGGCCGGGCCTGCAGCTCATTCGCGTGGTGCTGTCGACGCTGGAAGTCGCCGCATTCTTCTGGGCGGCGGCCTATCTGCCGCTCGCAGATGTCATCACCTACTATCTCGCCTGTCCGATCTTCGTCACCGCAGGCTCCGCGATCTTTCTTCGCGAATCCGTCGGCTGGCGGCGCTGGAGCGCGATCTTTGTCGGCTTTTGCGGCGTGCTGATCGCGCTGCAGCCCTCGGCGCAGACAGTGACATGGCCGGCGCTGATTGCGCTTGGCGGTAGCCTGTCCTTTGCCGCGCTGATGCTGATCACCCGTTCGCTGCGCTCTGCGCCGGACGTGGTGCTGGCGACGACCCAGTTCATTGGCACTTTCACCTTCGGCGCGGTATTCACGACGTTCGGCTGGGTGACGCCCGATCTGCGCGATCTCAGCCTGTTTTTTCTGGCGGGGATCGTCTCGGTCTGCGCGCTGCTCTGCGTCAACCGCTCGCTGAAGCTGGCGCCGGCCAGCACCGTGGTGCCGTATCAGTATTCGATGATCATCTGGGCGGTGATCTTCGGCTATCTGGTGTTCGGCGAATTGCCATCATGGGCGACACTGATCGGCGCTGCGGTCATCATTGCGGCGGGGCTTTATATCTTCCTGCGCGAGCAGCAGCTCGGAAAGATCGCCGACGAGGTGCCACCGGCAGTGTGATGCTTTCTTCCCCTCTCCCCAGCGCAGCGAAGCTGCGCTCCGCGGGAGGGGGAAGAGACACTACCTCCGCGTCGACGTTCCCCAGTTCTTCAGCGAGCTCCACACACCGCGCGTCAGCTTGAAGCAATCCACCGGCGTCGATGAGCCGATGGCTTCGAAGCGGTGCAGTTGAACGCCACTCCACTGGAAGCCGCACTTCTCCAGGATGTTGCGCGACGACGGATTGGCAACGCGCGCCCCCGAGATCAGGTGCTCGATGTCGAATTCGTCGAAGGCGTAATCGATCGCGGCGCGAGCAGCTTCGGTGGCAAAACCCTGGCCCCAGTGATCGACGCCGAGCCAGTAGCCGAGTTCCGGCGATTCGGCTTCGCGCCAGTCAATCCCGACCATGCCGATGGGGCGACGGTCGAGTTCGATCAGGAACACACTTTCGCTTGCCGTTCCGCTCAACGAATTGACGAAATCGATCGCGTGATCCTGCCGATACGGGAAGGGCAGGCGACGCGTCATCTCGGCGATGCGGCGATCATTGGCGAGAAGCGCGATGGCTTTTACGTCCGCGAGTGTCGGCTTGCGCAAGGCCAGCCGTTCGGTCTCGAGGACGCAGCCTCTGGTTTCTCGCAACGTCGGGGTCGGAATATCCTGCAACATCTCGGGCTCCTGTGTGCGCCCCGAAGCGACGCACCAAACGAAAAGGGGAGGCCGGTTTCCCGCCTCCCCTGGAGCCCAATTCTGGCGCTCCGCCGGTTCAACAGGACCCGGCGGACTCCAATGTGTCCACCGTCTATTCGGCCGCGGCTTCAGTAATCGGGAGTACCGATACGAAAGTGCGGCCGTTCGATTTGGCGCGAAACTCCACGTGGCCTTCGACCTTGGCGAACAGGGTATGGTCTGTGCCCATGCCGACATTAAGGCCGGGGTGCCAGGTGGTGCCGCGCTGACGCGCAATGATGTTACCGGGAATCACGCGTTCGCCGCCGAACGCCTTCACGCCGAGGCGCTTGCCAGCTGAATCGCGGCCGTTGCGCGATGAACCGCCTGCTTTTTTATGAGCCATAGCCCGTCTCCGATCTCGATAAGTTCTAGATCAATTCCTTGAAGGAATTGTCTCACAGATTCTCAACTTTCGCAGCGGCTTATTCCGCGGCGGGCTTTTTCTTCGCAGCCGGCTTCTTGGCTGCAGCAGGCTTGACAGCGGCTGCCTTCGGAGCCGCGGCCTTCTTCGCCGGCGCCTTCTTGGCAGGAGCTTCGTCGCCATCAACCGGAGCGGTCACGACCGGCTTCTCACGCTTCGGGCGAGGTCCGATGGTCGGCGCCTTGCCGTCCGCCAGGATCTCGGTGATGCGGATCATCGTGAGTTCGTCACGGTAGCCACGCTTGCGCTTCGAATTCTTGCGGCGGCGCTTCTTGAAAGAGATGACCTTGGGGCCGCGCTTGTGGTCGAGCACTTCGGCTGCAACCGACGCACCAGCCACGAGGGGCAGGCCGAGCACAGGCGTATCACCGCCCAGCATGAGAACTTCACCAAGCTGCACGATCGTTCCGACATCGCCGGCGATCTTGCCAATCTCGAGCACATCATCCGGAACGACGCGGTATTGCCGGCCGCCGGTTTTGATGACTGCGAACATCGTTATATTCCTTCGTGTTCGATCCCGGCCTCGGATGATCCGGGCCGGCTTCTTGTTCAGTCGATAAGGGTTTGAGCTTTCGCGCTTTTCGATCGACGTTGCGATCCCACGCAAAAACAATCGGCGCGAGACAAAGCTTGCGCCGAAGCGTGCTTTATAGAGGGTGAAAGAGGGGAGTCAAGGAAAACGGGCGGAAAACCGGCCAAAAACAGGGTCTTGGCGAAGCCCCGTCTTTCTCCGCTGCCATCCCCGGGCTCGACCCGGGGATCCATCTTTGCGGCGCGTGGCAAAGGACATGGATGGGCGGGTCGGCTCCAGCCATGGCGAGTTCTATTTTCCGATCAATGGTTTAACCGCCTCACGACGCCAGGCTGCGCATTTCGTTGATCAGGTCCGACTTGCCCTCGAAGCCGATGCCGGGGAGTTCCGGCATGGTGATGTGGCCATCGATGACCTTCACGCCGTCCGGGAACCCGCCATAGGGCTGGAACAGGTCCGGGTAAGACTCGTTGCCGCCGAGGCCGAGGCCGGCCGCGATATTGAGCGACATCTGGTGGCCGCCATGCGGGATGCAGCGGCGCCATGACCAGCCATAGCTCTTCAGCATCTCCAGCGTGCGCAGATATTCGACAAGGCCATAAGACAACGCGCAGTCGAACTGCAGCCAGTCGCGGTCCGGGCGCATGCCGCCGTAGCGGATCAGGTTGCGCGCGTCCTGCATCGAGAACAGATTTTCGCCTGTCGCCATCGGACCGGGGTAGTGTTCGGCGAGCTTCGCCTGCAGCTCGTAATCGAGCGGATCGCCGGCTTCCTCGTACCAGAACAGGTCATATTCGCGCAGCGCCTTGGCATAGGCCACGGCCGTGTCGAGATCGAAGCGGCCATTGGCGTCGACAGCGAGTTTGGCCCCTGCGGGAAGCAGTTTCAGCACATGTTCGATGCGCTTGCAGTCGTCGGCGAGGGGCGCGCCGCCGATCTTCATCTTCACGACATTGTAGCCGCGATCAAGATAGCCCTTCATCTCGGAGGCGAGGCCGTCGAGGCCCTTGCCGGGATAGTAGTAGCCGCCCGCAGCATAGACGAAGACCTTCGGATCGGCCGACGTGCCGTAGCGTTCGGCGAGCAGGCGAAACAGCGGCTTGCCGGCGATCTTGGCGACCGCATCCCACACCGCCATGTCGATGGTGCCGATCGCGACCGAGCGCTCGCCGTGGCCGCCCGGCTTTTCATTGGTGAACATCGTCGCCCACACCTTGTGCGGGTCGATATTGTCGCCGGACGGGTCGATCAGGCTGTCAGGCTTGGCTTCCAGAATACGCGGCGCAAAGCGTTCGCGGATCAGGCCACCCTGGCCGTAACGGCCGTTGGAGTTGAAGCCGTAGCCGATCACCGGTTTGCCGTCGCGGATCACGTCGGTGACCACGGCGACCAGGCTCAAGGTCATTTTGCTGAAGTCGATGAAGGCGTTAGCGATAGGGGAGGCAATCGGAGCGGTACGCTCCCGGATATCGACGATGCGCATGAGGCGCTCCTGCGGCTGGGGTGAGACGGGCTTGCGGAGAGGCATACGCCTCGCTTAGCCATCTCTGAAATGGTCATTTTTCATCTGAGAAGTTCCCATCTAAGATGGCTAGGCCCCGACCCGGACGTCCCATGCAAAGCTTCGATCCGATCTCGCTCCGCCTGTTCATCGCCGTCTGCGAGGAGCGCAACATCGCCAATGCCGCCAGACGCGAGGCCATCGTGCCCTCCGCGGTGAGCAAGCGCATCAGCCTGATGGAGCAGGAGGCCGGCGTGCAATTGCTCGAGCGCGGCCGCCGTGGTGTCACGGTGACCGCGGCTGGTGAAGCACTATGTCGCTATGCGCGCGAGTCGCTGCAATTGCTCGACCGGATGCAGGCCGAACTCGGCGCCTTCGCCGACGGCGTGCAGGGGCATGTACGCGTGTTCGCCTCGAAGTCAGCGGTGGCGCAGGTGCTGCCGGAAGACATCAGCCTGTTCGCCAAACGCTATCGTGACGTGCGCGTCAGTCTGGAAGAGCGCGAGATCTGGGAAGTCGTGCGCGGCGTCGAGGAAGGGCGTGCCGATATCGGCGTGTGCTGGAATGCGGTCGACCTGCGCGGCCTCAGGACATTTCCCTATCACCGCGATCATCTCGCCGTGGTGGTGCATCCCGATCATCCGCTGGCCAAACGCAAGTCAGTGTCGTTCGAGGATACGATCGACTTCGAGCATGTCGACATCGTTGCGCGCAGCATCATGCAGACCACGCAACGCAGTGTCGCGGCGGCGGCCGGCAAGCAGATGCGCTATCGCATCCAGGTCTCTACGGTGGATGCCGCCTATCGCATTGTCGCCGCACAACTGGCCGTCGCGATCATTCCTCAGGAAGAAGCGTCCACGATCCAGCAGACGCTGGGGCTGAAGGTCATCCCGCTCAGCAATGACTGGGCGAAGCGGCAATTCGTCGTCGCCGTGCGCGACAAGGGCCTGAGCAAACCGGCGCAATTGCTGCTGGAGAGCCTGAAGGAGAGCGCGAACGAATGAGGATTCGCCAAACGGCAGTGTCGCGTCTGACCTTGAAGATGGATCGCGCAACCGATGTCGCGGAGCTGGCCGGCTAGCCCGGTGGTTACGCTGGCTAGCGGCTCACGCGCGCATCGGCGACGGCGCGCTGAAACAACGCTGTCATCGCGTCCGAGATGCCCAGGGTCGGGCTGATCTCAAAGTAGAAGCCCGGCGAAGCACAGCTCTGCATGTTGATGGCGATCTGGCTGTTGGGCGAAGGTCCGTAAGGACCAGCGTTGAATGGCGCGATCCAGCTATTGTACCAGGGATTGGTCGGAAGATCGAGGTAGGTCGTGTAGAGCACGGCAATCTTGATGCCGCGATTCTTCAACGTGGTGCAAAGCGCCGGATTGATCGGCGACTGGCATCGTCCACCTGTGGTCGGCTTCAGGCAGTTGCCTGGATTGTATTCGTCGGCCACGCCATCGGATACGAAGAAGAGATATTTGAGCGGCGCACCGGCTGTACCGGCTCCGGGGGCGCTGATGGCTGTGTTGATCGCCGGGAATATGGCGCTGTAGCCGGTGTCCTGATCGTTGTTGTCGTTCTGGCCGTTCACCGTCATCAAATCGATGTTCCCGGCCGCCGTCTTCGCACTCGAGAGGCTGGATGACAACGCGAACAGGGCTCTCAAACCGGACGTCGAGGCCGCAGCGCCAAAGTCGTAGATCGCCATGCGGAACTGGTTGGAATAGGTCTGCGTATTGGCTGCGGTATCCATCAACTTCTGGGTGGCCGTACGCAGCACGTCGATGCGCGTGATCACGCCAAGTTTCTTGGCGAGATTGTAGTAGTTGTTGGTGTTGTTGAGGTCGTGGCAGGCAAAGGCGCAGCTGTCGGACGTGTTCTTGACCATCAAAGCCACGTCTGCCGGTGTTGCACCGACGCCCATGGACGGCGAATTGTCGAGCAGCAGGTAGAAATCGATATAATTCGGCATCGTCGCCGTTGCGACAGAACTGCCGGTGACCGTCATCTTGGAAAAGCCCATGACGGATGTGAGGCTGGTCGGCACATCCGCCGAGAATTGCATCGTGGCCGTCACGACGCCATTGGCGCGATTGACGGTCGCCGTCGTGCTGGTCAGCGTGAAACCGGTCCTGCCAGATGTGTTGCCCTTGAAAATATTGATTGCATCGACGTCGCCCCCGGGGACGGGGCCGTCCGCTGTCATCGAACCTGCGGTAATGAATGCAGCAGACTTCTGTACGATGGAGCCGACGCTGGCCGTATCGAGGGCGGCTTGCAGTTGGGATCTGATCTGTAGTGCGCGCGTATAGTCGACCGCGGCGCCAACCATGGAAATAAGAGGGATGCATGTGATCGCGAATATGACCGCGACATTGCCGCGCCGGTCGCGGCGAAGACGATTGGTGAGCCTGAGGAATGACTTCAGCATGAAAATGCGCCCGTATGAACGCGGAGATAATTACCTGTGTTAATAAATTTACCGTTAGGTCGATCGCGGAAAGGTGGTGGTGCGAGCTGCTCGCCATGTTCGTTAGTTAAGAATGTTCTACCGGCATCGTCGAAACACCGACATCGCTGAAGCCGGCCCGCAGGACCGATGCAAGGGGCGCGGCAGGGGCGCCCTGGCGGGGCAATGAAACAAACCGGCTCCCCGGGCATTATCAATGCGGTTCTGGTCTGGCAGGGGCGATATGGCTGAAGAAACAATGACGACCGTCGGCATCGGCAATCATGGTGCCAAGCGGCTGCCCTCCGTTGACGTGGACACGTTCAACATCGAGTTGAAGGACAATGACGGCTTTCTCGGTGATCGCGCCAGCAAGGGCGCATTTCGAAAAATTCTGGACGGCCTGCGCAAGCCGTTGAAGAAAAACGGCGAGGATCCGCTCGGCGAAAAGGCTGCCAACGAGATCAGAAAATCCAGCCTTGATGGGATTTTGCTCGGCGACGATGTGCCGGCGGCGGCGTTGCTGCATGGCGCGATCGAGGAGTTCGCCCAAGAATTGGCTTACGTTGTTCGCCGTTTCTTCAAGACCAAGGTCTGGGCCGATACCGAATGCATCGTGGTTGGCGGTGGCTTCCGCCAGAGCCGCGTCGGTGAACTTGCGATTGCGCGTACCGACGCTCTCCTGAAGGCCGAAGGTTTCAAGGTCGACTTGGTGCCGATCCGCTTTCATCCCGATGAAGCCGGTCTGATCGGTTGCCTGCATCTGGCTCCGTCATGGATCTTTGAAGGTTACGACAGCATTCTCGCAGTCGACATCGGGGGCTCCAACATCCGTTGCGGCGTGGTGGAAACCGGCTGGAAGAAATCGAAGGATCTCTCCAAGGCTTCGGTATGGAAATCCGATCTCTGGAAGCATGCCGATGACGAGCCGACGCGTGAAGGTGCAGTGAAGCGACTGGTGAAGATGTTGAAGGATTTGATCAGTGCCGCCGACAAGGAAGGCCTCAAGCTGGCGCCGTTCATCGGCATCTCATGCCCCGGCGTGATCAACGAAGACGGCACCATCGAGAAGGGTGCGCAGAACCTTCCTGGTAATTGGGAAAGCAGCAAGTTCAATCTGCCGGCCTTGCTTGTCGAAGGCATCCCACAGATCGGCGATCACGACACTGCGGCGCTGATGCATAATGACGGTGTTGTACAAGGTTTGAGCGAAGTGCCCTTCATGCAGAACTTCGAACGCTGGGGGGTGCTGACGATCGGAACGGGGCTGGGCAACGCCCGCTTCACCAACCGCAAGAAAGAGAAGGACGACAAGAAAGCGAAGAAGGACAAGGATTGAGCTTCGCGCTTGCCGGACCGCCGCAGCGGCCCGGCATCAGAACTTCCAGTCCTTCAGTTTCTCGCTCTCCATGCGCAGGTCGTCCTGCGACAGCGGCAGGAGGTGCCGAAGCCGCTATATTGTGGCGTGCCGAGCGGATGAATCAGCCACCTGGGCGATCACGGCTCCAGGGCAACGAACGAGGAGGCGCGGGTCGACGGAGCGCGCCGAAGCTGGAAGCTTCACCGAAACGGTAATGAAATCGGTGGCTTATGCACGGTGCCGAAACGGTATCCGCCCTGCGCGTGACATTTTACTATTGCTCCCGCTACGCGGTTCGCGCGAGACCCCTGCCAAAGGCGACCTGGCCGGGCATCGGCAAAGATCACGGAAATTCCTGTTCGCCCGGCTTGTCTGCCGAGTCATCCTCGCCTAGAACACCGCCAACCACCTGCGGGCGACTGCGGGTTCTTGGCGCCTTGGAGAGGTGGCAGAGTGGTTGATTGTACCGCACTCGAAATGCGGCATGGGTGCAAGCCCATCGGGGGTTCGAATCCCCCCCTCTCCGCCAATCCCGCCAGAAAAACGTTATCTCTCAATGTCATCTGACGTGAGCCCCCTAGGGGCCCGTATCTCAGCCCGTGCCTTGCGTTTGGCGATAGAGCGGTGATTGCCGTGCCTGGATCGTGGCCGGTGGAAGTCTACGCCGCCTCCCACACCTGATTCAAAATCCGCGCTGCGAGGGCGGCCTTGTCCTGCGGCAAGAAGCGACCGTAGGGCTGTGCGGCCATATCTGGCGTGTCCTGAATAGCGTAGCTCGCCTGTTCGTAAGACCCAGTCTGCTCAGAATATGCGTAGCCAGCACGTCGCGGACGTTGTGAGGCCGTGAGTAGAAGACCGGCGATGGCGCCGCGGCCCGTATGCAGATCAGAAACGGCATCTGCATCTCAGGGTCGGAAGGTCTCTTTCGGAAGAAATTTTCGGCCAGCTGCGGACAGGACCTGATGTCCAGCTCACGGCCAGACTAACCGATCTATAGCACCGAGCCGCGCCAGACGACGCGGCCAACGATTTCGATCTCCGTCGCGTCTTGCACAAAAGCGTGGTGTTGGGGATTGTCGGCCAGCGCGCGAATGCGGTTGCCCGCCTCCACATGCAGCCGCCGCAGGAGCATGTTCCCGGACTCATTGAGCAGATAGATGCGGCCGTCTTCGATGTCGCGGTCTTGAGTGTCAATCAGCACGGTGTCGCCGTTGCACAGCGTCGGTGCCATGCCGTCTCCCCGCACCGTCATAACCTTGAGCGAGGTGATATCAAGGCCATTGTCATTCAGCCACTTGTAGCAGAAAGCCTGGGCGGTGAAGTCGCTTTGAGGTTTGCCGGTCTTCGGGTGCCGATCATGTCCGGGCATGAGTGGCAGCAGCCGCAGGGTGCTGCCGGGGAGCGGGGGCGTGTCGCCATCCCGCATCGCTCCGACTCCCCGCGCAAGCCAGTCGATCCGAACGCCGGCCGCATCGGCGAGCGCGACCAGAACCCGCCGCGACGGCTCGCCGCCGGCAAGATAGCGGCTGAGGCCGGACGGCGAGATCCCCGCCTTGCGAGCGAGGCCCGAGGCCCCACCGGCCGCCTCTACGATTTGGTTGAGCCGGGCAACGAATCCGCCATCCGCATGGGAGACCGCCAAAGCCGCGTCTTCGCCCGCCAGACGGGCATATTTGGGGTCCATTTCCTTTTTCTTCGCTATCATGAAGTTTTTGCTCCGCGCCCGATCGAAAAACGAAAAACTGTACCCTAGTCGCTCTCGGCAGCTTTGGTATTGATAGCGCCTGAAACGCGATAGGGCAATCATCTAGCGCTATTGCGAAATTTGCGAGAGTTATATTGCAATGAGCGTTTTCAGCGCGCTCGATCGAGCGGCGCCCCATTACTTCAAATGGCTGTTGCCGACGGGCTTGTTGGCCATCTGGTCGGCCGGTGCGGCGACGGGCGTCATTCCGGATGGCGTCCTTGCGTCGCCGTGGCATACCGCGCAGACGGCATGGAAGCTCGCAGCCGATGGCACCCTGCCGATCGCCATCGGCGAGTCGCTTCGTCGGGCGCTGTTCGGCCTCGTGATCGGGGGCGGCCTTGGTCTTGCCGCCGGGATCGTCTCGGGCGCCTCGCGCGGCGGCGAGGATTTGCTCGATGGCACCCTTCAGCTGCTGCGCACTGTTCCTTTCGTGGCGCTCGCTCCGCTGTTCATCGTCTGGTTCGGCATATCTGAAGTCGCGAAAGTCGCGCTTGTCGCCTTTGCCTCGTTTTTTCCACTCTATCTCAACACCCATGGCGGCATCCGCGACATCGATGCGCGGCTGATCGAGGTCGGGCGCGTCACGGGTCTGAGCCGCTGGGGAGGGCTCCGCGAGATCCTGGTGCCGGGCGCATTGCCGGCGATCCTCGTCGGGCTGCGCTATTCGCTGGTGATGTCGATCATCGCGCTGGTGGTCGCCGAACAGATCAATCTCACCACCGGCATCGGCGCCTTGCTTGGGGACGCTCGGCGCTTCGTCCAGACGGACGTGATGGCCCTGTGCATCGCCGTCTATGCCGTGCTCGGCTGGGCCGCGAACAAGGGCGCCGAACATTTTGCAGACTGGCAGTTGTCATGGCGCAATGGCGTGCGGGCCTCATGACGGCGATCGAGGCAGGTCTGGCGCCCGGGTCCGGGCGACGAGCAGTATGGCTGCGCTGGCCGGCGCGTCTTGGTCTGCGTCGGCTGGCCATGCCGATCCTCCTGCTCGCGATCTGGGAGATCGCTGGGCGCGCAGGGTGGCTTTCGGCGGTCGCGCTGCCGCAGCCTTCGACCATTCTCGATGCAGGAGGCGCTCTCGTCCGCGATGGGGCGTTGCAGGCCGGGCTGGAGATCTCGTTGTTCAGGTTGCTGGTCGGTTTTCCGCTCGGCGTCGTCGCAGGCATCGCGCTTGGCATTGCCGTAGGACTCTCCGCCCGGGCCGAGGATTTGTTTGACGGGACGCTGCAGTCGCTGCGCGCCATTCCGTTTCTGGCGCTGGCCCCCATGTTCAGCCTGTGGTTCGGCGCCGACGAGGCCTCCAAGATTGCGCTGGTCTGCTTCGGTGCGGTGTTTCCGGCCTATCTGAACACCGTCGCAGGCATTCGCGGTGTCGATGGGCGGCTCGCCGAGGCGGCGAGAGCGTTCGGCGTTCATGGCTTTGGCATCGTCACCGAGGTGGTGATGCCGGGCGCGATGCCATCGATCCTGGTCGGCCTGCGGCTGTCTTTCTCATGGGCGCTGGCAGCGCTGGTGTCTTCGGAGCTGGCGGGTGTCGGCACTGGCCTTGGCGCTCTGGTCGCGCAGGCCCGCGAATTCGCCCAGACCGAAATCGTCATCCTGTGTGTCGTGATCTACGCGCTGGTCGGCTTCACCGCCGATGGCCTGGCGCGCGTTGCAGAATGGAGGCTGTTGTCATGGCGCCGATCGTTTCCCGGCTAATAAACGAGCGCGCGGCGCCCGTTGTCAGCGTGCGTGGCGCGACGCGGCAATTCGGCGATCGGCAGGTTCTACGGCAGATCGATGTCGATATCGCACCAGGCGCGTTCGTCGCGTTGCTCGGTGCAAGCGGCTGCGGAAAGACAACATTGTTGCGGCTTCTCGCGGGGCTCGACCAGCCGGATGCGGGCGATATCGGTGTGCCGGAGCGCCGCGGCATCGTCTTTCAGGATGCGCGCCTTCTGCCGTGGCGGAAGGTCTGGCGCAACGTCATGCTCGGCCTGTCCCGAGACCGGGTGCGCGCCGAGCACGCGCTCGATGAAGTCGGTCTCGGCGGGCGCATCGATGACTGGCCCGGCACCCTGTCGGGCGGGGAGGCGCAGCGCGTCGCGCTGGCGCGCGCATTGGTGCGGCAGCCGGAGCTGCTGCTGCTGGACGAGCCCTTCGCGGCGCTCGATGCGCTGACCCGGCTGCGCATGCAGCAGCTTGTGCTCGACCTGTGGCAGGCACACGGGCCCGCCGTTCTGCTCGTCACCCACGATGTCGATGAGGCCCTCACTCTGGCGGACCGCGTCCTTGTCATGCGCGACGGGCGTATCGTCGTCGATCTTCCCGTGACATTCGATCGGCCGCGCGTGCGCGCCGCCGCGGGCTTCGAATATCTGCGGCGGCAATTGCTTGAAGAGCTCGGCGTGTCTGCGACCGGTGACGATGGCGTGCAGCGTCGCCAAGCGACGGCGTCCTAGTTGGGGCGCTCCTGTGGCCGAACCATCAAAAGGGAAGACCGATATGACTGTTGTTGCACCGCCGGCTGCCTTCGATCGGGACGTCTGGTACTCGCGTTGCCCCGTTCCGACGCCGTTCGCGGTGGCGCTCAAGCAGGGCTGGCTACATGACGCGCTGGCGGGTCAGGACGGCGGCGCCTCGGTGCCGTGGCGTTCGCTCGGGGAATCTCGCGACGATGCTATCCGCAACGCGCATTTCACTCACGCCAAGGCCGATGTGTTTCGTCATGGCGGCAACATTCCGCCGCTCTGGGCGAGGTCGGAGGGGGCCGAGACGCGGTTGCTCGGCGTATCCTGGGTCACTATGCGGCAGCAGGTGCAGGTGCTGCCTGACAGCGGCATCCGCTCGCCTGCCGATCTGGCTGGCCGCAGGATTCTGATCCAGCGCAGTCCGGCCGCGTCGATCGACTATTGGCGCGCATCGACCTTGCGTACCTATGAAGCCGCGCTGGCTTCGGCCGGTCTCGGTCTCGCCGATGTGCAATTCGTGGAGCAGATCTCTCAGGTGGGCTCCCAGCCGGGAGCGCAGGCGAAGCTGTCGCCGGACGGTTCGCTTTGGACTGCCGATCGCAGCCTCGCCCGCCGGCGGGAGTTGCTGCTGCCGCTGGTGCGCGGCGAGGTCGATGCCATCGCCACCCAAGCGCATTATGGCGTCGAATTCGAGGGCCTGATCGGCGCCACGACGATCTTCGATCGCTCGCTGGCGCCCGACCGGCTCGACCGCGTCAACAACGATACGCCGGATGTGCTGACGGTGAGTGCCAATCTCATCGAGCAACGCCCCGAAATCGTCGAGCGGGTCATCCTCCAGCTTCTGCGCGCGCGAGACTGGGCCCGCGCCCACCGCGTCGAGGTGGTGCGCCTGATGGCGCAGGAGTTCAAGACATCCGAGACGCTGGTCGATCAGAGCTGGGGCGACGATCTCGCCGATGGTCTCGATATCGATCTCGGTGAAGAGAGCCTCGCTGCGCTGCAATCGCAGAACGACTTTCTGCTGCGTCACGATTTCATCAGCCGGCCGGTCGATCTCAAAGCCTGGATTGATTCGCGCCCGCTGGAGGCTGCCCACGCCCGTTACGCCGCTGCACGGCCCGATTCTGACACACGCGCATAAGTGAGGAAGCACAAATGGAAGTCTATTGGTACGTTTTCTACGTCGACGGTCAGCATCCGTGGCATGCATCGAAGACGCGTCACGTCGATCGCCGCTACCTGAAAGCACTTGGCGCGACGATCGATGCTTCGGGTTTCCATGGCGCGCTGGTCGCAACCGGTGCAGGCGGTGGCTGGGATCCCTGGGTTATTTCATCGACGCTCGCGGCTCATACCGAACGAATGCGCTTCCTGATCGCGGTCCATCCGTCGCTGCTGTCGCCGACCTTGCTGGCGAAGCAGGCCCTGACCTTTGATCATCTGTCAGGCGGCCGGCTCGATATCAACATCGTGAACGGTCATGCCGGCTTGAGCGCGTCCGGTGTCCATCTGCAGCATGATGAGCGTTATGCGCACGGCGCCGAATACCTAGACGTGTATCGCCGCTTCATTGGCGGCCATTCTGGACCGATTGATTTCCAGGGCAAGTATCTCGACATTCGCGGCGGTCAGCCCGTCGGGACGCCGATCCAGTCTCCGTATCCGCCGATCTGGGTCGGTGGATCGTCGGACGTGGCGATCGATCTCGCTGCGAAACACGGCGACGTCTATGCGAGCTGGGCCGAGCCACTCGACAAGCAGGGAGCCCATATCGCGACGTTCCGTGCAGCAGCGGCCAAATATGGTCGCAAGGTCGAAACCGCGATGACGGTGCATGTCGTGGTTCGCGATACCGAGCAGCAGGCCTGGGCCGAAGTCGACAACATGCTGCAATATGCCAATCAGGATGCAGTCGATGCGCTTCAGCGCGGTTTGCGCGCCGGACAGTCGGTGGGACAGGAACGTGCGTCGGCTCTGCATGGGGGTAAATTGCCGAAGCATGCGCGTGATCTCGAAATCGCACCGAACGTTTGGGCGGGCTACGGCCTGTTGCGCGTCGGGTCGAGTATCACGCTGGTCGGCACGCCCGCCCAGGTCGCCGCGCGCCTGATCGAATATCACAATATCGGGGTCGACAAATTCATCCTGTCGCATCACCCGCTGCCGGAGGAAGCGCTCCGCGTTGCGGACGACCTGCTGCCGTTGCTTCCGCTCAGCCCGGTCAATCCCCAGCGCGAGGCCGCGCAGCGCACCGCGCGCACCTTCAACAACCAACTCAACGGCGTGGGGGTGCGGTGATGAGTGTGAAGGTTGGAATTCATCCGCAGTCGCCGGCTGGCCCGATCCTGCTGTGGGCACCGGCTTTTGCCGGCATCCGCGAGGCGCTGCGTGGTGAGGTCGAGTGGGTCTATTACGGACACGGCACGCAGACGCCGAAGCAATTTGCCGATGGCGCCATCGATGTCGGGCTGACCGGCGCGACGCCGCCGATCGCCATCCAGGCCGCAGGCCAGGACATCACCTATCTTGCGGTCGGCCAGCCCCGCCCGCATTCCGGAGCCATCGTGGTGCCTGCCGCATCCCCGGTTCGTGATCTCGCTGGTCTGGTCGGGCGCAGCATCGGCTTTGCCGTCGGCTCGTGGCACACGGCGTTTGTTGCCCTCGCGCTGGACGGCATCGGTCGATCATTCCGCGATATCATTCCGGTCAGCTTCGTCGATAGCCAGGGCCGGGTCGATCCGGCCAGCGTCGACGCATGGGTCGCGCGACCAGAGGAGATCGACGACCCTGCGCTGCGGGTACTCGTTGCCGTCGGCGACGTCTGGAGCAATCGCAGCGTCAGTTTTGTACGCAGCGAGATCGTGGCCCGCGCGCCCAGAACGCTTGCGAAGATTGTTACGGCGTTGGATCAGGCGGGCCGCTGGCTCGGGCAAAACCCTCGGGAAGCGGCCGCGTTGCTTGAGGACGGCAGCCCGGTCGGGCGCGATGCTTTGGAGCGTGGCATTCGCCGGCAGACCGGAGCGGAGGGCCTGTCCGTCGCTGATGACGATTTCAGATCCGAACAGCAGCGGGTGGCCGACGTCCTCGCACAAGCAGGAGTGCTGCGCTCGGTTCGTCTTTCCGATGCCATTAATGAGCGAAGCAAAGCCATTTGGACACTCTCCCGTGAACTCGCCGCAAGCCTGGTGACCGTCGCGTAGACGCGTCGCGCTCTCGTCCGATTCCTCCTTTCCCCTTGGAGTACCGACATCATGTCGCTTCGTTTCAACTCGCTGCTCTTGGCTGCGGCTCTTGCCGGGTTGGCCTTCGCGCTGATGTTGGCCGATATTGCGCCGTTAGCCGCGCAGGGCGCCAAGCCGGTTGATTTTCAGTTCGGCGTCATCCGCGGTCTCACCACGTCGAATCTCGCCAAGGAGAATGGCGCATTTGACCGCAGGCTCGGTGAAGCGGGCGCCAGGCTGGTGTGGCGCGGCCCCTATCCGGGCACGCCCTATGAGGCGCTCGCCGCCGGTCAGGTCGATGCGACTTTCACCACCTCGACGAATGCGGCGCCGGCGGTGCTCGGGAATGCCAAGTTCAAGATCTTCGGCTATCAGGAGCCGGACCTCGACGGCGAAGGGGTCTGGGTGAAAAAGGCCGCTGGCATCAACAGCCTCGCCGACCTCAAGGGTCGCAAGATCGCCAGCGACAAAGGAGGGTCGGGCCATCATGTCCTCCTGAAGGCGCTGGATCGTGCCGGGATCAGCCCAAAAGACGTCGATATCAGCTATTTTGACCCGGCGGACGCGCTGGCCGCCTTCAATGGGGGGCAGGTTGAGGCGATCGCGACCTGGCGGACGTTCGGCGCGTCTGCGGAGACGAAGGGCAATGGCGTGAAGTTGGTCAGTGGCCGCGACGTCGGATCGGAGAACCTGCTGATCTATATCGTTCGCGAGCAGTTCGCGAAGGAGCACCCGCGAACCATCAAGGCAGCATTTGATGCTCTGCGCGAAAGCGCCGCCGAGTCGGCCAAGGATCCCGCAGCGACCGCACGGCTGTGGGAAAAGCTCGGCAATCTTGATCCGAAGGTCGCGCCGATCTTCGTGCCGCCAGCGTCGCGCGAATTCCACGCAGTCACGCCGGCACTGATCCCGATCTTGGACAACGCCGCCAATCTGTTCGTAAAATATGGGGTCATCCCGCGCGCGCCGGATTATTCACGCATGCTCTTCAACGTGAACGACGTCAAAGGCTAGTTATGTCTGGCAGCGGATATCTGACGACCGCACTCGGATGCTCGCCGCCATGAGTCACGATCTCAGGCCTCCGATTACGCGATCGAGACTGAGGGCTGAGTGCGTGACAGGCATGTCTATTTCCGAAATCGCGATCTGTCGCAATTTTTAAAATTGACAATCGGCCATCGAGGCGTTCGATCTGGCGAAGGATCCAAGAGGGGACGTGGCGCGCGGGTCAGCGCGGGACTGTTCATGCTCAATCACAATGAACTATCGGAGCCTGATCCTCAAGCAGGCCTCCACGTTCGATGTGCGATATAGCAAGCGCCGCAAGCACCGTCCGGTTACTGATTTCAAGCTTCTGATAGATGTGATGGAGATGCTGCTTGATGGTGCCATCAGCAATATTCAGCCGACGCCCAACTTCCTTGTTCGACAGCCCTTCGGAGACCAGGCGCATGATCTGACGCTCGCGCTCTGTCAGCACCGTCAGCACACGCTCCGTGATAGCGTTATTCTTTTGCTCGGAAGGTATGATGTGATCGATTGAGGGGGGCGGCAACAGCCTTTGGCCGGTTGCGACTTCCCGCAGCGACTGCACCAGGGTTTCGAGAGCCACGTCCTTCAGGACGACACCGTAGGCGCCAGCCGCAGCCGATAAAGCCAGTTGGCGTTCCTCAATGACAGCGGCGAAAAAGACGACGCGCGTGGAAAGCCCCTCGGAGTTGGCGATGGTAATTATTTCCAGCCCGGTCAGGCCTGGCATTGCGATGTCGATAACGGCGATGTCGGGCGTCAGATTTCGAATCGCTTCGATACAGCTCGCGCCTGTGCTGCAACATGCGACAACCTTGAAGCCGTTTTGCGCTTCAAGCACGCTCGTTAACCCTTGCAGAACCACAGGATGGCGGTCTGCGATCACGACGCTGGTGCAGTTCATGGGCGGTCCTCAGCCTAGCCCCCCAACACTTAAACTCCACGCTACCCCAAATATTTCCTTCTTAACCCCGGAGTCACTAATTTTCTGAAAACGCACCCTCGCTGCGCCGCAACGTTGGGTGGCTACTTATAAAAGTATCACTCCAAGATAGAGGCCGTGTGACGAAGCACGCAATCACGCTGCGGAATCTGTGGCGGTGGCCCGGTTTGCTATTATGAACGACATCCCTCAGTACCGGCGCATCATCTATAACCAAAGGTATATAGGGAGATCGGGAATTCGCATCTAACATTCGTAAAATCGTCACGACCGGCAAAGGAGGCTTCTTCAAAATCCGACCACGAAAGGCTTGCTACAATGACAGAGTTTCTTGCCGGCTGAAAATATTTCAATACCAAAACCTGCCGAAGAAGCGGCGCTTAGCCGCCGACGGATCACCAAGAAGAACTCGGATTTCAATAGCTCTTTTTTTTTGAATATCAGTTTGCGTATGGTTGGGAGGGTCGCGATGCGGAGGCAGCAATCTTTTTTAACTATTCTCGTTGGAAAAAGTATTCTTCTCAGAGAGGGGCTTGCCAGAATTCTACGCTCAGCAAATTTTCGTATCCTTGCCTCAGTATCAAGTGTCGATGATTTGCTCCCGGGCCAACTGCAAGCACACCAACCTCTGTTTCTTATTGTTCACACCGGCCATGATTTTGACGCCGCGATTGAACAAATCGAACTTTTCAGGGACCACCATCCGGACGGCCGCATTGCGATCGTGGCCGATCACTATCGAAGGGACGAACTGGCCGCCGCGTTTCGGGCGGGTGCTAACGGCTACTTCGTCAACGTTATGACGTGCGATGTCTTCATAAAATCCATTGAATTGATCATGATGGGGGAAACAATCTTTCCTCCGGCATTTCTATCATCTGTTCTTGCACCCGAAGGTAGTTATGCGGGCGATGCGGAATCGCACGACCAGGACAAAAAGCAGGCAATTCTTATCACGACAGAAGATCCGGCCACGCCGCAATTGTCGCCACGGGAGAAATCAATTTTGCAGTGCCTGATTGAAGGCGCTTCCAACAAAAGCATCGCGCGGAAGATCCATATCGCCGAGGCAACTGTAAAAGTTCACGTCAAGGCGATCCTTCGCAAGCTCCGAGTCCAGAATCGGACACAGGCAGCGATTTGGGGGATGAACAACGGATCGCTGGCAGAACCAGCAAACAGCAACTCTCCGCCTTCATCTGGTGATTCGAACAGCCGGCTTTCAAATCCGGTTGCTATGATCTCCGAGATCAAGAAAAGCGAAGCACCCGTGCCAATGGGTACGATCAACCATGCGTCAAAGCATGTTGAAGTCTCTAGCATCGACCGTCTGATCCGTAAGGGCATCAACGGAAAGATCTGTGTCACGGCACGGCTCGGCAAATAGCCAGGGATTATTGCGCAGACCAGAACGATCGCGCCGATCGATGGTTATCGAATGGTGGTGCTCGTACCGGTGAACGATCAAGCGCAGGCGCGTGAGGCGCCGACAATCGCGCAGGCGGTCGCGACGCGACCCGATGAATCGTTTCGGTGACCCTCGGTGACGGCTGATGCAACGTCGCGCGCGTGACAGGCGCCGGGCGGCAGTTGCTGGCAGGCTGGCTTACAAGCCGGCTCGTCGTGGCTGTCGCCGCCATTCCAATCGCGACGATGTGAAACTTGCTTTCCGACATTCACGCCGCGAGACAGCCAAAGACCTGCCCGGCTAGTCCCATCATGCGCGATGCGGAGCTGCAGCATTGCGCTCCGATACATGTACTCATGTCATTCCAACTATCCTTTCCGCATCTCATGCAAACGCACGAAGACGTATTGATAGTCCGCGTCTAGTTTTCTCTTCAATGCCATTCCGGTTCGGCCATCAGCGCCAGGTCGGGCTTTCGCGTTGACATGATGAACGATTGCGCGCTCCAGCAACACAGGAGGATAATATGAAGGCTGTCATCCAATGCGGCGGAAAGGGAATGCGCTTGCGGCCGCATACATCCATCTTGCCGAAGCCGCTTATGCCGATCGGATCGCGGCCCGTTCTCGAACTCCTGCTCAAATGGCTCAGGCGAAACGGAATCAGGGACGTGTTCATCACGACTGGATATCTGGGCCATCTTATTCGCAGTGTTTGCGGCGACGGCAACCAGTGGAATATGCAGATCGTTTATACGCAGGAGCTGGAACCGCTTGGAACGATCGGCCCGCTGTCACTTTTACGAGAACAGCTCGATGCGCCGTTTCTGGTCCTCAATGGCGATGTGCTTACGGACCTGAACCTCAGTCAATTCGTGAGCTGTCATCGGCGGCACCAGGGTCCTCTCACCATTGCCACCGCCACACGTCCTACCAAAATGGACTTCGGCGTGATCGATGAGACGGGCGGATGCGTCACAGGATTTCGCGAGAAGCCTGAACTGTCGCATCTCGTGAGCATGGGCATCTACTGCATGGATCCCTCGGTGCTGGATCGCATTCCGTCAGGTGTTCCATTCGGCTTCGATGATCTGATGGCCCAGATGCTGGAGGAGGAAATACCCGTGAACGTATTCAAGCACAACGGCATGTGGCTCGACATCGGGCGGGTAGACGACTTCCTCAAGGCTCAGGATATCGCATGGGACGAGCAGTCGCCTCCGGCGTTCGTGGCAACCGCCGCAGCCTGACGAAGATGTTGCATGTCACGGCTGTCGCTCGTGTCACTCCAGATATTTCGCTGAATCCGGGATCGGAGATAACACATGCTATTGGTATCAGAGCCAGTCCTGGGTCCGGACGAGCAAACAGCCCTGGCCTCCGTCATCGAGAGCGGCTGGGTCACGATGGGAGACCGCGTCCGGGAATTTGAACAAGCGTTCGCCCATCTTCATGAGGCCGAGGATTCGATCGCCGTCGGTTCGTGCACGGCAGCCCTCCACCTGATCCTGCACGCGCTCGGCATTGGGCCGGGCGACGAAGTTCTTGTTCCATCACTGACCTTCGTCGCCACAGCCAATAGCGTTCTCTATGTGGGGGCGCGTCCCGTCTTCGTCGATATCGATTCAGCCGAGATTCCGTTGATGTCGCTGGATGACGCCGAGGCCAAATGCACATCGAGAACCAAGGCGATTATTCTCGTCCATTTCGCCGGCTACCTCGCCCACCGCGACACCTGGCAGTCCTTTGCTCGTCGCAAGGGCCTGCTCCTGATCGAGGATGCGGCTCATGCACCCGGACTGCCCGCGGTAGGGACCTTTGGCGAGGCGGCAGCATTCAGCTTCTATGGCAACAAGAACATGACGACGGCCGAGGGGGGCGCCATTATCGCCCGCAGCCGTGCTCTAAGGGAAACCATCAGGCGGGCTCGGTCTCACGGCATGACAAGCAGCACGCGACAGCGCCTCACCAGCCGCCGTCCCGATTACGATGTAACTATCCTTGGATTCAACTATCGTATGGACGAGTTGCGTGCTGCCGTCGGCCTTGCCCAACTCAAGAAACTTCCGGAATGGAATGACACGAGACGGCGCCTGTCACTGTGCTATCGTCAGCTGATGGCGGAGCATTGCCCGGCGGTGATGATACCCTTCGCGAATCCCTGGCCATCGGCGCATCATCTGATGCCGGTCGTCCTGCCGCCGGCAATCGATCGGCAGCCTGTGATTGATCGGCTGCGCAAGCGCGGCATACAGACCACCATTCACTATCCCGCCGTACATCACCTGACGTTTTACAGAGAGCTTTACCCCGATACGTTCCTGCCGCGAACCGAGGAGTTCGCTCAACGGGAGCTTACGCTGCCGCTGCACCCCCGGATGAATCCCGCCGATGTGGAACAGGCAGTGAATTCCCTTGCAGCCGCAATTGGCACGGAGTTTCCACTAGGGGCGATCGCATAGCCATGCGCGGGGCGGCTAACCAACTCCTGGCGTCCACTCCTGTTACGCAGGTGGGCTTGCGGCGCGCCCTTGATATTCTGTTTGCGGGTGCTGCGGCGGCTATTCTCGCTCCTCTCTTCCTGATCGTAGCGCTTGCTATCTGGATCGAGAGCGGGAAGCCGATCTTCTTTTCGCAACTTCGTCTCGGTCAAAGTGGCCGACCATTCCGCATGTACAAATTTCGCAAATTCAGGCCGGATTGCGACCGGCATGGATATCCGCTCACAATGGAGGGAGACGGCCGCCTCACTATGATTGGTCGCATCCTTGCTGCGAGTAAGCTGGACGAGTTACCGCAACTCTGGAACGTGTTGCGCGGCGACATGGCGCTCGTGGGACCACGGCCTGAATCGCTCGTATTCTTCGACTGCTTTCGCAATGGGTTCGAGAAGGTTCTCGACCATAAGCCCGGCCTTTTTGGTCCGTGCCAGGTCATGTTTCGACATGAAAGCAAGTTTTATCCTGCTGACGTTGCGGCTGTGGATTTCTATCGGCAAGTTCTGTTCCCGACCAAGGCGAAAATTGATCTCGCCTATTTCCCGCGCCGAACACTGGTTTCCGATCTCGGCTGGATTGTTCGTGCGGCCTGGGCAATAGCGGCGGGATCGCGGGCCGAATGCACGCTGAAGGATCTATCGAAAGCCCCTGGACAACAAACCGGACATTGACGGCCATGAGCTACCTTGGTGCCAGAATTCTCGTCACGGGAGCCGACGGTTTCATTGGTTCGCACCTGACCGAAGCGCTTGTGTCGGCAGGAGCCAACGTTACCGCTCTTGCCCAGTACAATTCCTTCGATAGCCATGGTTGGCTGGACGATCTGCCGGATTCGACCCGAAAGGAAGTCAACCTTGTTCGCGGCGACATTCGCGATCCGGCTTTCGTCGGTCGCCTCGTGCCCGGCCACGAGATTGTTTTTCATCTCGCGGCACTGATCGCGATCCCTTATTCCTACGTCGCGGCGCAATCCTATGTCGAAACGAACGTAATCGGCACCTTGAATGTGCTCGAAGCTGCGCGGCAGCACGGTACCGAGCGGGTCATTCACACATCGACCAGCGAGGTCTACGGCACAGCCATAACAATGCCGATCGATGAAACTCATCCGCTGCAGGGACAATCGCCTTACTCCGCTTCCAAAATAGCGGCAGACATGATGGCAGGGGCTTTCGCGAAGTCGTTCGGCGTGCCGGTCGTCATCCTCAGGCCGTTCAATACGTTTGGGCCACGTCAAAGCGAAAGGGCGATCATCGCTGCCCTCATACGGCAGGCGCTGGATCCCTCTTGCCCTGCGATCATGGTCGGGGACGCAACAACCATACGCGACCTTACCTTCGTTGCCGATACGGCGGCCGCGTTCATGGCTGCCGGACTGGCCGAGGGGATCGAATACGGCCAGCCATATAACGCAGGTAGTCAGCGGGCGATCATGATCCGTGACCTGATTGACGTGATCGTCGACCTTACGTCGAGCCACAAGCCTGTGCTTCAGGATGAGAAGCGTCTGCGACCGACAAATTCGGAAGTGCGAGCGTTGCTCGCCGATTGCACCCGCTTCGTCCATGCGACGGGGTGGTCACCGCAGGTCAAGCTGGAGGAAGGGCTGGAGCGGACAGTTGACTGGTGGCGTAATCGCCTTTCGGGGAAGCAGGTCCGGCGGCAGAGGGATTTCATCACATGATGGCCCCGCTGGGGTATGCCCGGGCTCTCCTGTGCTGTGGCGCCCTTGTCTTGCTCGTCTCACCCAGAACCGCTTCGGCGGAATCGATCGCAAAGGCCCAGTTCCTCCCGGCGCCTGCCATGGATTTGCCCGGCTATCTCGATCCAGCCACCGATGCATCCCTCGGTACGACCTTTGTTCGTGTGACCACGCCTGAAAGTCCCATGGGAAACGGCCTGGCTTGCAAGCGTTCCTATTGCACCCATCGCTATTCGAGTGCGCAGGCGTGGAACGCCGACCAGAGCCTGCTTTTGATTGTCAACGGATGCAATGGTCTGTGCTTTCTTGACGGGCACACCTATGCGCCGCTGTTTCGGCGACAGCGCGGGGGTGAATGCGAATGGCATCCGCAAGATCCAGAGCTCATGATTTGCGTCGCCGGGCGTCGCATTTCGCGATGGGCGCCGCGAAGCAACACCGAAGATGTGATTCTGGACACGGACACTTATAGCGAGCTTCAGTTCGGCCCTTATAAGGGCAATCCTTCCTGGGACGGTAACCGCATCGTGGTGCGGGCCACCAACCGGCAGGGCGCGATAATCGCATTTGCAGTGGATCTCTCCGATCGCCGGAAATTTCCCGACATCGAGCTGGCGCGACTTCCCGGTAAAAACAGCTATTGCGGGATCTCGCCGCTGGGCAAGTACATCTTCTGCCAGCAGTCTCGCATCGACTTCACAGATCAAGCATTTGTCCTCAGCATCGAGGGCGATCTGCTGCAGAGCTGGACCGAGCATCACCGACCTGGGCACGGTGACATGACCGTCGATCTCGACGGCAACGAAGTCTATGTCGGTATCAGCAAGTCGGTGCCCGACAGATATCAGGTCATCAAACGGCGGCTCAAGGACGGGCAGGTGACGGCGCTCGCTCCCTATGGCGAAGGTCAGCATGTATCGATGCGAGCGATACGGCGTCCCGGCTGGGCCTTTGTGAGTTATGCCGGTGCCGCGCTCGCTCCGGCCGGCGGTCAGAAAGTGGCTCCGTTCGCTCAGGAAGTCATCGCACTGAAAATCGATGGCAGCGGCGAATTTCGCCGCCTCGCGCATACGCGCAACGCTCCGTATGACTACTGGAGTGAAACGCATGGCTCACCGTCTCCCGATGGATCGCAAGTCATTTGGTCGAGTAATTGGGGGCAACGAGGCGGGCCGGTATTCGATTTCGTTTCCCGCATCGACTGGGCCGATCGGGAAAGCGGAGACAGCTTAGCGCAAGGAGATCGTCATGAAGGGCAACAGGCGCGGTAAGGTTTTCAGCTATGTCCCTATCAGCTTCTGGGCAGGGATCGCTGTCTTGGCAGGCAGCGACGGTTGCCTTGGAGCTCAATACAGCCTCGCGCCCGGCGATACTGTCGAGATATCGATCGGTGGAGCGCCTGAACAGCGCAATAAAGCTCAGATCCAGATTGACGGCACGATCGCTCTTCCTGGGGTCGGTACGGTGCCGGTTGCTGGTCTGACCCCGTCGGAACTTCAGACCCGCATGGAGACGCTGCTGCAGTCCAGGATTCTGCGTCAGCGCTCACCTGATGGGCGTGAGCAGGCGCTCGTCATCAAGCCGGGGGACGTGATTACGAGCGTCGTGGAGTATCGACCGATCTACGTCACTGGCGACGTTCTCACGCCCGGACAGCTGGTCTATCGCGCGTCCATGACCGTACGCCAGGCCGTTGCGGTCGCCGGCGGCTTTAGCCTGCTGCGATCTCGCGGTCAGATCGGCGCCACTGATCCGGCGGATCTGTTACGCGACTATCAATCTTTATCGACCGAGTACATCAAGGAGTATTTCCACGTTGCTCGCACCAATGCGGAAATCCAGGGCAATGATAACTTCGATCAGAAAGTGCCCGGCGATGTATCCTTGCCGGCCTCCGTCATCGAACCGATCGTGCAATCCGAGGCCGCGTCGCTAAAGACCGCGCAAATGGACTATCGCAAGGAGCGAAGCTTTCTGGAGGATGCTGTCAAACAATCGGACGCACAGCTCTCAACCCTCAGGAAGCAGCAGGATGGTGAGGAAAAGGGGGTGCAGGCTGACGAGGATGAGCTGGATCGGATAGTCAAATTGTTCGGCGCGGGATCATTGCCAAGCCCTCGTGTCACAGAAAGTCGACGCGCTCTTCTGTTGTCGTCGACACGGCGTCTGCAGACGATGGTCGAAGTCATGCGGCTGCAACGTCAGCGCGACGACTTCGTGCGCCAGATCGAGCGGGTCGCCAGTCAGCGAACCATCAATCTGTTGCGTGAGCTGAAAGATTCAAACGTTCGCATGGCGGACTTACGGATTAAATTGCAGGCGCTGAGTCAGAAATTGCAACCTGTCGGTGGTGCGGGAGCGCTACCTGTCGGAACAAGCGATCTCCAGGCAGAGGTAACGATCGCGCGAAAGGTCGGCCAGCAATGGAGCAGGATTGCCGTATCAGTTGATTTCGATGTCGAGCCGGGAGATGTGGTGGAAGTTGCGCTACGCCCGTCGGGAGTAGCCAGCGCATCCAATTGAGCTATTGGTACAAGCAGGGGTACCCACAAAGGATACCGCTCTTTACGGCATCCGGCCTGACGGCCTGCACAAAACTGCGCGCTGAAACGTGCATCGTTTTTCCAGACGACATTTCTTCCATGTCATTCAGACCGCCAGAGGCACTACGAACAGTAGATCGCTTCAGCCAAGTGCGCAGCCGGGTTACCTCGATTTGAACATTTACATGGCCCGTCGAAATTGGAATGCTTTCCGTTCGATCAAGCCTTGTCATCCGGTCGAAGTAGTCGGCGAAGGGAATGACGAAATGTTGAATTTGAATCAGAGCGCCACATTGCCCGGCGCGATTGCATCGCTTCACCCCTGCAGGGAATCCATCTTCAATATTTCTAATCGCGCTCCCCCTATCCGGCCAGACGCCAGTCCAGACAAGAAGCCCGGTCTTGGCGAACAACGTGACGTATTACACGCGGTTCTGGCGCGTATTGGTTGCGGGCAGGTTTTGCTTAAACGTGGTTGCGTGCTTGACGTGAGCGCCATCGGACGCGCGATACTGGAACGCGAATGCGAGTCCGCGACCAGTCCTGAAACACTCTACAGCGCCGTAAAGCAGTTGGTGAACCGCGCGGGGGCCCAAATTCCCGTTGGCTCGACATCATGGCTCGCGACCTCCTTCAAGGAAGGCGTCACCAGCCTGGTAAGCCAGATGCTCAATGTTTGGACCGATGAAACCAGCACCATCATCCTGCTCGATCTCGACGCTCATCCGGAGCCAACCCCACGGGCGCTCCAGCGCTTGTTCGGCTTCACAGCCGCGGAAACCCAGCTAGCAGTTGAATTAGCGCGGGGTCACAATTTACTTGATATTGCTCGCTCCCGACGGCTGAGCCGGACGACGATACGCTCACACCTGGCCTCATTGTTCGTCAAGACACAGACGCGGCGGCAGGCGGAGCTGGTAGCACTACTCGGGCGCGTTGCTGTCCTGCCTTCTCCCGATAATTGAGTCCGAGAAGCATTGACGCAGGCCTCCTTATCGATCCAGGCATCAACGCTGCGGCAAGTGAAACGGGTCGTCGACCGGCCAGATTCGCGCGCCCGACGCTTGAACTGATTCCGGATTTGACGATACGACGCCTCAGCTTGCGCACATCATGCCAAACGCGCTTCGGAGTAATCCTTCTGGGAGCGGTGCCCTGACTTTTCAGGATCGCCGAATATTTCCGACGCCGCCGTCATTCGAACGAATGAAGACACTTTGTGATCGCCCCGTAAGCTCGCATCGTCCGATCACACTCGTGGACATGGAAGTCCATCTGTAGCCGATTTTTCGCTCGACCGAGCTGCTTCCGATTGCGACCGAGAGGATTAGCATGGCGTTGCACGTGCTTTGCGTAGGAGGCGAGGATCATTCCCTGCGGATCCCATTTCTGGCAGCTTTGCGCAGTCGTGGTTTCCGGGTGAGCGCTGCCGGAACTGGCGCAGCACTCCCGTTCTCGAACAGCGGTATCGAGTATCATCGCTATCACTTTAATAGATTCGGCGCGCGTGTTGCAGATCGCCTGGCCATCGGCCAGCTCTCACAGCTTGTGCGTGGCATTCGCCCGGACGTTGTTCAAACGTTCGATACCAAACCAAATCTGCTTGCTCCTCTCGCGGTTAGAGGCGCAATCCCCATTGTGCGCACCATCAACGGAATGGGGTGGGTATTCTCCTCGGCGGGCCTGAAAGCTCTCGCATTCAGGCCGGCCTACCTGGCGATGCAGCGGCTGACAGCCCGCTGGACCTCGGCAACGGTATTTCAAAATAAGGAGGATAGCGACTTTTTCCGTCGCTACCGCCTGCTCGGCAACAGCCCCGCCGTACTGATCGGAAGTTCGGGTATCGATGTCGATGGTTTCGAGTCAGCACGGGCTCAGGCGCCGTCCACCGTGCAACTTCGTACAGAACTCGGACTCGGTGACGACGAAATCGTCCTCACTGTGAGCCGACTGACCGTACAGAAGGGCATACCCACGCTTCTGGACGCGGCGGCCATTGTTCGTGAAACACGGCCCCGCGTACGTTTCCTGCTTGTGGGCCCAAGGGAGAGCGAAGGTCCCTTTGCCGTCGATCAGGCTTTGATTGATCGATATGCACCACACGTAATCGCCCTCGGTGCGCGATCCGATGTTCCTGCGCTCCTCGGAATTGCGAATGTCTTTGCTTTCCCGACGGAGTATCGCGAAGGAATTCCCCGTGTTCTGCTGGAAGCAGCTTTGGCGGGTGTGCCTATTGTCGCCACGCGCATGCCAGGCTGCGGCGATGTTGTGGTGGAGAACTGCAATGGCCATCTGGTACCGCCCCGCGATCCGCGTGCGCTCGCCGCGGCCATTCTTGATCTTCTCCAGCATCCTGCCCGCGCAAAGAGCATGGGTCAGCGTTCGATCGCACTCGTGCGCCGTGAGTTCGATCTGAATGTTGTGGCTGACCGTTACGCCGATCTTTACAGGAAGCTGATTTTCACCGGGAGGCAAAGCGAAGACCCGACTGGTCTACCTCGCGATGTCCATGAAGATCGAACGGCTGGCCGGCACAGCGGGGCAGCACCATGATCACCAATGCGCTCCTCTCCTTTGGCGTCGTGCTCACGACAGCTTCACAACTGCGCCTTCCGGGAATTCCGCTCGGTGTTGGCGAAATCTGTCTCGTCCTATGGCTGGTCATCGTCTCATTGCGTGCCGTCGTTACCGGCCGGATTTGCAACGCGACAGCTTTGCTCCGGATCGGCGCATTTTGGGTCTGTCTTTCATTTGCCCTGAGCGTAGGGACATGCGTGGCCTATCTGAGTCAGGAACTGGACCTTCCCTCGATGTTGCATGACGCCTTCGCGTACCTGCTGGTGGCGGCGTTTACTTGCCTCATCGTGGCAACGATGGAAACCAACGTAGCCCTGCGTCAAACCCAATGGTTTCTGATCGCTTTCTGGAACATCGCGCTGGTCCTGCAGATCGCTGCGGGCTGGTCCATCATCAGCCTGCCGTCGGTCGATCCATGGTACTGGGATCGATTTCGAGGCTGGGCGGAGAATCCCAATCAGATCGCTCTCTACTGCGCTGTTCTGACGCCTCTGTCTCTCAGCCTTGCCCTATCGGCCAAAGGGTTTGGCCGCATCGCGGGATCATTCAGTTGCCTGCTAACCTTCATCGTCGGCCGCCTGACCAAAAGCGATACATTTCTTGTTGCCATGGTGACTGCCGTCGCGGTCTTTTTCCTGCTGCGTTTGCGCAGTTGGCTGACCTCGCCGCAACACAGATTCAGTCTCCGGTCTGTAGTTGCGGTTCTGGTCATCGTTGCCGCCGTTCCCCTGGCAATCACGTTAGCACCATATGCCGTCGCGACCGCCGATGAGTTTGAAGGTCTGGCCATCAGTTTGGCCAAGGACCGTGGCGGCGAGGCAACGAAGCGCACGGCGTCCCTGCGAGTGCAGCTCTGGGAAGATGCGCTCCGTCGAGGGCTCAAAGCCGGATCGCTCGGGCTCGGGCCAGGCCCGCATCTTGAGAAGCCGAACGTCGCCGACAACAGGTTGCTTCCAACTCCTTTCGAGGCTCACAGCACACTGTTTGACATATTCACGCAAGGCGGCTTGCTCGCCGTGATCGCTGTTTGCAGCCTCTTTGCCAGCGCGTTCCTGCTCGCGTTCCGAGCGAAGCTCGATGCCTTGGCAGCATTGTTTGTTGCGCTGGCCATTTTCAGCATCAGCCATTTCATCTTGCGTCATCCCATCGTGTGGTTCGCGTTTGCTCTCGGCCTGATCCTCGGATCGGCGCCCGCCCCATCGCCGCGCACGCGCATCGGAAGCTAGATCATGTGTGGAATCGCCGGAATTCTTCAGATGCCACGAGCTTCTCGATCCGACGATCTGGATGCTATCGGCCGAATGACGGATCGGTTGCACCATCGTGGACCCGATGCCCACGGTTCGTGGTGCGATCGCGACGCCGGGATTGCATTCGGGCATCGCCGGCTCGCCATCGTCGACCTCACGGATGCGGGGCGACAACCGATGCTTTCCGAGAGCGGCCGGTTCGTCATCACGTTCAATGGTGAGATCTACAATTATTTGTCGCTGCGACAGGAGCTTCAACGCCTCGGCCAAAACTTCGTCGGCAGCAGCGATACCGAGGTCTTGCTCGCGATGATCGAGAGATGGGGATTCGAAGCAGCGCTGGAGCGCAGCAATGGCATCTTCGCAATCGGCCTCTGGGATCGCCAGACCCGCACGCTCCATCTGGCCCGCGATCGAATGGGAAAGAAGCCCCTGTACGTCGCCAGAACGCGAAACGCCGCTGTCTTTGCTTCAGAGTTGAAGGCGATCGACGCGTTCCCCGATTTCCATCCAGAGATCAATCCGAGCGGGGTCGCTGAATTTCTCGCCCGCGGCTGGTTTCCGGACGAGCATTGCATATGGAAAGACGTCTTCAAACTTCCACCTGGCAGTATTCTATCCTTCAGCGCCGATGATCTTCTGGTGTCGCGGGATGCTGCAGCGCTTCAGGCAAAGACGCGCACCTGGTGGTCGCTGACTGACATTGCCAGGAACGGCCGAGAGAACCTCGTTTCCGCGGACGATTGCCAGCTCGTGTCGCATCTTGATGGCTTGCTTCGAGAGGCCGTCGGTGAGCGTATGGTTGCCGACGTGCCGATCGGGCTGTTCCTGTCCGGCGGCATCGACAGTTCAACTGTCGTCGCCCTGATGCAATCCCAATCCGCCCGTCCCGTCCGCACGTTCACTATCGGTTTCGGCGAACCCTCCTTCGACGAAGCAGCCAGTGCCGCGGCCGTCGCCCGTCACCTCGGCACGGACCACACGGAGCTGCGTCTCACTCCCTCGGAGGCCAGAGATGTCATACCCGAACTGCCCCGTGTTTGGGACGAGCCGTTCGCCGACGAATCGCAGATTCCGACACTGCTGCTATCCCGCCTTGCCCGCCGGGATGTAACTGTTGTCCTCTCCGGTGACGGAGGTGACGAATGTTTTGCCGGATATTCCAGGCATCTGTTGACTGCCCGTCTGGCTCCGCTCCTTAACTCCAATCGAGCACTTCGGCGAGCCGCGGGAGTGGGTGTGTCATTGCTCGCCCGCGGCGTGCGGGAGGACATCGCCGACGCCCTGCCTCTTCCAGGTCGTCTGCGGCGGATGATCGGAAGCGACCGGATTAACCGCCTCGCGCAACTGTTTGCAGGCAATGACGCTGACGACATGTACCGGAAAGTGATGCGACTTTCCGAGCTGCAATTGACCCCGGCGCAGATGGTCACCGATTCGGGCAAGGTGCCGTCACTGAACGATCTTCTATCTGATTTCATCCTGCGAGACATGATCGGGTATCTCCCCGGCGATATTCTGGTGAAGCTCGATCGCGCCACCATGGCGACAGGCCTGGAGGCGCGCTGTCCAATTCTCGACCATCGCGTTGTGGAATTCTCCTGGCGGCTGCCGAACACGGCCAAGGTGCGTCGGGGGCAGGGCAAGTGGATCTTGCGGCAGGTTCTCAGCCGTTACTTGCCGCGCCACTTGATTGATCGACCCAAGCAGGGGTTCGACGTGCCTATTGGCGCCTGGTTGAAGGGGCCACTGCGCTCATGGGCTGCAGACCTACTCTCCGAATCACGCCTTCGTCGTCAGAATTTGCTGGATGCACAGAGAGTCCAGTCCTGCTGGCACGACCATCTGAGCGGCCATCGCGATCATTCGCGAACGCTATGGGCCGTCCTGATGTTGCAGTCATGGCTGGAAACGATGGTTGAACAGAGAATGTCCCGATCGACGGACACCCTCGAGCCCGCACAGTAGAGGAGCGAGCTATGGAAGCGTTAGTAGGAAGACGCATTCGGCCGTTGCAGGCGCTTTCGCCAGATATCGCAGAGGACGAACTTGGGCAGCGCCTGACAGAACAATCTCTGGCTTCAAATGACGGTCTCCACTCATTGAATCGAGTGCTGGATAGCGTGCGGAAGTACAAGCGGCTGGTCGTCGGGATGATTGTCATCGGCGTCTTGCTGGCCGGAATTGCCGGCCTGCTTATGGCACCTTCTTATTTGGCGACGGCACAACTTGCTGTTGATCTCCGACAATCCGGCGCAGCCGATGCCTTGAATGCCAGTGGTGTATCCGCAGCACCGACACCGGCTGCCGAGGAATCCACCATCGATACACATGTTACGGTAATGCTGTCCGACGCGTATCTGCGGAGACTTCTCCCAACGCTCCGCGCTCTCGAGGATGCGAGGCACGATGCGGAGGCCAGGACACGAACGTGGATGCAAAGCCTGCGCGCGCTCTCTGGTCGTACATGGTCAGCAACCAAAGAGCTGCTGCTTGGCAAGCACCACGAGCCCGATGACGGAACCGCTCTCGCTGCGCTAAAGCGCAGCCTGAAGGTTGGCCAGGAGCGGCGCTCCAGAATCATCTCCATTACCTCTACAGCCTCCGATCCACAACGAGCGGCGGAAATCGCGAATACGGTGGCGCAATCGTATGTCGGTGAGGTCGCACGTCAGAAGCAAAGCGATGTGGAGTACGCTTTGAGCTCCCTCGCGACACAGTTATCCAAAGTTCAGCGCGACCTGACAAAGGCAGAGGAGGAACTAAAGGCCTCCCGTCTTGACCGGTCCTCTCCCTCCCGGGATGCCACGCTGGAATGGCACGTCACTACGCTGGCGCAACAGTTTGAAACGCTCCTGCGGCGACGGCAGGAGCTGATTGCAAAAGGTCTGACCGCGCAATCAGACGTCAGTATTCTCGCAACGGCCACGCCGCCCGAACAGCCGGCCTCATTACACCCGTTACTTATGATTCCTCCTGCGGCAATTGTCTTTGCTCTGCTGGCTTGCATTCTTGCAGTCATACTGAATCACTTCGATCGGACCCTGCACACAGAATCCGAGGCCGCTGAAGCTCTACGTATTCCGTGCGTTGGCCTGATACCGTCGATTCCACTGGAGCCGGGCAAGCACCCGCATTATGTTTTGGAGGAACCTGCGAGCCAATATGCCAGAGCAATTCGCTCTATTCTGGTATCCATACTGGCCTCCGACCCGGCAACCCCTCGATCGCAGCGAGTCGTCCTCGTCGGCTCCAGTATCGGTGGGGAAGGCAAGACCACACTTGCATGGAGCCTTGGTCTCTACGCCGCCCGGCTCGGGTGGCGCACTCTACTCATTGACTTCGGTCAACTTGTTCGTCGACCGGGTGGCGAGAACGCCAACTTACTCAGTGTCCTGGCCTATGGCCGCCCGCTTGCAGATGCCATCGAACATATCCATGAATCTGGAATTGATTATCTGCCGGCAGCGTTGTCTGGCGGGCATCGGCTTCGGGTTCTCGCTGATCCCAAGATTTCTGCGTTGCTCCGACAACTGAGCGACACTTATGATTTCGTGATCATCGACGGACCCTCACTGCTGGAGGCGCCGGAAGCGAGACTTCTGGCGAGTTGGGCCGATCATGTTTTACTCGCCATTCATTGTGGAAGCACCGATCGGGAGACCGCGCAGAGCGCGCTGCATCAACTTGTGCGGACGGAACATCTCAACCCCGCCCAGATCACGCGATTCTCGACGGTCTTAACTCGTGCCGAACCACCGCAACAGGATCAGTTCGGTGAGCGCACACAGCAACTGTTCGAAAGGGTTTGGGGCATACCCCGCCAGTGGTCGAAGAGAGCAACCATCTGGAGAAAGTGGGGCACAGACGCAATCGAACTGAAGCGCTCCGGATCGTCCAAACTGAACCCCCGCAATTGGTTAAGAAGCGATTGAGGGCAACATGATCATCGAGACTTTCGGTCCACCTGGCGCCGGCAAAACAACTTTTAGCCGGGCACTTGCTCAGCGCCTGCGTGACCACGGGTACAAGGTCGATCTCGTACTTACGTTACCGCATCTGCCCAATCATTTTCCGAACTTTGGTGGATTTCTTCCAGCGCTGCAACGCGTCTCTCTCGCGATCTTCGCCACTGTCGCAATCTTGTGCCGGCCTATCGCAAATGCCCAAGGGATACGTCTGGCGAAAGATCTGCTGCGACTGATGCCACCCAACCACCCCGTTTGGTGGATCAGGCTTAGCCAATACGTCGTGCGATTTTCTTGTGTATGGGGAGATTCGCACAAGCCCGATCGCATCGTCCTGTTTGATCAGGGCTTTGTACAGATCGTTTGCACCTTGGCCCTTTTTAGCCGAGCAAACGAGAAGACTATAGCTCATGCCATCGCCATGAGAACGCAATCAGATCTGCTGATCCGCTTTGATGCTCCGGAGGAATTGTTGGAACAGCGCCTCCATGAGCGAGTGCGCCAAAAAACGTATATGGAAAAATGGTTCGAGCCTGATGTCGGTACCTTTCTCAAGGCAAAGCCGATTACTGATTACGTTGGCTCATTGCTCGCGGCTGAGCATCAACGGGTGATCTGCATCAACTCGCTCGACCCCAGCCTTATGTCCAAGGCTCTCGACCGGATAGAAGAGGAAATTTACAGCAAGTTCAGGCCTAACGGAACGGCCAGTTCGTCACCCGATCCCGAGAGCGAAAGCCTTGAGCCCTGTGCGGAGAGTTTCACCCAACCCCCGCTGGCGCCCGAGACAATCGGAGCTTTCACAGCTCAGCCTGAACCCGAGCTGGCTCGGCGCATGGCCAGCGCAAGCCTGTGGGCATTCGTTATCTATGTTGGCGGCGCCGGTCTGACGTGCGTGGCTCAACTTGTCATTGCCCGCACGATAGGGGCGTCGAGTTACGGTATCTACTCATACGTCTTGGCCTGGACAACCCTTCTCTCCTACATCGCAGCACTCGGGTTCAATACGGTTCTGCTGCGATATGTGCCGGCCTATAGTGCGACAGGAGAGTGGCCATTGGCGCGCGGAGTTATTCAATTTGCATTCGGGCGATCATTGCTGGTCGGGATGTTGATTGCGATCTGCGGAGTCGCCACCGCACTGTTCCTGGCGGAGCCGCTTCAGCGGGAGCTGACCGTCAGTCTGGCAGTTGGTATGGCGACCGTCCCATTGGTAGCGCTGTACGTTCTCGGTTCTGCCACGGCACGGGCGCTGGGTGGCATCATTTCGGCGATTGCGCCCGAACGCTTCGTTCGGGACGGCCTTATGGTCGTGCTGCTTCTGCTTGCCGTGATACTCAACGTCACGCCGATCGATGCCACAACGGTCCTGATCGCGTTGATGGCAAGCTCTGCCGTCACAGCAGGGATGGTCGGACTGAGCATACGCAAGCTCTGGCCGCCACAGCTGCGGTCGGTAGCGCCGGTTTATGCGCCCCGCGACTGGTGGCATCTCGCTTGTCCTGTCATGATCATGATTGGAGTTGAGGTTCTCATGAGCCGCGCCGGCGTGATCATCCTCGGCTGGATTGGCCATGCTCACGAGGCCGGCATCTTCGCGCTGGGCTTGAATTTGGCTCTCTTTCTCGTTCTTCCTCGCATGGCAGTGGGAACATTCTTTTCACCAAACGTTTCGAAGCTTCATGCGCACCGGAATGAGGCCGCGCTTCAGAGCCTGTTTGCCCGAGCAACCGTTCTGTCGCTGATTGGAACGGCTGCGCTGGCGCTTCCGCTGTTGTTACTGACGGTGCCGCTGCTCCGTTTTTTTGGGGAGGAATTCGTTGCAACAGCCCCGGTCGCCCAAATTCTTGTCGTTGGACAGATCTTTGCTGCAGCTACCGGTCCGCAACAGAATCTTCTGACCATGACGGGGCACGAACGGGCAGCAACCACGATCACAGCGATCGGAGCTGTCATGAACGTCGTCGCCTGTGCGATCGGCATCGCTTTCTTTGGAGTGATGGGGGCTGCCGTGGCGACGGCCGCGACGAATGTGGCCTGGAACACGGCAATGGCGATCTACATCTACAAACGCGCGAACATGACGGCCGGCCTGCTGTTCGCCGTTGCGGAGTTTCGTCGACCTGCCGCAACCAGGTAACCCGGAAAGTGGTTCGAGGTGGAAAAGTTGGTGCAGCTTTATCATTCACTCGAAGGACGCTAATCGCCGACTTGTAATCTACGATGTTCATCCAGCAACGGTGAGTACCGTCATGCAACTTCAAAGATTCCCCGATGAATCGCTGTCGAAACACGCGAAAGCCTTCGCTGTCCGGCGCGTACCTGCCGGCGATCTAGAGGAATCTGCAGAAGCTCTCTGGATGAAACCTCCCCAGCTGCCCCTCGACTTGGGCGGGCCTGTTGATCGTCCGTTCAATTGTCTGGGAGCCGAATTTGCCAGCGTGCCCGCCATCGCGCATCTGAATGCGGTGGCAAAGAGATTTCCGAACAACGTAGCCATCAGCGACGACACCCGCCAAATCACGTATTCGGACTTTCTGATCAGAGTTTTGACATTGGCCCAGGTGATTGTAACGGCAGCTCCCGAGGGGGGCGCCGTCGGCCTGTTACTGCGTCATTCGATCTGGCATCCGATCGCCATGCTTGCATGTATGGCCGCAGGGCGACCCCTGGTGCCGCTCAATCCGCGCGATCCGGACCAGCGACTTGCCCACATCACCGCAAATGCACGGATTTCTGTGCTGATCGGGCAGGGCGACGGTAGTTCAACCAAAGGGGTCCACGAAGACGGCCTGCGTTGGATCGATATTACCCTCGCCAACGAACCTTTCGGAGATGCCGCACCGCTTGAGCCGGTTTCGGTGGATGCGCCTGCCCTCGTGCTCTACACATCGGGCAGCACCGGACAGCCAAAGGGCGTTGTGAATAGCCAACGCAGCTTGCTCCAGCGCGTCCAGCAATACGCGGATGCATGCCACATAGACGCCACCGACGTCTTCATGCCTTTGAGCGGCCCCACGACCATTGCGGGCACCAGAGAGATGCTCACGGCCCTGTTGACCGGCGCGAGATTGCATATGGCGGATGTCGAGGCCCTTGGCCTTCGCGGCTTGCTGCGTCAGATCCGATCGCAGCAGATAACGATCACATATATCGTTCCCGCTCTTCTGAGGGCAGTGGTTGCCGCGAGCGATACCGGTGATTTCGAATCGCTCCGGGTTGTCCGCATCGGCGGCGAGAAGGTGCTATGGACGGATATTGCGCTCGTCCGAAAGGTCGTGAGGCCATCCTGCTTCATCCAGATCAGCTATTCGTCGACTGAAACCACAGGCACGCAGTGGTTTCTTCCTGACGATTGCAAGGAAAGCGATTTCAACGCACCACCCGTTGGCTATTTGCTTCCAGGAATTTCGTTTGCCGTCGTCGACGACAACGGAGCACCTGTGCCCACCGGCGAGGTCGGAGAACTGATCATCAAGAGCATGCACGTATTGCTTGGTTATTGGGAGAACGGTCAGGTGCTCCCTGCATTACCTGACCCGGATGATGACCGTCGCCGCATCTTCCCGACAGGCGATCTTGTTACTGTCGATGCGCACGGATTGATGCAGATGCTGGGGCGAAAGGGGCGTCAGCTCAAAATCAATGGACGGCGTGTCGAGCCCGCCGAACTTGAGGTTGTCGTCCGCAGAATTCCCTATGTGAGTGACGCTGTCGCCATCGTCACCGATTCAAACGAGCTGATTATTTTTGCATCGCCAGGTTCCGAGGCCAATGCAACATTCACGGCTGACGTTCGAGACGTCATCAGGCAGACGCTTCCCTCCGCATTACATCCCACCAGATTGCATGAAATCGCGGAACTTCCGCGCCTCGCCGGCGGAAAGATAGACGTCGCGAAACTCAAGGGGCTGGATGCCGAGAACCGAAGAGGTCCGCCCTCACCTCAGCCACCCGGGGCGGACGAATTGAAGCAGGCCGGAAAAATGGTGGCGCAGGTATGGACGCGGATTCTCGGCACGAGTGACGTTGTCGGCCGTTGGGACGAGGCAGGTGGCGATTCCCTGAAGCTTCTGCGATGCGTGATGGAGCTGGAAGAGCTGGTCGGTGAAGAGCTCAACATGGAAGCCTTCACGGTGGACATGAGCGCAGCCGATATGGTTCAGATCGTCGCCGCAGCAGGTAAAGCACCGCGGAAACAACCGGCCGAGGACCTGCTCCCTCATCTTGTGATGTTGCCAGGTTCGATGGGTTACGGCCCAAGTCTGGCGGCGTTCGGGGCGCAGTTGAGCAAGACGGCTCATGTGATCCCGATCCGCTACCCGGATTTGACGTCCGCCCTGACCGGATGTGGTTCAGTCGATCACATGGCGGCGGCAGCTCTAGAGCAGATCAACGCCGTTCATCCTCGCGGCGACATAAGTCTGATCGGCTATTCTCTGGGTGGCGGCGTGGCATTTGAAGTGGCAGCCCGGTTGATTGCACAAGGCCGGTCGGTGAAATTTCTGGGTATTCTGGATACGAATATCGGCCCCCGCAGGCGCAACTATCGTGAAGCAGTGTCACGTACGTTGCAGCGGATTAGATCGCACCGGGTCACGATGTACCGAATGTTGTGTCGCTCTATCGCAAAATGCGTTGTCCGACTCCGCTGGGAGGTGAAGTTTTGCAGAATTCTCGATGCGAGGATCTGGACGCGTCTGTCCGACACCCGTTTCATGCTCAAGTTGGAACTCGAGGAGATTCTCCGGATGCAGGAATTCGGCCGCTGGGTGGCGAGTGCTAAGCCTCGCCTGCCAATCACCGGAACGCTATTCCTTTGCAACCGGCGGGGGGTGCCGGCCCATCTCGGATGGGACTCTCTGTTTGCAAAACTGGAGGTCATTCCGATTGCTGGCGGCCATCTCGATCTCGTTATCGATCCGCATCTGACCGTCAACCGACCGGTCATCGAACGAGCGATCACGTCGTCCTGTTCCTGATCTTCGACCAACAGATCCAACAGATTGGAACGAGGCGATGCAGATCGCAGAGGCACTCCTCTGGATCAAGGTCGCAAGTAGCTCCAGCCTCGCTCTTGCAGCTCCATGAGCCGTATCACTCCGGACTTGGTGACCTTGGCCTGCGAGATAAGAGGAATGTCTTTCGCCTCAGCCTTTGACATATTCTCACGGGTGTTTCCGCATGCTGAAAAGGTCAGCTGCGGTATGGTTTCGCTCATGGATTTGATGCGCGTTTTGACGGGAGAAGTGTCATCTCGCAGCATATGCAGTCCGGGTCCAAAAGCGACCACTTCGATCCCAACCTTTTGACCGATCTCGCTGTAGTACTGAGCGACATTGCTGACATTGTTGAGCGCGAGATTCATTATCGCGGGGTCATTGACGTCAACCTGTACAACGAGCCGATGTGGCTGCGTTCGGATGGCGGCAGTGGTCATCTTGGCGTTAACGTTCATTCTGGCGGAAGTCTTGGCAGAAGTATTGATTTCTACAGCGCCGCTGGTTTGGGGGCTCAGCACCAAGATACTCCCAATGGCAGCCACGCTGGCGAAGACGGCGAGTGATCTGTTCATGTTGTTTCCTTGAGTGTGCTGGGAGTGCTGGCTCAAGCGTGTGCTACAGCGTAGTCGCGCGCGAACAGGCGGGTCAAGAATGGTTCAGACAATACAGTCGTGATCTACTTAATTGCCGCGATCGGTGCGGCTACCTCGTTGTGATTACTTCCATTGCTACATCGACAAACGGCCGATGAAGGCTGTGTCATGAAAATGGACACACATAAAAGCTCACCTGAGTTGTCACGATGTGGTCACAGGCAGTTGAGGTAGCATCGCATTGGCTACCGCGATCCAAAGCTGTTGAAGGCTCTCGCGTAACAAGCCGAACCGCCGTGCGTGCCTCGTCCGCGGTAGTAGCTTGCGTTCTGTGGGTCTTCATTGGGGCCGTGGCGGACGGGCTATGCGGTGAAAGTAAATTCCGCGCGGAGGCCTCCGAATCCGCTCAAACACGGGAGCGGGAACTGGCCGTTGAACGGGAACGGAACAGGGCAGCCCTTGCACCTGTGCTTGTCGCGCGCCCCCGAGCAGAACTCGACGCGGTGCAGTCAGCGGCTGAAGCGACCGGCACCATGCCAAGAGACGGGCTTGATCAAGAGCGAGCTAGGGCAGACGCCCTTGCGAGTGACCTCGCGATCCTACGGGCGGAACTCGAGACGGCGCGGGCGGCAGGCAAGGAAAAGGAATTTGGCCAAGCCATCGAGGTAGGGATCAGGCAAACGCAAGCGCTCGAACAGGAGCGAGAAAAAACAATCAACCTTATGCATGAGCTCACCTTCCTTCGAACGGAACTCGACGCGGCGCGGATCGTGATCTCGAAAGCTGTGCAAGCCACCGAGGCAGAGATCAAGCAAGAGCGGGCGCTCGAACAGCAGGAGTGGGGAAAGGCAGACGCGCTCGCTCATGACCTTGCTTCCCTTCGGGCGGAACTCGATACGATGCGGATCGCAGCTTCGGACGCCGCAAAAGCCTCCGCGGCGGAGATCGAACAAAAGCAGGCGCTCGAACTGCAGCTTAAACAGCAACAAGACGGAGCGGCAGCCCTCAAGCGTGAATTGATCTCCCTCCGGGCGGAACTCGACGCGGCGCGCGCCGCGACGCCGGAGGCTGCGCAGATTGTCGAGGCTGCGAAGGTCGAACAAGAGCGCGCATCTGCAAAGGAGCGCAGCCGGACCGAGGCAGTCGCCCGCGAGCTCTCCTCGGCGCGTCAGCAGATCGAGGAGCATGCCAGCCGTCTCGCGGCGGCACACGCTGAGGTGCTTCGGGTGACGGAGGCCAGCAACGCCACGGCAGCAGAGCAGAAGCGAGCTCTTGCCAGCGAGCGCGAGCGTGCTGACGCACTTGTGCAGGAGCTTGCTCTCGTTAAGAACCAATTGGAGGCTGGAAACCAGCAGCTTGCTGCCGTGCCTGCTTCTCAGACTCTCGCTTCGCGCCAACCCGCCCCCTCTGGCCGGAACGAGGGCACGGCGGAGCCCCGCGCGAAGACGACCGAGGGAAAGAGCGCCTTGCCGCAGTGGGCTTCCACTCAGGCCGTCGCTTTATATGCGGAACGATCGTCCGTGTTGGAAACGCCACCGCAAGCACGGTCGACCGCTCGCGAAGCCGTGCCAGGTGTGGAGCCGCAAGTCCCCGTGGCATCAGCGGCAACCGTGCTGGCGAGTGTCGCTCCCTATTCTGTGGCGGACGAACAGAGACTGCTTGTTCGGGCCAACGCATTGCTCCGGCAAGCTGACATCAGCGGGGCGCGCCCATTGCTCGAACACGCTCTTGGACATGGCAGCGCGCGAGCCGCCTTTATGCTCGCGGAAACGTACGACGCCCGCGTCCTGAAATCGTGGAGCGCTCGTGGGGTCCTCGGTGATTCCAGAAAGGCACGCGAACTGTATGAAAAGGCACAGGCGGGCGGCATTGAGGATGCGAAGGCGAGGATTGAGTCGTTGAAATAGCTGCCAGCTCCTGACGCGTCAGCCCTGGATGGTCATCCCGAGAATGGAGAGTCGCATGTCGGTCATCAAGTTCTCATTTGCTATGGCATTAGCGGCGTTCGGGCTGCAACTGGCTGCCCATGCCCAATCTCTCCCGACGCGCGAGACGCAGGCTACGGCGGCGGCGAAAAGGACCGAAACGGCCGCGAAAGAGCGCATCAATGCATGGACTGTCGGCCTCGCCGGCGGGCTCATTGAAGGCGCTCCGCTTCGTCTCGCGGCAGAGATCGCTCGCGTCGTAAATGAGGAGGATAAGCTTCACGTCCTCCCGATCGTGACGCGCGGAGCAACGGAAAACGTCAATTCGCTGCTGTATCTTAGAGGCGTTGATGCGGCGATCATCAACACGGATGCTCTTGAGGAATATAAAGCTCAAGTTCCGTCTATCGAGCGGCGCATCACCTACGTTTTGAACCTCTTTCCGTCCGAACTGCACATATTCGTCCGCCCGGAGATCCGGTCGCTCGAAGAGCTCAAGGGAAAAAAGGTCAATTTCAATACGCAAGGTACGGCAGCCGCCTATTCCGGTCCGCTGATCTTCAGTCGGCTGGGACTAAACGTGGAAAAGATGTTCATTCCGCACCAGGTCGCATTGGAGCAAATGAAGCGCGGAGAAATCGCGGCCGTTGTGTTTGTGACGTCAAAGCCCGTCGACGCCTTTCTGAAGGGACGCTGGGATCCCGGATTTAAGTTCCTTCCCGTCGAATACAGCGCCAAATTTGAGGACTACTATCTTCCATCGTCTATCGACGCCGCGGACTATCCGAGTCTGGTGCCGAAAGGTGAGCGGATAGCGACGATTGCAGTCCCCACCATTCTTGCGGCCTATAACTGGCCACAACAGTCTGACCGATACCGGCGCATGGCGCGCCTTGTCGATCACCTGTTTGGTCGGTTCGACCGGTTGCAGTCCCCTGGTTTCGATCCGAAATGGAAAGAGGTTAATCTGCGGGCCAGCGTGCCGAGCCTCGGCCGGTTTAAGCCGGCGCAGGAATGGCTTGATCTTCCGCAGGCCGTAACAGCGGGACGGTCCCCATGAAGGACACGGGTACTCTCGGTCTGGCTGTGCTCTTGGTTATGAGCCAGGCTGTGTGTGCTCAAACCGGTGGCGCCATAGATCGCTTGAAGACCTGCTCACAGTTTGAAGGCATGGAGCGCTTGAAGTGCGTCGATGAGCTGTTGGGGGAGATGACCGAAACCCATGCTGCCACGCCGTCTCCAAGTCCGAACTGGATCATCAGCGAGACCACCTCTCCGGTGGATTATCAGCCGCAGATTGAGGCGCAGATGGCAGCGCGCACAGCATCGCAAAATGCTGCTTCCGCGCTCGCCATCCATTGCCGCGCCCATCGCACAGAGCTGACCATTTCCACAACGGGATCCTGGAAGCAGGGCGCGGATGGCGAGGTGAAGGTCGCGCACCGGATCAACGAAGAGCCAGTTGTTGAACAGCGCTGGCGGGCGTTAGAAACGGGGAAAGGTCTTGCCTTTCCGGGCGACGTTGTTCGCTTGCTCCGCTCAATGCCGGAGGGCAGCCAACTTCTCGTTAGGGTCGAGGTTGGGAAAGGTCCGTCATATGAAAGTACGTTTCAACTGGTCGGCCTGGATTCAGTCCGGCGCAAGATAGCGACAGCATGCAGCTGGCCCACGCCCTGACTGACGCAGATGCCAAACGAGTGCAGGACAACGGGAACAGTTCGCTCGCCTTTGTTGCGAAGATACCAGCCCGATATATCCAACGCCTCGCCGCATGCGCACCTGCCCTTCGCGCTCGCTCGCCCATTCAACGCTCCAACATCCGCAATGTCTTGGCATTGCGGCAATGACGTTTGCGCTGAACTGAACCAAGCCACCGGCGAGGCCTCGGCAAGTCTCGACGCCGGTGGATCTCCTTAGTCCTCCCGCATACCGCGTCGTATTGCATCGGTCATCGGTTGCATGAGATAGGCAAGAACGGTGCGTTCACCAGTCGCGATCAAGACGTCGGCCATCATGCCTGGCTTCAGTTTTTCGCGAATTTTCTCGGGAAATTTCGTTACTTCAACTGAAACCTTGACTTCATAGTAAGGCTGGTGCGTGGCTTCGTCGCGAAGCGCGTCCGCCGCCACCGAGAGAACCTCGCCGATGGCGATCGGCGTCGAGCGAGCCTTGAACGAGGGAAGCCGCACTTCTGTAGGCATGCCGATTTGTACATGATTGACGTCGAGAGACGATACTTTCGCGGCCACCACGAGAAGGTCGTTGTCGGGCACGATCTCCATCAAGACGTCACCCGGCCTAATCACCGCGCCGACTGTGTGGACTTTCAGATTGACGATACGTCCGGAGCGAGGTGCACGGACATCCATCCGACCGAGAACGTCGGCGGCCATGCGCAGCTTCTCGCGCGCGTCGGCGAGCTGAGCGCGGGTGTCGGCAAGCTTGCCGGTGGCTTCCTCCAGAACTTTCTGCCCGACTTGATTTATCTGTAACCGTGCCTCGTCGATGATCCGTCCGAAGCGCGCGATATCGGCGTCGTATGAACCAATCCGCCCCTCAAGGTCGGATTTGGAACGCTCCAGAGTCGCAATCCGCGCGAACGGAACGATTCCCTGGTCGGCGAGCGGCTTGAGCTTGGTATATTCTTGCGCCATGCTGTCGAACTGCGCGTGTGCAGCCTTGCTTTGCGCAGCGTTTCCCTGGATCTGGCGCTGCGCTTGTCCGATCTTCTCTTCAAGGATAGAGACCTCGATCTTTCGCGCAGCGCGGCGTTCCTCGAACCGCCGCTTCTGGTCACCGATGGCGCGCAGCGCGGAGGGGTCGGAGACCTTCTGGGTCAGTTCGGATGGGAATGTGATTGTATCGGCCCCATCGGCTTCCGCATGCAAGCGCGCCTCTTCCGCGATTGCCGAATACACCGCCGAACGGGCCATCTCCTCCCGTGCCCGGTCCTGGGTTGGTTCGAGGCGCAACAGCACCTGCCCTTGCTCGACATGCGCATCGCCCGTCACCATCAGATCTTTGACAATGCCGCCTTCAAGGTGCTGGACAGTCTTACGGTCGCTCTCGACGACGATCGAGCCTGCGGCCACGACGGCACCATCAATCGACGCCAGGGCAGCCCAGCCGCCAAACACAACGAAGGTCAGGAAGACGATACCAAAGCCCCGTCTCGCCGGAGTGCGCCAATCGCCCGATGGGTCATCATTTGCGCTTCCAGCGTCGCGGTTCTGGAATATCGACAGCCATATTTTGGAGAGCCAGGTCAGCGACCGCTCCTTGATCTCGCTGAATCGGTGCAAGACGTCGGACCTGCGAAACGCCTGGCCGCCATTACTCAAACGTCTGAGGAGTCGCGCGAGTTCGTCCTGTGCAGCAATCTCTGCTCGCAATCTGGTAATCTTCATCATTGCCTCGTCACATGGACAGGCCGCGCCGAATTTGAGAACGGCGCGTGGCGTGAAACCCTGTCAACTCGATGATCTTCCACCGCCCCCCGGGACTCGCGGCGTATCGGCGCAACGGTCTCACCAAGGAGCAAGGGAAGAAGCTCTTCGCGCGTGCCTGCGCGCCCGATGCGGCCGTCATGCATGAAGACAATCTTGTCGACCAATGAAAGGAGATTGGGTCTGTGATTGATGATCACGATCGTCACGCGTTGCTTGCGGAGCATTTGGATGGCGTCAGCCAGAGCACGATCGCCGTCGCCGTCCAGATTGGCATTTGGTTCATCGAGCACGACGAAGACGGGCCTGCCAAAAAGAGCGCGGGCCAATCCGATGCGTTGTCGCTGGCCGCCGGAAAGACCGGCCCCGTTTTCTCCGATGACTGTGTCGTAGCCCTGCGGCAGCCGCTGAATCATCGCATGTGCCGAGGCCAGTTGGGCCGCCTCGACGACCTGCTCATCCAGGGCGCCGTCACGAAAGCGAGCGATATTGTCGCGCACAGTGCCGGCGAACAGTTCAACATCCTGCGGAAGGTAGCCGAGACTTTGCCCAAGGAAACTGGCGTCGAAATGCCGGATGTCATTTCCGTCGATACGCACGCAACCCTGCGCGGCTGGCCAGGCTCCCACCAATGCACGCGCCAGGGATGATTTGCCGGAGCCGGACGCGCCGACGATCGCAACAACTTCACCAGCGGTCAGCCGGAAAGTGACATCGGCAATCGCCGCCAATTGCGATCCTGGAACCATGACGGTCAAAGCCTCGACGGAGATGTTGCCGACCGGAGGCGGCAACCGCGTCGGTTGTCTTTCCGTCGCCCGAGTTCGCAGGGCTTCGTCAAGGCGGGAAAATGACGTGCGCGCGGAGATGAGCGCTCTCCATTGCGCGACGGCCGCCTCTACCGGCGCGAGAGCACGACCCATAATCAAAGACGCGGCGAAGAGAACGCCTCCCGAAATCTCCTGATGGATTGCGAGGTAAGCTCCCACACCCATAATGGCCACCTGAAGCGCCATCCGCAGAAACTTCGAGATTGCGATCAAGGTGCCGCCGCGCTCTCCGGCCTTGGTGCCTTCAACGAGTGCCTGACCACGGGTGGCACTCCATGCGGCACGCACGGCGGGTCCCATTCCGAGTCCCCGAATCGCTTCCGCGTTGCGAAGCGATGAGGTCAACCGGTCCAGAGCGTGGAGATTCTTGAATGAGGCCGCGATCAGTGGCGCTTTGGTCGCGCGCTCATTGAGAAAGGCGAGCGCAAGGATGGCCAGCGCGCCCGTCAGGGCAACGAGGCCGATCGACGGATGAAGGAGAAAACACATGCCGAGAAAAATCGGGGTCCAGGGCACATCCATCAGCGACGTGATCACGCCGCCGGAAAGAACGTCACGCAATGTATCGACATCGCGCAGCAGCTGAACATGATGCGAGCTGCCCGTGCGCACCGCCTGCGCAAGGGCTGTTTCGAAAGCCTCTCCTGAGAGCAGCTGGTCGAAGCGCATTCCAGTCTGAACCAGAACGCGGCTGCGAAAGTGTTCGAGTGCCGCGTAGCTGATGAAAAGCGCGAGCGCAATAAGCGAGAGCATCAACAGCGTCATCGCGTTCCGGCTCGTCAGTACACGATCGTAGATCTGCATCGTGTAGAGCGGCGAAACGAACACCAGGAGATTTATGAAGATAGACAGCCCGCCCGCGGCAATCAGGCCTGGACGTATCTGGCGGAACGCATCCGCAAGTGCGGGCGGTCTTGTCGAAGTATACATGTGTGTATCCAGGCCGCCCGAATCGGACGGCGCTCACGTTAGAGAAGCCATATGCGAAGAAGCGAGCGCGAATGCGCTCGTACGCAACACATCCCGCACTGCGCGAGACGCATTCCTCTCGCGACATACGGGTCGCGATGATCCCCAAATGGGGGGCCATGAAGGCCCCCCAAAGTCGCTTTCATATGCGCGGATCACCGCGCATATGTCGTTCTTTGCCGCAAATTCAGTTCTGCGGGCTTACCAGTGCCACGAATGGTGATCCACGTGATGGTTGTTGTGGAGGCTGGCGAGATCCAGATGCGGCGCCAGAGTTGCGTCGGTGACGTCGCTCGAAGCCGTATCCGTTGCAGCCGTCGCTGCTGCGGTTGCAGCGGGCGAAGCGGATGCCTGCTGATGATGACCACCCCAGGAAGATTTGTTCCCATCTGTGAGATGAGAGAAGTCCAGCCCATGATGGTGGTTGTGCCCGGAGTTGCCGACGTCGGTGGTCGGAGCCGTCGTCGTCGGCTCGGTGCTAGCCGCCGCAGTCGAGGTGTCGACAACGCTGCTGGAAGCGGTATCCGCTGCAACGTTCACGGACGCGGTTGCCGCGGATCCGTGGTGATGGTGTCCACCTCCGGATGACGTGCTTCCATCGGTCAGCTGGGAGAAGTCCAGCTTGTGATGGTGGTTGTGTCCAGAGCTGCTGACATCGGTGGTCGGAGTCGTTGTCGTTGGCTGGGAGGTCGTGGGCACAGTCGAAGTGTCGGCCGAGGAGGTCGAGTCTGTTGTTGTAGACGTATCGACCGACGCAGTGTCGGTAACGCTGCTGGAAGTGGTATCCGCTGCAGCGCTCACGGACCCGGTTGCGGCTGACGAGTGGTGATGGTGTCCGCCTCCGGATCCGGACGATGTGCTTCCATCTGTCGACTGGGATGAGTCAGCCTTGTGATGGTAGTTGTGCCCGGAACTGCTGGTATCGGTGGTCGGCGCCGTCGTTGTTGGCTGGGAGGTCGTGGGCGTCGTCGAAGAATCGCTCGAAGACGTCGTGCCCGTCGAGGTGCCGCTATGCGACGTGTCGACCGGTGTCGTCGGGCTGCTGCTCGACGTGTCAGCCGGAGTCGTGCTTCCAGTCGTCGAACCCGTCGACGTCGAACCCGTCGTCGTCGTGCTCGTATTGTGCTGCAGAAATACGTTCTGGAGCGCTTGCGAGTTTTCGAGCGCCTGGTCTCCGTTCTGCGATCCCCAGGCATAAGCGTAGTCGAAAGCCGGATTGGGAACGACAGATGCCCAATGGTCGAGCATTTGCTGTTCCTGCGCGGCGGTCGGCATCACATAGTGACCACCCTGATCGGTGACCCAGTTACCGCCGCCGAATGTCTGAAATACCGGGACCATGCTGGCCTCCGGAATTCCGGCGGCTTTGGCGGCAGCGACAGTTTTGTCAATCATGCTGTAGTCGACTGTCGAGCTATCCGACCGCACCGGATACGGATCGATTCCGAAGAGGTCGATGTGAGTGTTTTCCGGAGTATAGGTATTCGCGAAGCTGGGATTCTCTGAAGATCCCATGTTCATCATGGTAATGAACGTCTTCGCGCCCGGTACGTTGGCGTGAATCCAGTCGGACTCTGCCTTCAGATTTGCAGCGGTCACGAGGGTATTCCACTGCCCCGTGGGATCTGGTTCGTCCTTGAGGAAGAAACCGTAGACGTTGGGATTACCGATGTAAGGTTTCACAGCGTCGATGAAGCTTTGGGTGACACCATCACCCTGATCGAGCCAGACGAGGCCCTTCACGCCTGCCGGCAAAGCGTTCACTTCCTCGACCGACGAAACGTCGGCGAGATTGAAGCCTGCCTGAGCTGGAGTGAATGTACCTTGCGCGTTGATGTTATTGCCGGAAGCGAAGTGTAAAGTTGCCAATACCGTTCCCCTGTATTGTGTTGACGAAGCCCCCAAGAAACTTCGTAAAAGAAAGTGCAGGTACGTAACTACAGTTCTGCATTAGCTTCGATCGAAGCGCCCGTGGATTAACGTTTGTTTACGTTTGAGGCGGGAGTTTGGCGCGGCAATGGGCAAAACAGTGAGTTTATTGTGCTAAAACTTGGAGACAGGTATCAGAGCTGCGGTAGCGCAGTGCGCAAAGATTTATAGCGTGTTCGCAGTGGTATTTCTCAACAGCCCCGATCGGTAAGCGAACTACACAACGCGCTAATAAGACTCGCCGAGAGAAATGATACGCGATGATGCGCGTTTCGGCTTCCTCTACGGCAGTTGTGCTCGCGATAACGATAGCAGGTTCTCTCCTCTGCCGCGGCAGTGCTCACTTCGAGGGTAGCGCTCCGGAAAGCCCGTAATGCCTGCGTGGTACGATTTCACTGCCTTCGGCAGAAAATGCGCGCACCCGTGCCGAGCTACATCAATGCTCCGGCAGAGCCAGACTCCGTAACTGTACTTGATGTGTTCGATCAACTTGATCAGTCTGTCGGCGTGGCTGTGTTGATCGATAGTCGTGCAGGCCGATCGATAATAGCCTCCGAGAATCCGCGGTTCCGAAGTAGGCCTATCGGGATCGCAAGCGCTCGGATGAGATCAAGAAACAACCGCGCTAATCGCCAAAGAGGGCGGCCGCACAGGGCCGCAAACGTCACGATGCCGATTGCACAAGCTCGGGCATCAGCTGTTTTGAGCCGTCGAGAAACACCCTCACCGCGTCGTTGACGATGTCATCTAGTCGCTCCGGCGTCGGCGTGTCGTAGACGAAGCGCCGGATGGCCATATAGAAGATGCGGCCGTGCAAACCCCAGAACATTTCGACTTCGCGCTCCGATAGCGGTACCTGGTCGCTTGAAGGCAGCTTCAACTCGTGACGAAGTTCGCGGCAGGCGGGCTCGATGATTTGTTCGCGGACGATCTGAAGGTAGCGCTTGGTGATATCGAACGACTTCATGCCGGAGAAGACGAAGATTCTCACCCAATTGTATTCGAAGACCTGCCCGACATACTCCAGATAGAAGCGCGACAGCCGTGCCTGCAGCGATAGCGTGCGATCCTGGATCAGGCCAGCCCACGAGGGCGACCAGCGGCTCAGGTAAATCTCTTCATAGACGCGTTCGATCAACGCCTCTTTGCTCGGGAAGTGTCGGTAGATCGCCGAATGGGTAATGCCCATGCGTTTCGCCAGTTCGCGCGTCTGCCCGCCGAAGCCCTGTTCGGCGAAAAATTTCACGGCCTCATCGACGATGAATCGCTCGCGCTCGGCCGCCCGCATGTTGCGGCGCGGCGGCTTTTTGGCTGACTTGATGGGTTTTTTGGCCATTTTGGCTTCAGTTTGCGGGAGTTCTGAATAACCCAATTCGAAAAAGAGACCAAATGGTCATTTTGAGTTGACCGGGGGAATTCCGCGTGATCTAGATTTCAGACCAAATGGTCACAAAATTTGGCGCGGGTGAAACGGTCGGGAGTTCAGGCTTGAAGGCGCGGGCGTTCAGCTATGCCAGGCCCTCCACGGTGATGGAGGCGTTGGAGGCATTCGAGGGTTCTGGCGAGGACGCGAGCTATATAGCGGGCGGTCAGAGTCTCGTGCCTGCGCTGGCCTTGCGTCTGCAGGCTCCGCAATTGCTGATCGACATTGCTCATATCGAGACGTTGCGCGGCGTTGAACTGCAGGGCGACTGGTTGCGGATCGGTGCGTTGACGCGCCATTGCGAAGTGCTGGTCGATCCTTTGATTCGCATGCACGCGCCGCTTTACAGCGAGGCCGCGCCGCATGTGGCGCATCCGGCGATCCGCAATAAGGGTACGCTCGGTGGCAGTATTTCTCATGCCGATCCGGCCTCCGAATTTCCGGCCATGACGCTGGCGCTGGGCGCCGAGCTTGAAATCGCCAATCGCGACGGCACGCGCCGCGTCGCCGCCGATGATTTCTTTGTCGATCTGTTTCAGACCGCGATCGAACCGGGCGAGCTTCTCGTTGCCATTCATGTGCCGGTGGTCAAGCCCGGCCATCGCTGGGCCTTTCACGAGCTTGCGCGCCGCCGCGGCGATTTTGCGCTGGTTGGCTGCGGGGTTCTGGCGGAATTCGCGGATGACGTGGTTGAAGAGATTCGCATTGCGTTCTTTTCCGTTGGCAGCACACCGATCCGTGCGCGGCAGGCCGAGGGCAGCCTGAAGGGCAAGCGGTTGGACCAGGCCGCCATCGCTGCGGCGCAGGCGCTCGTCGGCGACGACATCGATCCCCCGGAAGACGAGCACGTGCCACCGGCGATGAAGCGCCATCTTGCGCGCGTTCTGCTCGGGCGTCTGCTCGGCCAGATCGCGAGGCAAGCGCCATGAGCGATCTCGTCAAAGTCACGATGACGGTGAACGGCAGCCGGGTGTCTCACAGCATCGCACCGCGCAATACGCTGGCGGATTTTCTGCGACAGACACTGGAGCTCACCGGCACTCGTACCGGATGCGAGATGGGCGTCTGCGGCGCATGCCTCGTCGTGCTGGACGGCCGTGTCGTGCATTCCTGTCTGACCTTTGCGGTGCAGGCGAGCGGCTCGACCATCGAGACGGTCGAGGGCCTGTCGGAGCGCGCGGCGATTGCCGATCTGCAGGAGGCGTTCCATCAACGCAATGCGCTGCAATGCGGATTTTGTACGCCCGGAATGCTGATGACGGCACACAGCCTGCTGTCGCAGCCCGGCGTGCCGTCGCGCGAAGAGATTCGCGACGCGCTGTCGGGCAATTATTGTCGCTGTACCGGCTATGAAGCGATCGTCGATGCGATCGAGATGGTCGCGCGCAAGCGCCACGAGGGCGTCTCCGCCGTACAGGACGAGGAGGGGGGCGCATGAGTGCACTGACCTCACTCGACCGTCCGAATTCCTATATCGGCCGTTCGGTGCCGCGGCCGAATGCCAAGCGGCTGCTGGCCGGCCGTGGACGCTATGTCACCGACATGACGCTGCCGCGCATGCTCCATGTCGCTTATGTGCGCAGCCCTTATGCGCATGCTCGCATCGTCTCGATCGATGCGCAGGCCGCGCGCGGGATGCCCGGCGTGCGGTTGGTGGCCACCGGCGAGGACCTCGCCAAGCTTTGCACGCCATGGGTCGGTGCCATGGATCACTTCAAGGGCATGAAGTCGCCGCCGCAGCTGCCGCTGCCGATCGACAAGGTGGTCTGGTCCGGTCAGGCGGTGGTTGCGGTCGTGGCAGATACGCGCGCGCTGGCCGAGGATGCCGCCGAGGCGGTCTCGATCGAATTCGACGAGCTGCCAGCCATTGTCGATATCGATGCCGCACGTGCGCCGGGGGCGCCGGTAATTTCCCCGGAACTGGGCAGCAATCTCTGTTTCCACGGCAAGATCGATACTGGCGGCGTCGAGGAGATCTTCGCCAACGCAGCCCATGTGGTGGAAGAAGAATTTCACTTCGGCCGGCATACCGCGGTGACCATGGAGCCGCGCGCGATCATCGCCGATTACGATGCCAGTGAGGAGCAGCTGACGGTCCATCATGCCACGCAGACACCTTATCAGTTTCAGGACATCTATGCCCGCCACTACGGTATCCCCGAATCCCGCGTGCGCGTGATCGCACCGGATATTGGCGGCTCCTTCGGCATGAAGTTGCACGTGTATCATGAGGACATGGCGGTGGTCGGGCTCAGCATGATGCTCGGCCGTCCCGTCAAATACGTTGCCGATCGTATCGAATCTTTCGTGTCCGACATTCACGCGCGTGATCATCGCGTCCGTGCCCGCATGGCGGCGGATGCGGATGGCAATATCCTGGCGATGGATGTGGAGGATGTCACCGGCATCGGCGCATTCTCCGCCTATCCGCGCACCAGTGTCGTTGAAGGCAATCAGGTCTACCGCCTGATGGGCGCGCCTTATACGTTCAGGAATTACCGCGCCGATCTGCAGGTGGTGTTCCAGAACAAGGTGCAGATGAGTCAGTACCGGGCCGTCGGGCATCCGGTGGCCTGCACCGTCACCGAGCGCCTGGTAGACTTGATCGCCGACAGGACGGCGCAGGATGTGTTCGACGTCCGCAGCCGCAACTTGATCCCCGACGATGCCTATCCCTGCACGTCCCCGACCGGCTATCAGTTCGAGGCACTGTCGCATCACGCCTGCCTCGCCAAGGTGAAGGCGATGATGGACTACGACGGGCTGCGCGCCGAACAGGCCGAGCTGCGAACCAAAGGCATTCATCGCGGTATCGGTATTGCGAGTTTCGTGGAAATCACCAATCCCGGCCCGGCATTCTATGGCGTCGGCGGCGCGCGCATCTCGTCGCAGGACGGCGCCATCATCAAGGTCACGCCGTCCGGGGATGTTCATTGCTCGATTTCAGTGACCGAACTCGGGCAGGGTACCGAAACCATCATCGGGCAAATCGTTGCCGAACATCTCGGCGTCGATCGCAATCGCATCAAGGTGATGACAGGTGATACGGACACCACTCCGCATGGTGGCGCGACCTACGCCTGCCGTGGCGCCGGTATCGGCGGTGAAACGGCGTTGCAGGCGGCCAGGAAGCTGAAGGCCAATGTGCTGGCGGTGGCCGCGGCCATCCTGCAAGACGAATCGGACAATCTCGACATCCAGGGCGGCTGGATCGTGGATGCCGCGACCGCCCTGCAGCGTATTGAACTCTCCGAGATCGCGCGCATCGCCTATTTCCGCTCGGACACACTGCCGTCCGGCACCCAGGCGCAACTCTCGGTCGCGCATCATTATGCGCCGCAGGGCTATCCGTTCGCATTCACCAATGGCGTTCAGGCCTGCCATCTCGAACTCGATGTCGAGACAGGCCTGGTCAAGATACTCAAGCTATGGGTGGTCGAGGATTGCGGTCGGGTGATCAATCCGCTGCTGGTCGACGAGCAGATCCGCGGTGGCGTCGTGCAGGGCCTTGGCGCGGCCTTCTTCGAGGAATGCGTCTACGGAGACAACGGCCAGCTCACCAATGGCTCGCTTGCCGATTATCTCGTGCCTATGGCGGTGGAGATGCCCGATATCGAAATCGGCCATGTGGAGACGCCGACCCTGGACACCCAGCTCGGCGCCAAGGGTGTCGGCGAGGCGGGGACGGCTGCGGCATCAGCAGCAGCGCTTAATGCGATGAATGATGCGATGAAGCCATTCGGAGGCACGGTCGCGCAGGTGCCGATGACACCTGCACGAATACTCAAGGCGCTTGGACACATCTGACCCATAAAAGAAATCAAACGGAGGACATCATGACGAAGGATATTCGAGGCACCACGCGCAATCACATCTCCCGTCGTCACGTGCTGGCTGCACTCGGCACCGGCGCGAGCGTCGTCGCTATGCCGTGGATCGCACGCGCGGCTGACGACACGATCCGCATCGGCTTTCCGACGCCGCTGACCGGCCCGTTCGCGGCTGAGGCCAAGGATCAGGTCAAGAGCGCCGAACTCGCAGTGAAGCAGTTCAACGACAAGGGCGGCGTCCATGGCCGCAAGGTCGAACTGCTGGTGCGCGACGACAAGCTCAATGGCGGCGAGGCGGCGACGCGCACGCTCGAACTGATCGAGAAGGACAAGGTGCATGCGATCGTCGGATCGCTGTCCAGCGCGGTGCAGCTCGCCGTCAATGAAGTCACCCGCGCGCGCGGCGTGCTCTACGTCTCGATCAGCCAGTCCGACACCATCAATGAGGTGAAGGACTTCAGCAAATATACGTTCCATGAGGCGCTTAACCCGACGATGACCGCTGGCGCGGTGGCGCGTCACGCCTTCAAGAAGGGCACCAAGGTCGCGCATCTCGTAGCCGACTATGCCTATGGCCATGAAATGCTGCGCGGCTTCAAACGCGCACAGGCCGCAATTGGCGCCGAGACCGTCGGCGAGATCATGCACCCGTTCGGTGCGGCCGATTACTCGACCTTCATGCCGCGCCTGCGTTCGATGCGTGCCGACGTGCTGTGCATCAGCAATTTCGGCCGCGACCAGGCCAATTCCATCAAGCAGGCGGTGGATTTCGGCCTCAAGCAGCAGTCCAGAATCGTCGTCCCGGTGCTGCTGCACAATCAGCGTCTGGCAGTCAGCCCGGAAGTGTTCGAAGGCGTCGTTGGCGGTTCAAACTACTATTGGGGCCTCGAGAGCCAGTTGCCGAGCGCCAAGGCGTTCAACGATGCTTATCGTGCGGCCAATGGCGGCGCGATTCCGACCGACTACGGCGCTTACGGCTACACCGGCGTCTCGTCGCTGCTGCAGGCGATGCAGGTGGCCGGCGGCACCGATACCGACAAGGTGATCGCGGCGCTGGAAGCCTTGAAATATGACGTCGCCAAGGGTCCGCAATATTACCGGAAGTGCGATCACCAGTCGGTACAGTCGGTGCTCGTGCTCGAGTCGAAGAAAAAGGCCGACATGAAGAGCGACAGCGACCTGTTCAGCATCCTCGCCAATGACGCACCATCCGAAGACGTGCTGCGCAGCTGCACCGAACTCGGCTTCCCGGCCTAAACGAAAGTACGCGCCTTCCCATGGATACAGAACTCATCCTGATGCAGCTCTTCTCTGGAGTTGCCCTCGGTGCGATCCTCGTGATCACCGCGCTCGGCCTGTCGATCATCTTCGGCATGCTGGGCGTGGTGAATTTCGCGCATGGCGCATTGTTCATGGTCGGCGCCTATGCCGGGCTTTGGGTCGCCTCGCTCACCGGGAGCTTCTGGTGGGGGCTGATTGTCGCACCGATCATGATCGGTGCGTTCGGGATGCTGATCGAATATGTGTTGATACGTCCGCTCTATGGACGCTCGATCGACGACCCGTTGCTGCTGACCTTCGGCCTGAGCTATGTGCTGGTGGAAGGCGTGCGGATCGTATTCGGCAGCGACGGCATTCCGTTCCCGACGCCGTCGTCACTGACCGGCGTCGTCGATCTCGGCGTCGGATTCTTTCCGATCTATCGCATCTTCGTCGTCGGTGTCGTGTTCCTGGTCGTCGTGCTGCTGTGGCTCGGGCTCGAGAAGACCAAGTTCGGCCTGATCGTGCGCGCCGGCGCGCGCGATCCGACCATGATGAAGGTGCTTGGGGTCGACATCAGCAAGGTCTGGCTTCTGGTGTTCGGTCTCGGCGTTGGACTGGCCTCGCTGGGTGGCGTGCTGTCCGGGCCGATGCGGTCAGTCAATCCGGAGATGGGCGCACTGGTGCTGGCCGAAGCTTTCGTCGTGACGGTGATCGGTGGTCTCGGCTCGCTGCTCGGCTCGATCGTCGCCGGTCTCCTGGTCGGCGTCGTGATCAGCATGACGGCGCTGTTCGCGCCTGAAATGGCGACCATCGTGATGTTCGCGCTGATGGCCATTGTTCTTCTGATCCGGCCGCAAGGCCTGTTCGGCAAACTCGCATAACGGAGCGGACCATGACATCTCCGGCGCTGGCCGTTCCCCCTTCTGCAAGCATGCGTAGGTCTGTGCGCTTCAAATCGCTCATGACCAAATATCGTGTTCCCTTGTCGATCCTCGCACTCTGTCTGTTACCCTGGCTGCTGCCGTCCAAGGCGCTGGCGGTCAATGTGCTGATCTATGGCGTTGTGGCCGTCGGCTACAATCTGCTGTTCGGTTATACCGGCCTGCTGTCATTCGGCCATGCGGCATTTGTCGGCACCGGAGCCTACATCACCGGCATCGCCATCGGTCAGTTCGGCGTGCCGTGGTATCTCGCCGTGCTGATGGGCGTTATTGGCGGCGCACTGCTGGCCTTCATCATGGGCGCGCTATCCACGCGCACGCGCGGCATCTACTTCTCGATGGTCACGCTCGCTCTCGCGCAGCTCGTTTATTACGTGGCGCTCCAGACGCCGTCCTGGACAGGTGGCGAGAACGGATTGCGCGGTTTCACCGTCAACAAGATCAACCTGTTCGGATTCGAGATCAATTTCCTCGATCCGGTCAACAAATACTATGTGTTGATGGTGTTCGCGGCGCTGGCGCTATGGCTGGTCTCGCGCATTCTCAATTCACCCTTCGGCGCAGCCATCGAGGCGATCCGCGAGAACGAGCGGCGCGCCCGGACCTGCGGTTACAATGTCGAGCGCACCAAGCTGTTGTCATTCACCCTGTCGGGCACGATCTGCGCGCTGGGCGGCACCATGTCGGCGCTGCATCTGGCCTTCGTGCCGCTGGACTCACTGCACTATCTGTCATCCGGCATGATCGTGATGATGACGCTGCTCGGCGGCGCCAGCAGCTTCTTCGGCCCGTTCATTGGCGCACTGGTTTTCCTGGTGATGGAAGACGTGTTCTCGCTGTGGACGTCGCACTGGCAGATCATCGTCGGATCCATCTTCGTGCTGTTCGTGCTGTTTCTGCCCAAGGGCATCTGGGGCACATTTCTCACAAGGGTCATGCGATGAACGCGCCGCTTCTCGCCGTCAACGATATCGGAGTGAGGTTCGGTGGCTTCGTCGCGCTGCAAGGCGTGACGACGGAGTTCCGGCCTGGTCGCGTCACCTCCATCATCGGCCCCAACGGCGCCGGCAAGAGCACGTTCTTCAACGTGCTGTCGGGCGTGCTGACGCCCTCCAGCGGATCGATCCGCTTCAAGGGCGCGGACCTCAAGGGCACGAAGCAGCATGAATTCGTGCATCGGGGCATCGCGCGCTCTTACCAGATCACCAACATTTTTCCGGATCTGAGCGTCCACGAGAATGTCCGCGTCGCGGCACAAGCCAGCCGCTCGCGCTACAATATCTGGACCAACCGCAACAAGTTCACCGAGCTGGATGCCAGGGCCGATGCCGCGCTCGATGCCGTGGGTCTGGTCGCCAAGCGTGACGAGACCGCGAAGTTTCTGGCGCATGGTCAGCAGCGTGCGCTGGAAATCGCCATCGCGCTGATCTCCAATCCGGAAGTGTTGTTGCTGGACGAGCCGACCGCGGGCATGGGGCCGGAAGAAACCAAGGAAATGGTGGCGCTGCTGGAGAAGCTGGCAGCGGAGCGCACCATCCTGCTGGTCGAACACAAGATGAAGATGATTCTCGGCCTCAGTGACCGCATCCTGGTGCTGCATCACGGCCGGCTGATTGCGGACGGCTCACCGCGTGACATTCAGACGGACCCCGAGGTCCGTCGCGTCTATCTGGGACAGAACGATGGCTATGCTTGAAACCAAAGACCTGAACGCCTGGTACGGCGCCAGCCATACGCTGCACGGGGTCTCGATCTCGGTGGCGCAGGGCGAGGTCGTGGCGCTCGTTGGCCGCAACGGTGCCGGCAAGACCACTACGATCCGTTCGGTCATGGGGCTGATGTCGAAGACCACCGGTAGCATCACTTTCGACGGCCACGATCTGGTGTCGATGAAGGCGCATGACCGGTTCCGGCTCGGCCTCGCTTACGTGCCCGAAGAGCGCCGGATCATTCCGGGGCTCACCGTGCGCGAGAATCTGCAGCTCGGCCTCGTCGCCAGCGCGGGCAAGATCGATGAACGCGAAGCCATCGAGGAAATCGCCGAGAGCTTTCCGCGTCTCAAGGAACGTCTCGACCAGGAAGGTGTCACCATGTCGGGCGGCGAGCAGCAGATGCTGGCCATCGCCCGCGCGACCATCGCCAAGCCGAAGATGATCCTGCTCGACGAGCCATCGGAAGGCATCATGCCGGTACTGGTCGAGGAGATGGGCGTGCTGTTCCGCAAGCTGCGCGATCAGGGCGTCACGCTGCTGCTGGTCGAGCAGAATGTCGAATGGGCGCTGCGCCTCGCCGATCGCGCGATCATCATGGATCAGGGCGAGGTCGTTTATGAAAGCAGCTCGGCTGCATTGCTCGCCGACAAGGAAATCCAGGAACGTTATTGCGCGGTGTGACGCGCATGCTTGCAGACAGGTGATTCCATGCAGATGAAAGACAGCCAGACCGTCCCGGCTTCACGCGACAAGGTCTGGGCCGCACTCAACGATCCGGAGGTGCTGAAGCAGTGCATTCCCGGCTGTCAGGTGCTGGACATGACTTCGTCGACCGAGATGACGGCGACGGTTGTGATCAAGGTCGGGCCCGTGAAGGCGACATTCGGCGGCAAGGTCACGTTGAGCGATCTCGATCCGCCGAACGGATACAAGATCACCGGCGAGGGATCCGGCGGCGTGGCCGGCTTCGCCAAAGGCGGCGCGGCGATCAGGCTCGAAGCGGTCAGCGATAACGAGACGATCCTGCATTACGAGGTGGATTCCCAGATCGGTGGCAAGCTGGCGCAGCTCGGGGGGCGTCTGATCGACTCCACCGCCAAGAAGCTGGCCGGCGAGTTCTTCACCAAATTCGGCGTAGTCGTTTCCGCGAGCTGAGCGCAACGACCGCTACTGCACGATGAACTGGTTGCGCGCTTCGCGCACCCTGGCGACGATATAGCGGCGGATCTCCCGGACTCTGCTGGTGTCATGCGTGTCGGGATGCGAGACGAGCCAGTAGCTGCGTGTGAAGCGGCTGGCCGGCAGGATACGCTTCAGCCCGGGATAAAGCTGCGCGGCGTAATCGTGCAGGATGCCGACGCCATGGCCGGCGCGAACGGCCTCGAGCTGGCCGACCACGCTGCCGCACTCGAAACGTCGTGTGATCAGTTCGCTGAAGGTCGACGCATAGTCGAGGGCGCGGCTGTAGATGATGTCGTAGATATAGGTGATCAGCAGGTGGTCGGCGAGATCGCCGGGCTCGCGGATCGGCGTCGATCGGGCCAGATAGTCCTCCGACGCGTAGACGCTCAGCGTGTAATCGGTGAGCTTCGTGCAGATCAGCTTGCCTTCATCGGGACGTTCCAGCGTCACCACGATATCGGCCTCGCGCTTGGCGAGCGAGAAGGTGCGCGGTAGCGCCACAAGCTGGACGATGAGATCCGGATTGGCGGCCGCAAAGCCTCCCAGCTTATCTGCCAGAAAGTAGTTGCCGAGCCCATCCGGTGCGCCAATCCGCACCGTGCCCGCAACCTTGTCGGCGGCCGAGGTAAGCTGCGAACCGACCCGGAGCAGTTCGGATTCCGCGCGCTCTGCCGCTGCAAGAAGCGCAACCCCTGATGGTGTCAGCGAAGACCCGGTCGTCTGCCGGTTCAGGAGCTTTGTCTTGAGGTCTTTCTCGAGAGCGGTGAGCTGGCGCGCCACTGTTGCATGGTTGAGTTTTAGCCGTTTGGCGGCGCCGAGAATCTGGCCGGTACGGGCGACTTCCAGGAAAATCCGAACTTTGTCCCAATCCATCGCGGGACTTTATTTGCTGCACATCGAAGCCGCAATACTTCGCGTTGTCCGGGCGGGGGAAGCGGCGCAAGACCGCCGGAGCATCAAAGGAGAGTTCGATGGCTTCGGAAATCAAGCACTATATCGGCGGACAGCAGGTGGCAGGTCGCAGCGGCCGGACGTCGCCTGTTTTCAACCCTGCCACCGGTGAGCAGACGGCTCAGGTGGGTCTTGCCAGCACGTCCGAAGTGGGTGCCGCGGTTGCTGCCGCGCTCGCGGTTGCCGAAAGCTGGGCCGATACGCCCTCGCTGCGCCGTGCCCGCATTCTCAATAAGTTCCTGCGTATCTGCGAAGATCGCATCGACGATCTGGCCGCGGTGATCACCTCCGAACACGGCAAGACGCTGTCGGACGCCAAGGGCGAGATCCAGCGCGGCCTCGAAGTCGTCGAATTCGCCGTCGGTGCGCCGCAGTTGCTCAAGGGCGAAGTCAGCGAGAATGTTGGCACGCGTGTCGACAGCTATGGCGTACGACAGGCGCTGGGCGTGGTCGCGGGCATCACGCCGTTCAATTTCCCGGTCATGGTGCCGATGTGGATGTTCCCGGTGGCGCTGGCCTGCGGCAACACCTTCGTGCTGAAGCCCTCGGAGCGTGATCCTTCGGCGTCGCTTCTGATTGCCGAATGGCTGGCCGAAGCCGGTCTGCCGGCCGGCGTGTTCAACGTCGTGCATGGCGACAAGGAAGCCGTCGATGCGCTGCTGCATCATCCCGACGTTGCGGCAATCAGCTTCGTCGGATCGACTCCGATCGCGCGCTACATCTATTCGACCGCGACCACCACCGGCAAGCGCTGCCAGGCGCTCGGCGGCGCCAAGAACCACATGGTGGTGATGCCCGATGCCGACATCGATCAGGCCGTCGATGCGTTGATGGGCGCTGCCTATGGCTCGGCCGGCGAACGCTGCATGGCGATCTCGGTCGCGGTGCCGGTCGGCGAGAAGACGGCGGATGCCTTGATCTCCAAGCTGGAGCCGAAGATTCGCGCGCTGAAGGTTGGTTCAGGCTTCAACGCCGAGTCCGAAATGGGTCCGCTGGTGACCCAGCAGCATCTCGACAAGGTGCGCGGCTATGTCGATTCCGGAGTCGAACAGGGCGCCAAGCTGATCGTCGACGGCCGCGAATTCCGCTCCAACGAGGGCGGTTATTTCATTGGCGGATCGCTTTTCGATCACGTGACGCCGGACATGAAGATCTACAAGGAAGAGATCTTCGGGCCTGTGCTCGCGGTGGTGCGTACGCCGGACTACGCGACGGCAGCGCGCATGATCAATGACAACGAATACGGCAATGGCACCGCTATCTTCACCCAGAACGGCGACATCGCGCGTGAGTTCGCTCATCGCATCCGCGTCGGCATGGTAGGCATCAACGTGCCGATTCCGGTGCCGGTTGCTTTCCACTCTTTCGGTGGTTGGAAGGCCTCGCTGTTCGGTGACCATTCGATGCACGGCCCCGAAGGCGTTCGCTTCTATACCCGGCTCAAGACGGTCACCAGTCGCTGGCCGACAAGCATTGCGCAGGGGCCGGAATTCGTGATGCCAACAATGAAGTAGGTCGGAGCGTGGAGCACGCGACTAACGCGTGCTCCACGAGCCTGCCGGATTATTCCGCGGCCCTCAGGCCGCACCCGTTACACGCCAGATCACATCGCCCACATCGTCGGCCACCAGCAATGCGCCGTCGGAGGTGAGCGTGACACCGACCGGGCGTCCGTAGGACGCCTTTTCGTCGGGTGCGAGGAAGCCCGACAGGATATCCCGCGGCGGCCCGGATGGCTTGCCGTTCACGAACGGGATGAAGACGACCTTGTAGCCGCTCAGCGTGCTGCGATTCCATGAGCCGTGCTGGCCGATGACCATGCCGTCTGGAAAGCCCGGCAGCGTGCTGGCCGGCAGCCAGCACAGGCCGAGCGACGCAGTATGCCCGCCCAGTGCATAGTCGGGCGTAATCGCGGTGGCCACCAGCGCCGGATCCTGCGGGACGCGGTCATCGACCGTCTTGCCCCAGTAGCAATAGGGCCAGCCATAGAAGCCGCCGTCGCGCACCGAGGTCAGGTAGTCCGGCGGCGTCTCGTCGCCGAGGCCGTCGCGCTCATTGACCACGGTCCAGAGCGAACCGGTCGTAGGCTCCCATGCGAGACCAACCGGATTGCGCAATCCGGCGCCGAAGATGCGGCTCTTGCCAGTAGCGATATCGAGTTCATAGACAGCCGCGCGGCCTTCTTCGGCTTCCATGCCGCTCTCGGCGATATTGCTCAGCGAGCCAACGCCGATATAGAGCTTGCTACCATCCGGGCTCGGCAGGATGCTCCGCGTCCAATGGCCGCCGGATTTGAAATTGGTGAGTTTCTTGCCCGGGGCGGTGATGCTGTCTGCGCCCGCCACATAGGGGAAGACCACGACGCCATCGACATTACCGACATAGAAGGTGTCATTCAGCAGGGCCATGCCGAACGGCTGGTTCAGTCCCTCCATGAAGGTCTGGCTGATCTCGGCGACACCGTCGCCGTCCCGGTCGCGCAGCAGCGTGATGCGGTTGGCGCTGACGCCAAGCGCGGCGGCCCGGCGCATCGTAGCCTGCATCGCATAGCCGAACATGTTGCGCACCGGGCCTGCAACCTGCGTCGCCTCCGCGATGAGAACGTCGCCATTGGGCAGCACGTTGATCCAGCGCGGATGTTTCAGGCCGGTCGCAAAGGCGTTGACCTTGAGCCCGGGGGCGACCACGGGCTTCTGTCCCTCGGCCCAGCCCTGGGCCGTCGGCATCTTTAATGTGGGGATGGCGCCTTGCGGCTTTGCCTCCGGCACCACCGGCGCGCTGCCCCAGGCGGGCGCGTGCACGTTGCCCTGTAGACGACGCCACTGCAGCGCCGCGCCACCGATCACCGCGACGACGCGCGCAAATATTCCGGACAAGCTCATGTCTTTCCCCCATGCAAGTGCGCGCACACTATCCGACACCCACGCGGGTTAAAACCGCTGCGTGACGGCGTGCAGGGCATGCGAGCCCGTCATTCATGGGGGATCGGCGCCCGGATGATCGGGGCGGGTGCCGGCGGCTATGGCGCTGCGATAGCCTGGTTGATGCAGTCCGCGAGTTCGTCAACTTCAAACGGCTTATTGAGGACACAGGGTGTGTTGCCCAGCCGCTGACGCACTTTCTGCTCGGAATTGGCTGTGATGAAGATGACCGGCGTTTCGTTGTTGTCCGAGCGCATGCGCTCATAGAGGTCGATGCCTGTCAGGCCCGGCATTTCCACGTCGGTCACCACGCATGACGTATCGAGGGCCGCCGGCGATGTCAGAAACGCCTCGGCGGATTCGAAGCTGAGGACAGCGAAGCCCAGCGATCGCAGCAGGCTTTCAAGCGCGCGGCGAACCGACGAGGAATCGTCGATGATGGCAATGGCATGTTCAGCGTTCAACGCAATCTCCACACGGCGGCTTTGACAGCGACCCCAGTGTTGAGCCGTTTCGCCTGGGATACTGTCAAATATTGCCGTGCAGCGAAATCATACTGAGGTTTATCGCGAGGTACCGGGAGCCGGTTTCATGCCGATGGCCTCAGCCATGCGCACCAGAGAGGCGAAGGATTTCGCATCCATCTTCTTCATCACCTTGCCGCGATGAATCTTAACCGTAATTTCGCTGAGGTTCAGCCTGGCGGCGATCTGCTTGTTCAGTAGCCCCGCGGTGGCAAATTCCATCACCTCGCGTTCGCGTGCGCTTAATGTGCCGAACCGTTCCTTGATACCGGCCAGCCCGTCGCGCTCCTGCCGCGCCTTGCGGTCGCGCTCAACGGCGCCGGCGACGGCATCGAGCATTTCCTGATCGCGAAACGGCTTGGCCAGAAAGTCGACGGCGCCGGCCTTCATGGCGCGGACCGTCATCGGCACATCGGCATGGCCGGTCATGAATACGATGGGTGTATTGCTGCCGAGATCGGCGAGGCGCTTCTGGAAATCGAGGCCGCTGACGATGGGCAGCCGGATGTCAAGGACGAGGCAGCTGGCCTTGGTGAGAATATCGCTGTCGAGCAGCTCGGCGGCCGAGGAGGCGAAACTGACATCATAACCAACCGAACGCAGCAGACTGCCGACCGCAGTGCGGATGGCGGCTTCGTCGTCGACGATGACGACCAAAGGTGCTTCTGCGTCGTTAGCCAAGGTTGCCAGGTCCCTCTGCGGTGGCTGTCGGTATCATGAAATGAAAGGTGCTTCCACCATCCTCGTTTCGCTCCGCCCAGATGCGCCCGTGATGCGACTCGATAATGGACCGGGAGATCGAGAGACCGATGCCCATCCCCTCGGCCTTTGTCGTGAAGAACGGCGCGAACAGGCGCTGCACATGGTCGTCCGGGATACCTGATCCTGAATCGCGCACAGTGACGAGAATTCCCTGTGTCGCGTCGCGTGTCGATCGCACCCTCAGCTCCTTCGTCGCACTCGCCTTCATGGCGTGCACGGCGTTGCTGACGAGATTCATCAGCACCTGCTGAAGCTGCACCTCGTCGCCGGCGATGGTGGGCAGATCGGGTGTCAGATCGAGGGCCGCGGCAATCTGATGTTGCGCCAGATCGCGCTGGACCATCGCCAGTACCTGCGTGATGATCGCATTGATATCGACCGGACCGCGCGCCAGTTCGCCCTTTACGGGAGAGACCTCAGCCGGTGAATGATATCGCCGGCCCTTCGCCCCTCCTGCACCACTTCCTTGAGGCATGTCGTGGTTTCGCCGAGATCGGGCCGCTCCCGCGATAACCAGCGCAAGGCCGCCTCCGCATTGGTCACCACCGCGGCGAGAGGCTGATTGACCTCATGGCCGATCGACGCGGTCAGAGCGCCCAATGTGGCGATGCGCGAGACGCGGGTGAGTTCTGCGATGCTCTGCTGGAGTGCCTGCTCGGCTGCGATCTTGGCAGTGACATCGAGCGAATTGATCAGGACGGAGCGAGAGCGATCGCTCGGGAAGGTTGCGGTGACGATGGTGGTGCGCAATTCGCCGTTGACGGCACGGATGGTCGCTTCAATCGTGAAAGAGCTTTCTCCCGCAAGGTATGCGAGCAGGATTTCGCGAAAGGCGACCAAAGTCTCCGGCTCAAGTGCAGCATCCCAGGACTGCTGAACGTTCTTCTGGCCAAGATCGCCGATCAATTGCTTCGCGGCGTCATTCGCGTCGATGGTCCGCACCAGAAACAGGCAATGCTTGAGGAAGTCCTCATTGGCCATGAGATAGTCCCGAAGTCGGGGCAGGCCTTGTTGCAGGATCGGCGCGCAGGCATTGGCAGCCTCCGTGAAATCCTGCTCCCAGATAGCGACACTCGTGCTCTGAAAGATGTTGCGATAACGCTCTTCGCTCTGCCGGAGCCTTGCATCCGACGTCCTGATCTGGACGCAGAGCACCGCGGCTATAGCAATGGCGAGAACACTCACGATGCCGCGCAGCATCGCTCCCTCATTGGGGGCATTGACGTGGCCGATCAGGTAGCCGAGGAGCGTCAAGCCGATGCAGCCCAACGCAATCAGAATGATGCCCGTGACATTGGTGAAACGGAGCGCCATCAGCAGCACGACGATATAAAGCGCCGCGACGGCGATCTCGAATGTGCTGAAGGCGTCGAACGCAAAAATGCCTGCGGCCAGGATGGCTGCCGCAACGGCCATGGGGAGCTGTGAGGGTCGTCGCTCCCGATCAGAATTGGTCATTTGAGTCGCAAAACAAGAGGCAGGTCCCGCCTTCTGCAGGGGATTGGAAAATCGTCGACCTCGGTGGCATCATCCTGCCTCGGTAAACCTTGGTATATGGTGGGATTACCTTTGTTTCCTGAATCTCTATTCTCGTAGAATGGTCCATGCGGCCGGAATCTTCCACCTTCGGATTGTCGAAGTCATCGCGATGTTGATGGCGTTCACCACCAGAAGGAGAGACCGATATGCTGCTCGATTCACAGCCCAGGAGTTTTGACACGTTCGTCGGCGTATTGTCTGACGCAAGTTCTACGACGGTCGCGCAACTCCTGCTAGATGCGCGGCAGGCCATCGGATCGGATGTCGGTGCGGCTCTTAGATGCATCGAACAGGCCGCTTCGCTGCTCGAAGCCCCGGTCCAGCCGTCGCCCGTCAGCCCCGCCCGGGGCGGCCTCGCGCGCTGGCAGACCGATCGTATCAAGCGCCACATTGATGCAAATCTGGATGAAGCGATCCAGGTATCGGATCTCGCGCGTATCGCTCGCCTGAGCTGCGGTTACTTCTCGAATGCGTTCAAGACCACATTTGGCCAGTCTCCCCATGCCTATATCGTCTCCCGCCGGTTGACACGCGCGATGGAGCTGATGAAATCCAGCGGCAAATCGCTCTGCGAGATAGCCATCGATTGCGGCTTCTCCGATCAGGCGCACCTGTGCCGCCAGTTTCGCCGCGCGACCGGAGCCAGCCCCAATGCCTGGCGGCGCAACAACGTGATGACATCCGAACTCGCGGGACAGCAGTGATGCTCCTCAGGAGTATCCGGAAACGCCGCCGCGAACGCTTGCACGATCGTCTCTGCCTTTGATGAATAGTTCATACGGCCGCTCCTGAAGATATCTCGCTACCTCAACCACTATGAAGGGATCGCTCAAATGTCTGCGCGCATGATGATGGTGAAATCGGCCAGGCGGCTCGTGGTAGCCGCGTCCGTGGCTTTCGTGATGCTGGCCTCCATGGTGGAGAATTCGGCGGCGTCCGACGGGGCCTATCGCTGGATCGGGGATCCCCGGCTCTCCACCGATATCGGCGCAGCCCGTCGCGCGCCACGGCGTGTCCATGCTCCGGCCCGCGTGAGTGTGCCTTCCTCCGCTCCGGCGGTGCGGCTGAGGGGGTCCTATGCGAGGGCGCCGACCAGTTACGGCTACGGCATCGGTGATAATTCCCGAAACCAGACGTGGTGAAGCGAGGCGCCCGGCCAGATCCGGTCGATCGTCGAAGCATGGTGGTCCGGACACCCCGGGTTGCAGAAATGCCCCGTGGTCCCGCGGCCTCGAATGGATAGGTTCTGCCTCGAACAGCTCGAAGACGAGGATGTCGCCCCTGAGCTGGCCGAGCGCGCGGTCTAGGGCCGATCGACATTCAGGATTCCCAAGAGGTTCAATCGCTGATTCATAGGGTTCCGTGATTTGCACGGAGCAG
>NZ_JBXAMO010000010.1:0-166004 GCF_058800725.1 Tardiphaga sp. GW822-FHT04G09 | reverse complement strand
TTGCGGCGAGGGTTTGCGAAGCATGACCCAGTGAATCAAAAGTCCCCGCCATTGGCGAGGACTTTGTCAGCGGTCTGAACCGGCCCCTTACGGGGCCGGCTCTTTTGCAGCGTCACCTGCGACCGACGGAGGAGTCAAAACTCCGCCGGTTGGAATTGCTTAAAGTTTGCGGTGGGCGAAGTCCGAGGCCTTGTCAGCGGCATCCTTGGCGGCCTGTTTGGCATCGCCCACGGCCTTTTGCGCATGGCCCTTGCCTTCCTGGATAAGACCTTCACCCTGCAGGCGGTCGGAGCCGACGGCTTCACCGACGCCCTGCTTGGCCTTGCCGATGGCTTCGTTCGCGGTTCCCTTGATCTTGTCTGCGGTGGCACCCATAAGATACTCCTGTCATTCAGCAGGCGCAGTTCCGAGACCATTCTCGATATGCACTGCTTGAGCTTCGCAAGGACAATTGCCAGCTCAATTGAATGTTCCTCACTCCCGGAGGCGTGATGCCGCATGCGGTGGCAGCATTTCTTCGGAACCCAAGAAGGCATTGAAATGTCCGGTCACGGCCACGATCACACTCATCCACACGATCACGCGCATGATCATTCCCACGACCATGATCCGGATCGCTGGAAGCACGACGGCATTCGCGTCATTCCGGCCGACAATCTCGATACCAACGTGCCTTCGACCAAGGGCATGGACCGCGCGGCGGCCATCAATTTCGCCCGCGTCGGTGCGCAGAAGCTGTGGGCCGGCACCGTGTCGATCCAGCCGGATGCCAAGACCGGGGCGCATCATCACGGTCATCTTGAAAGCGTCATCTATGTGGTGAAGGGCAAGGCGCGGATGCGCTGGGGCGATCGCCTGCAGTTTACCGCGGAAGCCGGCCCCGGCGATTTCATCTTCGTGCCGCCTTACGTGCCGCATCAGGAGATCAATGCCAGTGCCGACGAAGTGCTGGAATGCGTGCTGGTGCGCAGTGACGGCGAAGCGGTCGCCATCAATATCGACATCGAGCCGGTGGAGAAGCCTGAGACGGTGCTGTGGGTCGATCCCACGCATCCTGACGGTGCCGTGAAGAAGTAAACATCGAGCTGAGGCCCTCGCCCGAGATCGGACGAGGGCTTCTCGCTATTTGATCTCGGGCAATCCCGGCGAAAATGCCAGCGCGCTCTCGATCCATTTTGCAACACGCAGTGTGCGCAGGTCGTTCAAATAGGTTCCAACCACCTGCAGGCCGAGCGGCAGATGGTTCCTGCCGAAGCCGACCGGCAACGACAGCGCGGGCACGCCAATCAGCGTCCATGGCGCGCAATATTCAGCGTCGCCGGTATAGCTCAGCCCTTCCGGCGCTTCGCCATAGGCCGGCAGTGTCAGCACGGCGTCGTAGTTTGTCATCTGCTCGGTGAAATCCGCACGCAGCTTTGTCTGCATCGCCTTGGCCTTGAGATAGGCGGCCGCGCTGATGGCGCTGCCGGTCTCCACCAGCTTCTTCAGGTGATCACTGGTTTTGTCGGGATAGCGCGCGACAAGATCGCCGAAGATCACCGCGCCTTCAGCGGCCAGGATGGTGTTGATCGCATCCCAGTTGCTGCGATCCAGTTCGGGGAGTTCCAGTTCTTCGATAACGGCGCCCGCGCTGCGCAGTCGTGCGACGGAGGCCTCGAACACCTGCTGCTGCTCGCTCTCCGCCTTGGCGAATTTGGCGAAGCGCACGATCGCGAGACGGGGCGACGGCAGCGGTAGCGAGCCGCGTTCGACAGAGATCTCGAAGGCGGGTACAGGCGCGCCATGCGGGTCACTGTCACTGGTGCCGGCGATCAGCGACAGCGCATAGGCCACGTCGTCGACCTTGCGCGCGAAGAAGCCGATGTGATCGAGCGACTGGCTGAGATGATGCGCGCCGCTGCGCGGGATCGCGCCGAAGCTCGGCTTGAAGCCGACGACGCCGTTGAAGGCGGCGGGACGGATGATCGAGCCCAATGTCTGCGTTCCCAGCGCCAGTGGCACGATGCCGGCGGCCACGGACGCCGCGGAGCCGGAAGACGAGCCGCCCGGTGTGTGCCTGCTGTTCCATGGATTGGTGGTCGGGCCAGGATTCCGCCAGGCGAATTCGGTGGAGACGGTCTTGCCGAAGATGGTGGCGCCGAGATTGCGTAGCCGTTCGACCACCCAGGCATCGGCCGATGGCACGTGATCGGCATAGACGGCCGAGCCGTTGGTGGTCGCCATGTCGGTGGTGGCGATGATGTCCTTGATGGCGACGGGAATGCCGGAGAGTGGCCCCGGTTTGCGTATGGTGTCGGTGGGGAGGACCTCGAAGGCCTTCAGTATGGGCTCGGCAGCCTTGGCCTGTGCGAGCCGCTCGGACGCATAATGGTCTGCCGCAGAAGTGTTGCCCTTGAAGAGGCGGAGGAGTTCGAGGACGCCGGCGCCGGAAGTAATAGTATTGGTCATGTCGTCCCTGAATGTCGCTGTCGTTTCTGTCCCCCCACTGCGCGCGGACGCCGCTTGGGGGAGGGAGGCCGTTGACTTCGTGCCAGCTTACTTCATCGCTAATGCAGGCTCGATGTATTTCTTCACGACAAACTTGTCATAGTCGGCTGGGCCGCGAGATTACCGAGTGCGATCTGGGTGTCCATGGAGATTTTCAGCGAGGGTGCAGAAATATCGACGCTGTCCGGATAGACGCCGTCGGCCAGCATACGCGTGACGGCGGACTCGATCACGGCGGGATCCAGTGTTGGAAATTCCTTCTGCGGACTGCTTGAGGTTTGAAGTGTTTTGCCCCGGCTTTGGGCAGGCTGGAATTATTCTGGCGTGCCGAAGTGCAGTTTTGGCGAACAGTTCGCGCGTCAACCCGTGACGGCCATCACCGCTTCCTTGATCTTCGCCAGCGCGTAATTGCCGACCATGGCGGCGTCCACATGCGGCAGGTTGGGGATCTCATCGGCCGCCACCACGCAATCGACAATGGCAGGGCCGTCGCAGGCGAGCGCGTCGGCGATGGCCTTCTTCAGATCGCCGGGCTGCTCGACTGTAAAGCCCTGTGCACCGCAGGCCCGCGCCAGTGCGGCGAAATCGGGATTGGGGAATTCGATGGCTTCGCGGAAGGGGGCGAGGCCGATGCTTTCGGCTTCCAGCGTGATCAGGCCGAGGGCGGAGTTGTTATAGACGATAACCTTGATGGGCAGCTTGTGCTGCACGGCGGTCATGAACTCGCCCATCAGCATGTTGAAGCCGCCGTCGCCGGTGAGCACGATCACTTGCTTGATGCGATCGAGAATCTGCACGCCGTTGCCCTGGCCGACGGAGGTGCCGACCGCGGCATTATTGAACGAGCCGATGATGCGCTGGGTGCCGTTCTGGCGGATCCAGTTGGCCGACCACAGCGTGTTCAGACCCGTGTCGAATACGAAGATCGCATCGGGCCGTGCCAGATCGCTGACGACGCGCGCGACGGCCTGTGGGTGGATCTTGTCCTTGCTGCGGGCAGGATCGGCCTGCTTGTCGAGCATCTCGTCCCACTTCTTGCGGGCGTGGCTGGTCGTCTCGAAGAACTTGCCGTCGGTCTTGGTCTGCACCTTGTCCAGCAGCATCTTCAGCGCCGGCCGCGCCGAGCCGATCACGCCGAGCGACGTCGGCGTGCGCCGACCCAATGCTTCGGCGCGTATGTCGATCTGGATCACGTTGCCCTTCTTCGGCAGGAAGTTCGAATAGGGATAGTCGGTGCCGACCATCACCAGCAGGTCGCAATCATGCACGGCATTGTAGACGGCCTTGGTGCCGATCATGCCGATCCCGCCCATCCAGCGTGGGTCTTCGAACGCCATGATTTCCTTGCCGCGCACCGAATGCACCAGCGGCGCTTTCAGCTTGTCGCTCAGTGCGCGCAACAGGTCGGCGGTGCCGAGCGCGCCGTGGCCGCACATGATGACGATGCTGTCTGCGGCGTCGATGCGGCGTGCTGCTTCCTGCACGGCGGCATCATTCGGCAGAATCTCGCCGCGCGGTTGTAGCGTGGCAATGCTCGCGGTCGCGCCTTCGGCCTTGGACGAGAGCACGTCTACCGGCAGCGTCAGATGTGCGACGCCGGGACCTGCATAGGCTGCGGAAATCGCCTGGTGGATCACGCCGGGCGCTTGCGTCGCGGTGGTGATGGTTTGGGTGTAGAGCGACACGTCGCGAAACAGTAAATCTGGCTCGGTGGTCTGGAAGAAATCGACGCCCTTCATTGCCCGCGCCATTTCGCCCGAGAGGGCCAGCACAGGTGCGTGGTCGCGCGCGGCCTCATAGAGCCCTGCCACCAGATGCGTGCTGCCGGGCCCGGTGGAGCCGGCACAGACGCCGAGCCGGCCGGTGAGCTTGGCCTGTCCCGCCGCAGCCAGTGCTGCGCCTTCCTCATGGCGCACGCCGACCCATTCGATGCTGCTGCGCCGGACCGAATCCGCCAGCGGATTGAGCGAGTCGGCGATCAGCCCGAAGATCTGTTTCACCCCCACCTGTTCAAGCACGCGAACCAGATCGTCAGCGACTGTCTTCGACATGTGGGGGCTCCGATATCCGAGAATGGTTCTCCGCCGGGGAAGCGGGGCGATGAGGCTGTGCGCTCAGCGCCTCAACATAGGCGCCGAATGACCGCCCTGCAGTAACATCAGAACCGTCAAACGGTTTCGTGATTGCCAATCACATTCGGGGAAGCAGGGAACAAATGCGGGCGGTGCTGCCCGCGTTTGAGCTATTCGTATTTGAGCTATTCGTACGTGAAGATCGGATCGTTGTAATCGATGGCTGGAAACACGTCCTTGTCGCTCCAGTAGTTCTGGTTGTGCTGCCACTCCTGTTTGTCGCCGCGTTTCGGCAACAGGTGCATGCCGCGCATGATATAGCCCGGGTTGAAGTCCTCGGGATCGATCCAGGGCAGCAGCGGCATGTCGCTGTCTTCCGGCCGCAGCATCGGTGTCACTGTCGTGGCACCAGTCTCGTCCATATGTTTCAGCAGGCCGCAGACGAAATCGGCGACGAGGTCGACGCGCAGTGTCCAACTGGCGCGCAGATAGCCGAAGATCCAAACCATATTGGGCACACCGGTGAACATCATCCCGCGATAGGTCACGGTATCCGAGAAATTCAGCGGCGCATGGTCGATGGAGAAAGCGATATCGCCGAGCACATTGAGGTCGAAGCCAGTGGCGGTGACGACCACGTCGGCATCGATCGTCTTGCCCGATGTCAGCGTGATGCCGTGCTCCGTAAAGGTGTCGATTTCGTCGGTGACGACGGTGGCCTTGCCGGCCTTGATGCTCTGGAACAGGTCACCATCGGGGATGAAGGCGATGCGCTGGCGCCAAGGCCGATAACGCGGCGTGAAATGCGTGGCGATGTCGTAGTCCTTGCCGAGATAGGCCTGCACGCCCTTCAGCAATTCCTCCTTCACGACGTCGGGTTCGCTATTGGTGCGCTTGGTGAAAGCCTGCTGATCGAACAGGATCTTTCGGCGGACGATCTCGTGGACCCATTCCTCGTCGACATCGAGCTCGCGTAGCGTCTCCGCGAGCGCATTGGCATTGCGGCCGGTGATAAAGAAGGTCGGTGACCGCTGTAGCATAGTCACCGCCGCACACTTGTCGGCGATGGCGGGTACCAAGGTTGCTGCCGTGGCGCCGGAGCCGATCACCACCACCTTCTTGCCAGTGAGGTCGAGATCCTCCGGCCAGGTCTGCGGATGCACCATGCGGCCCTTGAACCGGTCCATGTCCGGCCATTGCGGCGTGTAGCCCTGATTGTGGTTGTAATAGCCCTGGCACATCCAGAGAAAGCGCGCGGTGAAGAACAGCGTCTCGCCAGTGTCGTGCCGAATGACGGTGAGCGTCCAGAGCTTGTCGTCATTCGACCAGTTGGCCGACAGGATCTTGTGCCGGTAGCGGATCTGCGCGCCGAGGCCGTTCTCGGCGATCACGTCACCCATATAGCGAAGGATTTCCGCAGCGGTGGCGATGGGCGCCGAGGTCCAGGGTTTGAAACGATAGCCGAACGTATGCAGATCGCTGTCGGAGCGGATGCCGGGATAGCGATGGGTGTGCCACGTGCCGCCGAAACTGTCCTGCGTTTCCAGAACGAGAAACCGCATGTCCGGATTTTGCTTGGTGAGATGATAGGCGGCGCCGATGCCGGAAATGCCGGCTCCGACGACGATGACATCGACATGTTCGGCCGCGTTGTTTACGGACGAATCTGTGGCGATCTTTCCCTGGATGTTCATGGGCTCCCGATCTTTTTGGCTCTCGCGCTTGGTGCGCGGATGCTTTTTATGCGGCGATCCCCGGTTTAAGGCCGGGGATCGCCGCGATCGGTATCATTGACGATCGCAGGGAATGCGCAAGCGGGAATTGAGGCGGGAAACGTCAGGTTTCCGCTGCCGGGGCCACCTTCGGTGGCTGCGCCTTGCGTCTGGAGAACAGGATGCGCTGGTACAGCCAGCCAATCGCCACCAGCACGAGGCCGAGGCACATGAAGGACAGCGCTCGATAGACACCGGTCAGCGATGACATGTCGATGAGGAACGCCTTCAGCACCGTCAACGCGATGACGATGGCCGAGGCCAGACGCGCGCGCTGCGAGCTGAAGATAACGCCGAGCCCGAGGAGCACCACGCCGAAGCCGAGCCATGCTATCGACAGCGTGTATTGCTCTGCGTCGGTGGTCGATGCGTTGTAGAAAACCGGACCGTGATAGATGCGGCGGATTTCCAGCGTCACAAACATCAGCGCCAGCACCAGCGCGCCGCCGGCAACGGTGTTGCCATAGGCCGGTTTGCGGCGCTCGGCGACGGCATAGGACAATAGCAGTGCCAACACGGCGGGGAGGGCATAGCCAAGCAGCAGCAGGTTGATGACCACGCCGCCCACATCGATGTACCAGATGCCGGGATTGGTGAGGAACATCAATCCGCCGAGCGTCGCAATGCCCGCGAAGAGTGTCAGCAGCACCGCGCTGACATTGTGCACGATACTGCCGCTGCGGACGCGCAGTCGCTCCAGCCCGATGGCCATCGCCAGGGCAACGCAGACCTGCAGCGCGATTTCCGTGAGGTCTGACGACGAGCGGTAGACGTTGCCGCCATTGACGAGATGGCGGATCTCCATGAAGGCCAGTAGCACCGTGAACAGGATGGCAGCGGATTCCACCATGCGTAGCGGCGCATCATCGCCGCGGCGGCGCATCAGTATGCTGGCAATCCAGAACGCCGCGGCCGGCACGCCATAGCCCCACAGCAGCCAGTTGAAGATCGGGGTGGTGCCGACCAGATCGCCGACCACCCGCGGCTCCCAGCCCATGCGGGCGACGACCATGCCGGCCAGAATGGCGGCGAGCCAGCGCAGGAACGGGATCGGCCGCTGCATCGAGATCCAGGCGGTGCCCAGCGCCATCAGCGACAGTGCGATAGTGAGCCAGCCTTTTTCCAGCGCGAATGTTAAAGCCAGCGCCAGCGCGCCGAGCGTGCCGGTGGCGAACAGTGCTGTGGAGATCGCGAGGCCAGGGCGCTGTTCGCGCTTGCCGAGCAGTTCGGTAGCCGCCGCGAAGGCAGCACCGATGATGACGGCGAGGGTGGCGAAGGGGATCGATCGATCCAGATGCGCGATGCGGGCATAGAGCGCGATCAATAGCGCCAGCGGCGTGAACACTGCGGCGCTGGACCAGATCACCGGAATGACGGCACTGATGGAGCGGCCCTGGGCGAGGAAGCCGAGTGCGCCGAAGCCGATGGCGAAGATGGCAGCGGACGCCAGATGCAGCGACACCGAGCTTTCCACCGGGCTGGCGCCGATGCCGGCCAGCGGCCCGCCGGGCAGCACCAGCATGTCGAGATTGCCCTGGATCGCCCATTCCAGAAACACGACGGCAACGAAGCCCGCGGCGACGGCAACGGCCGCGGTGGCCGCCTGCGCGTACCAAGCGACAAACAGCGTGCCGGCGACGATCAGCGCAAAACTCACCATGGCCATGTCGGCATGGAAGCTGGAGAGCACCACCAGCGTCGCGCTGAGCAGGCTCGCACCGAGCGCGCCCGACGAGATGCCCTCGATGCGACCTTCTTCCGCCGGCGGGCCGTACATGAAGCCGCATACGACCAGCAATGAGGCGAGGACGAAGCCGGCCAGGACATGGAATGCATGGGGCGCGAGGGCCGGTGTGCCGGCGTCGAGCCCTGGCAGCGTCCAAAGCGTTGCGAAGGTGATGGTGGTCAGCGCCAGCCAGCGCCACAACCGAATACGCGCGAGGCCGAAGGCCGCTGCCATGACGATGGCGAGATAGATGTACAGCGCCCAGTAATCCGGCTTGCCGGACGACACCAGCACCGGCGTGACGAATGCGGCGGCGATGCCGAGACCCGCGAGAGCCGGGCCATGCAGCAAGGCCGCGGCCATGGTGCACATGGCGACGATGCCGAGCAGGACGAAGGCGGTGGCAGGGACGAGGAAGTCATACAGCGCATAGGCCGCATAGACGGTGGCAAAGGCGACGGCGGTGCCGGCGGCGGTGAGGATCGCCGGGATATTGGCGATGGGGAGCGGCGCGATTGATGAGAGGCTTTCCCTGCGGCGGGCAAATTCGCCGACGGCGAGCAGCGCCAGCGCGAACAACCCGCCGAGCAGCACGCGCACTTCGGGGCCGAGCAGGCCGGCCTCGATGGAATAGCGCACCATGAAGAAGCCGCCGAGCGCCAGCGTGAGGCCGCCGACCCACACTACCCAGCGCGTGCCGATGCGTTCCTCGAAGCCGGGGCGGGCAGCAGGCGCTTCAGCAGGTGCGGCAGGTTCGGGCGGGGCCTGTGAAAGGACATCCGGCTGGATCGAAGGGGAGGGGGCGCCGATGACCTCAGCCGATGTGTCGGACAGGGCAGGTGCGGAAACGATGTCCGGTGCAGGTGCTGCGACGACGGGCGCTGCTGTGGCGGTCATCGTTGCCACATGCGGCGTCGCCTGGAAGGCATCGAGCCGGGCACGCAGCACCTTCACCTCATTGCGCGCTTTGCGCGCGAAGATGAAGGCGACGATGGCTATCACCAGCGTGACGAAACCGAAATCATCGAACATCGACTATCAAACCTTCTGGAAACAGGGCACACGCCAATCATGCCCCGGAACGGCGTCTGGGGACATGGCCACTCTATGTGTTGTCGTGGAGAACTTTAGTTCACGCGCTACGTGTATTTGGCACGCAATTGCTGGAATTAATCCAGATCGAGGCGGAACGGTTTGCCGATCACGGTCAGATTGCCCGGGCCCATCTCGTCGAGCGCGCGGACCATGCGGCCGTTGCGGCCGAGCGCCTTGTCGGCCAGCGTTACCAGCAGGCGGTTTGGGGACGCGATTGGCGAGGCCGCGCGAATGCGCAGCGCAATATCGCGCTCGTCGCGGTCCGGATTGAGCATGCAGGCGGCGGCGAACGCGCTGGCCGTCGAACGGGAGATGCCGGCATAGCAGTGGATCACCATCGGCGAAGCGCGGTCCCAGCCGCGGGCGAAGTCAAGCACCTGCGTCACATGGCCCTCGTTCGGCGCAATGAAGCCGTCCATGACCTCGGTGATATCGTCCACGGAGACTCGCAGATGATTGGCTTCGAGGATCGACGGCGGCCGCTGTACCTGCGCGACATTGGCCATGATCGTCAGCACATGGCTCGCGCCGGTGTCTTTCACGGTGGGATGCAGATCGGCAAGCGAGCAGACGTGGATCATGGTGGTCCTTTTGTTACGGGCATTATACGGCTGCAGACGCAGCAGTGAAAGCACTGCGTCACTGCGATTGGCTCAACGATTATCGTCCGCGAAAGCCGGCGAAACTGGCGAAAGAGTCATCAATAATTCATGGGATCGTGACAACGACTTTCCCTTTGACGCGTCCGCTTTCGACATAATCCAGAGCTTCAGCAATTTTCGCGAGTGGATAGGTCCTGTCGATGGTGACCTTCAATTTCCCTTGCTCTATGAGCTCGGCAAGCAGAGCGAGATCGCCACCGCTTGGATGCATGAAGAGATAGCGATAGCGGACACCAGCACGTCGCGCCCGGGCCCGGATGTTGAAACTCATCAGCCAGAAGATGGCGGCAAGAGCCGGGCGGCCGCCGAGGTCCCTGATCGCGGTTTGCGGTTCTGGCAGAGCGGCCACCGAAACGATCGTGGTTCCGGGCTTCATGACTCCGAACATCTGGTCCAGGGTCTTGCCGCCAATCAAGTCAAATCCAGCATCAAATCTATCCTTTACGCTGGATATGTCCCGGGTCGTATAATCGATGACCTCATCGCACCCGACCGAGCGCACCAGTGCTTCACCCCTCTTCGAAGCTGTCGTGGTCACATGTGCACCAAGCCATTTGGCGATCTGAATGGCGAAGGTGCCGACGCCTCCGGAGCCGCCCGAGATGAACACCTTCTGTCTCGGTTTGACGCCGAGCTCATCCCTGAGGGCCTGCAGAGCGGTCAGTCCCGCAAGCGGGACGGCAGCCGCGGTCGTGTAATCCAGGATCCCGGGCATATGCGCAGCGTGATCCTCGTCGACGCAGGCTTGTTCGGCGAATGCGCCGGCACGATCCTTCGCCACCCGGGCAAACACACGGTCACCTACGCGGAACCGGCTGACCTGGTTGCCGATGGCAATCACATCACCCGCGAGTTCGTTGCCGAGCACGAACGGAAGCTTTGACCGCAGGATTGCGCGCAGCTTTCCCTGCCGGATCTTGAAATCCACCGGGTTCAGGCCCGCAGCGCGTAGGTTAACGAGAATATCGCGTGGCCCTGGCGTGGGCGCCGGGACATCCATCAACAGCGAACCTTCAGGACCGCCGTAGTGCTTCAGGACGTATGCGCGCATGGAAGGCTCCGACCTCAAGGGGAATGCGCCACTCGCCGACCGAATGCGAGCCGTGTGCCCATGATCGCCCGCATATGGGTTAGGGCGATCTTCTTATCGCCGGCATCATAGGACTGCGGGTATGGTAGCAAAAGCGGTGCGTCGCTGCCACTGGCCATCGCCCGCGAAAGCGGACGATCCATTATACGGTGACCTCTCGACGCAAAATCCGCGACGATGTCGACCGGGTCACCGGTCAAGCCGGGTGATGACAGTCAAGTGTGTGGTGAAATTATACTCACGCCAACAGCGTCTCGAACCGCGCCAGAAACCGTTTCTCTGCCTTGCTCGCCGACCACGGGGTCAGATAGTCATCCACCATCGCTTCCGAGAGGCCAGGATCCCTCCCGAACAGTCGTTTGGACTCGGCCTGCGAAAAGCCCGCGAGCCGCGTTGCCTCCAGATAGGCAGCGCCCATGTCAGCGGCCTTGATCTGTTTGGTGATCCCGGGCTCCAGCACCGGCGGCAGGCCGAAGCGGATGTGGATCGCGCCGAGCAGGCGGTTCTCGATCACCTTGTAATCGCCGCCGATGACCGCCTTGAACGGTGAGATCATGTCGCCGATGACATATTCCGGCGCATCATGAAGCAATGCTGCGAGCCGCACGCGATCGTCGACGCGCGGCATCTGCTCGCGCAACACGGCTTCCACCAGCAGCGTATGCTGCGCTACCGAAAAAATGTGCGCGCCGTGAGTCTGCCCGTTCCAGCGCGCCACACGCGCGAGCCCGTGGGCGATATCTGCCACTTCGATATCGAGCGGCGAGGGATCGAGCAGATCGAGCCGCCGGCCCGAGAGCATGCGCTGCCAGGCGCGGGTGGCAACATCGCGGGAAAATCTTTGGTCGAATTTCGATTTGGCCATCGGTTCTTGTTCTTTGGTCCCTTGTCGCTACTTGGCTTTGAGGCGCGGCTTACGTTTCAGGCCTGCGCAGGCCTCGTGGCAGAAGCAGGTCACGAGATGATCGTTGACCATGCCGGTGGCCTCCATGAAGGCATAGACAATGGTGGGCCCCACGAATTTGAATCCGCGCGCCTGCAGGTCCTTGGAGATCCTGGCCGATAGCGGCGTCGAGGCCGGCACGCTGCCATGGGTCTTGAAATTGTTGACCAGCGGCTTGCCGTCGACGAAGTCCCACAAATATTTCGAGAAGCCGGCGCCTTCTTCCATGATCTTCAGATAGCCCTTGGCGCTGAGGATCGCGCCTTCGATCTTGGCGCGGTTGCGCACGATGCCGGCGTCGTTCATCAGCGCGTGAACTTTCTTCTCGTTGTAGCGCGCGATCTTTTCCGGCTGGAAGTCATCGAACGCTTTGCGGAAATTGTCGCGCTTGCGCAGGATCGTGATCCACGACAATCCTGCCTGGAAACCATCGAGGATCAGCTTTTCATAGAGCGCGCGGTCGTCGTATTCCGGCACGCCCCATTCTGTGTCGTGATAGGCGATATAGAACGGGTCTTCACCCGGCCACGGGCAGCGCGTCTTGCCGTCGACATGCGTGATCGCGGGTTTGCTCATGCCGAAATCTTTTTCATGCGGGGGTCTTCTTCGTGGCCAGCGCGCGGACAGCAGCAGCATCAGTGAGATGGATGGCGATGTCGCCGGCCAGGAACGCTGCATCGGCATCGAGTGCGTCGGTGGCGCGGTCGGTGCGGATCATGGCGAGGCCACGGCCATCGGCAGACGAGCCCATGGTCCCGATCGGCTTGTCGGCTGCGCGAATCTCGGTGCCGGCGGCCGGTGCCACACCATCCAGTGTGACGCCGACGATGCGCGTACGCGCAGTGCCGCGATGCTGCATGCGGGAGACAACTTCCTGACCGATATAGCAGCCCTTGTCGAAATCGATGCCGGCGAGCTTGTCCATATTGGCTTCATGCGGGAACGCATCGCCATAGGCGAAGTCGGCGCCGCCGCGCGGCACGCCGAGTGTGATCCGATGCGCCTCATATTCGGCAACGTCGACCAGTTCGGCCCCAACCAGCGTCGCCGTCTTCGCGGCGAGATCCGCCGGGACGAGGATGCGGTAACCGAGCGCGGCATTGCGCGGATCGGCAAAGGCGAGGTCCGGCTTCATCCCGGGCTCGCCGTCCCACACCGCCAGCACGCCGAGCGCGTCGGAGAGATTTTCCACACTCACTTTGGCGCGCAATTTGTAGAAACCGAGCTTGGTGGCTAGCGGTTGCGCGAGCTCGCGCGGGCAATCGATCAGCAGCCCGCCGCCATGGCCGCTTGGCACTTCGGTGACTAGAAAGTCAGCGATGATCTTGCCCTGCGGCGTCAGCAGCGCGGCGAACCGTGCGGTGCCGGGTGTCAGCACCTCGATCTCGGAGGTCACGAGGTTGTTGAGGAAACCGCGGGCGTCGTCGCCTGCGATCTTCACCACACCTCGATCGGGGAGGAACGCTGCTTTCATTGGGAAAATCTCGAAAAAATCCAAAAAGGAGCCAGGAAACGAGGTGAATCGCGGCTGGCGGATATGACAGTCAAAGTTAAGCCGCTAAGATGCCGACAACAAGGCCCGCGCTCATCCTGCGCGGCATCCACAGGCTGTGACGAGACCAGATGACCCAGACATTCGATACCATTTTGAAGAACGGCACCGTCGTCAATCAGGACGGCGAGGGCGTGCGTGACATCGGCATTCGCAATGGCCGAATCGCCGCCATCGGATCGCTTGGCGCTGCCTCCGCGGAGGAGGTGATCGATTGCAAGGGGCTGCATATCCTGCCCGGCGTGATCGATACCCAGGTGCATTTTCGCGAGCCGGGTCTCGAGCAGAAGGAAGATCTGGAGACCGGATCGCGCAGCGCCGTGATGGGAGGTGTCACCGGCGTGTTCGAAATGCCGAATACCAATCCGCTGACCATCGACGAGGCCACCTTCACCGACAAGGTGAAGCGCGGCCATCATCGCATGCACTGCGACTACGCATTCTTCATCGGCGGTACCCGCGAAAACGTGCAGGACCTGCCGGAGCTCGAACGTGCACCGGGCTGCGCCGGTGTGAAGGTGTTTATCGGATCAAGCACCGGCGCGCTGCTGGTTGAAGACGACGACAGCCTCCGCCGTATTTTCCAGGTCATCAAGCGCCGCGCGGCGTTTCATGCCGAGGACGAATACCGCCTCAATGAACGCAAGAACCTGCGCATCGAAGGCGACACCCGTTCGCACCCGGTGTGGCGCGACGAGACCGCGGCGCTGAGGGCGACGCAGCGTCTGGTCAATCTGGCGCGCGAGACCGGCAAGCGTATCCATGTGCTGCACATCTCGACCAAGGAAGAAATCGACTATCTGCGCGACCACAAGGATGTCGCTTCCTGTGAGGCGACGCCGCATCATCTGACCATGGCGGCGCCGGAATGCTATGAGCGCCTGGGTACGCTGGCGCAGATGAATCCGCCAGTGCGCGACGCCAGCCATCGTGACGGCATCTGGAACGGCATCCATCAGGGTATCATCGACGTGCTCGGCTCCGACCACGCGCCGCACACGCTCGAGGAAAAGAAGAAAGTCTATCCGGCGTCACCTTCGGGAATGACCGGCGTGCAGACGCTGGTGCCGATCATGCTGGATCACGTCAATGCCGGCCGCCTGTCGCTGGCGCGTTTCGTCGATCTGTCGAGTGCAGGTCCCGCGCGGCTCTACAACATCGCCATGAAAGGCCGCATCGCGGCGGGCTACGACGCCGACTTCACTATCGTGGATCTCAAGCGCACCGAGACCATCACCAATGACTGGGTAGCCTCGAAGGCCGGCTGGACGCCCTATGATGGTGTGAAGGTCACCGGCTGGCCCGTCGGCACCTTCGTGCGCGGTCGCCGCGTGATGTGGCAGGGCGAGCTGGTTACGCCGTCGCAGGGTGAGACGGTGAAATTCCTGGAAACGCTGAAGGCTTGAACTCTTACCCTCCCCCTTCAGGGGAGGGTAAGAAATCTTACTGCCGTGCCAGTGTCAGCGAGAACTCGCCATTGCGCACGCGGCCCGGAAGACCCTCGACGAACTTCGCCACGGCGTCTTCGCCATAGGTGCCGACGAGCTCGGCGAAGGCTGCGAACAGGCTGGCCTGCGCGAGGCAATCGCCATCGACGCCGTCATGCCGTGCTTCCGCCCAGGCTTCGTTGAGATAGCTCAGCGCGGCCTGTTTCTGTTCCTGATCCGGTAGCGGATCGCGGGAGGGGCGGTACGACAATGATTCGCTCATGAAATTCCCAAAACGGTCTTCGGCACGCATCAAAGCGAAGTGCGCCTCGCATGTTCGAATCGAGATTTATCACGCGGAGCCGGTTCCGCGAGCGACATCTTTAAGAAAGGTTAACGACAGTGACTCACATTGTCCGACATTATGTTAACAGCGGGAACCGGCGATCCTGACCAGTTGAGGAAGCCCATGGATGCAAACAGTTTTTCGTCTTTCGCCAGTCCCGGCGACGCCGCACGCGCAGCAGAGTTGCGCCGCGTCAAGGCGATCGCGGCGCTGGTGCTGGCGAGCTGTCTGGTGGTGTTCATAACGGCAAAAATCCTGCTGCCGAATCATCCGGTGTTCGGATTCGTTGCAGCCTTTGCAGAAGCCGCGACCATTGGCGGATTGGCGGACTGGTACGCCGTTGTCGCGCTGTTCCGTCGGCCGCTGGGCCTGCCGATCCCGCACACCGCGATCATCCAGGCGAATCAGAATCGCATCGCCGACAAGCTGGGTGAATTCATCGAGGTGCATTTCCTCGAAGCGGGGCCGGTCGAGGCCAAACTACGCGAGGTGGATTTTGCGAGTTTCGTTGCAGACTGGCTGAGCGATAAAAAGCGTAGCGCGGACCTCGCGCGTTTCTTGCTGCGGCTACTGCCCGAGGCGATGTCGGCGACGGAAACGTCCGGCCTCAAAACCTTCATTATCCGCCGCGTGATGACGCAGCTGCAGTCGGTCGATCTTGCGCCCATCGCGGCCGGCACCATGCGCGGCTTCATTCGCGATGGTCGCCATCAGGGCCTGCTCGACAATCTGCTCGGTGCCATGCATGGCGCGCTGACCGAGCCGGACACGCTGGCCGTCATCAAGAACAAGATTCGCGACGAACTGCCGACGCTGCTCAAACTCTATCGCGCCGATGCGTTCCTGCTGAAGCGGATCGTCGCCTCGGCGACCACCTTCTTCGACGATGTGCGCAAGGATCCCGAACATCCGTTTCGCGGCGAATTCGATCGCATGCTGCTGTCTTTCGTTGACCGGCTTGAGACCGAGCCCGGCTTCACCGGCCGCATCGACGGGTTGAAGCGCGATCTGCTGGCGCGCCCCGAGCTTGCCGAACTTGGACGTAATCTCTGGAACAATGCGCGCAGCTTCATCGAACGCAGTGCGTCGGGCGAAAGCAATGTACTGGCGCATCATCTCGCCAATGTCTTTATCGAGGCCGGTGCGGCACTTCGCGCCGATGCGGAGATGCGCGGCGAGATCAATCAGGGTATCGTCGTCGTGTTGCGCTCGTTTATCGCCGATCAGAAGAGCGGCGTGTCCGGCTTCATCGCCGATCAGGTGAAGGCTTGGGACATGGGTCAGCTGATCGGCGTCATCGAAGTGAATATCGGCAAGGATTTGCAATATATCCGCTTCAACGGTTCGCTGATCGGCGGGCTAGCCGGTCTGGCGCTCTACACGATCGAGTACCTGTTGCGGCTGCTGTGAGACGCGCAGTTCCGCATTGCGGAAGCGCATCTGCGGTTGGGTATCCGGGTGCGCTTGAACTACCGCAAACCCGGCCTTAACTTCAGTGAACTGATGCTTGCTTCGGTGCGTTGTGTGATGCCCTCCATGTGAGGCTGCTTTCAATCAATCGATATGACCGGCCAACGCGCCGGCGAGAGGAAATCAGATGTCGGCTACGGCCCAGGCGCAGCGTCCCCCGTCCAAAACCCTGATGTTTCTTGAAGGGCGTGCGGTCCACGAATTCGGCGCCTTTCTCGGCGCGTTGCCGCTGTTGAATCTCGCGCCGCGCGGCGATGGCCATCCGGTGCTGGTACTGCCGGGCCTTGTGGCTTCGGATGTTTCGACGGGCCCGCTGCGCACGTTCTTGAAGGGCCGGGGCTATGCCGTGAGCGGCTGGAGGCAGGGCCGCAATCTCGGACTGCGCGACGGCGTGCAGGATAGCATGGTCGCATTGCTGAAAGAGATGAATGAGACCCACGGCCGCAAGGTGAGCGTGATCGGCTGGAGCCTCGGCGGCCTCTATGCGCGCCAGCTCGCCAAGATGATGCCGGAGCGCGTACGCTCCGTGATCACGCTGGGCAGTCCGTTCGCCGGCCATCCGAAATCCACCAATGCCTGGCGCGTCTATGAATTCGCCAGCGGCAAGCGCGCCGACGATACCGACGACAGTTTTGGCGGCTCGCTCGCCGATACACCGCCGGTGCCCACAACGGCGATCTTCAGTCGCACCGATGGCGTCTGCGCCTGGCAGGGATGCATGGAGAAATCGTCGGCGATGTCCGAGAGCATCGAGGTCGAGAGTAGCCATTGCGGCATGGGGCATCACCCCGCGGTCGTCTATGCGGTTGCCGAGCGACTCGCACAGAAGGAAGGCGCCTGGGCGCCGTTCGATCGCTCTGGCTGGCGCAGCCTAGTCTATCCGGACCCGAACAGGTAAAGGCGCGTCAGCGACACGCTTACTGTGCTGCTGTCGTCATGATCCTGATCTCAGATGTCAGTGTCCGGTGTACCGGGCATTTGTCAGCGATCTCCATGAGCTTTGCGCGCTGCTCGGCATCGAGCTTGCCGTCGATCGCGATGACGCGCTCGATCTGGTCGAGCATGCCGTCCTTGGTCTCGCAGTCCTCACAGTCCTTCGCATAGATCTTCTTGTGGTTCAGCGTCACCGTGACGTGGTCCATCGGGAGTGCCTTGCGGTCGGCATAAAGCCGCATGGTCATCGCGGTGCAGGCGCCGAGTGCGCTGAGCAGGAGATCATAGGGGCCGGGGCCGGTATCCTCGCCGCCAGCGGCCAACGGTTCGTCCGCGAGCAGGCGATGTGGGCCGACTGTGACCAGTTGCTGGAATTTATTGGCGCGGGTCTCGCTGACCACCACCTTGCGCGGCTCTTCCGGCAGGCTCGCTACGGGTGTCGCGGCAACAGGATCGAGATAGCGCCCCGCCCAGGCGGCGATGACGTCGGCGACGTAGATCGCGTCGTGCCTCTGCGTCAGCAGATGGTCGGCGCCGGCCAGCGAGACAAAGCTCTTGGGATGTTTGGCGGCGACGAAAATATGCGTGGCGTTGTCGATACCCACCGTGTCGTCGGTGGGCGCATGCATGATCAGCAACGCCTTGTGTAGCCTGGTGACCTTGGCCATCAGATTGTGCTCGGCGATATCGTCGAGGAATTCACGCTTGATGTTGAACGGGCGGCCGGCGAGCTTCACCTCGACCTCGCCCTTTTCGCGGATCGCGTCCACATGTTCGGCGAACATGTCGGTGACATGGGCGGGATCGGACGGCGCTGCGATGGTGACGACGGCTTTCGCTTCCGGGACCTGTTCGGCCGCGGCGAGGATCGCGGCGCCGCCGAGGCTGTGGCCGATCAGTATGGCGGGTGCCTGACGGGTCTCGCGCAGATGGTCGGCGGCCCTCACGAGATCGGCAACATTCGACGAGAAGGTGCTGTTGGCAAAGTCGCCCTCGCTGGAGCCGAGGCCGGTGAAGTCGAAGCGCAGTACCGCGATGCCATTGAGTGTCAGCGCGGCGGAAATGCGCCGCGCCGCCAGCACGTCCTTGCCGCAGGTGAAGCAATGCGCGAACAGAGCGTACGCATGCACGTTGCCATCGGGGAGGTCGAGCGCCGCCGCCAGCATATGGCCGGTCGCGCCGGGAAATTGAAAGCGTTCGGTTGGCACGTATGGCTCCTACGGTGATAGACGCCTCCTTTTACACCGATTCCGCCCAATCAATCAGCGGGGACTAAATGCCCGTTCGAGAATCACGGCCGATCTGCCGCTCTCTTCGCAGTGCACGTGTGTAGAACTTTAGTTCTGCGCGGGCTCTGGCACGTGCTTGCCGGTCTCCGGTGTCGGTGCTAGATGTCGGGTCATCGTACAACTTTTCGGATGCGCCGCCGATTGCAAGCCGATGGACGGCAGGCCGGCGCGCTCCTAGAGTTGTGACGACAAAATCGACCCCGAAAAGGGGCGAACCAGAATAACGGCCAAAGTGCCATCGGGAAATTCACAGGGAGGATTTCGTCCATGAAGAGAAGAGATGTCGTCAAAGGCGGCTTGGCCGCGCTTGCCGCCGGAGTGACCGGCCTCGGGCGGCTCACGCCCGCGCAGGCGCAGACCAAGATGGTTCTGAAGGCTTCCGACGTCCACCCGCTCGGCTATCCCACGGTCGAATCCGTGGTTCGTATGGGCAAGAAGCTGGATGCCGCCACGAGCGGCCGGCTCACCATACAGATGTTTCCGTCCATGCAGCTTGGCGGCGAGAAGGAGGCCATCGAGCAGGCCCAGGTCGGCGCTCTGCAGATCGCCCGTATCTCCGTTGGCGCTGTCGGCCCCGTGGTCGATGATGTCAACGTCTTCAACATGCCGTTCGTTTTTCGCGATTCCAAGCACATGGAAGCGGTTCTCGACGGCGAAATCGGCACCGAACTGCTGAACAAGATCACGGCCAACGAAAAAACCGGTCTGGTCGCGCTTGGGTGGATGAATGCCGGCTCCCGCAACATCTATAACAGCAAGCGCCCCATCAAGACGCTCGCCGATCTCAAGGGTCTCAAGATCCGGATGATCGGCAATCCCTTGTTCATCGACACCATGAATGCGCTAGGTGGCAACGGCGTCGCTATGGGCTTTGATCAGGTGTTCAGTGCCATGCAGACCGGCGTCGTCGATGGGGCCGAGAACAACCTGCCATCCTTCGTGGCGCAGAACCACTTCCAGGTCGCCAAATATTTCTCGATGACCGAGCATCTGATCATTCCGGAATTGCTGGTGTTCTCGAAGGCATCATGGGCGAAGCTCACGCCGGACGACCAAGCGCTGCTGAAGAAATTCGGCCGCGAAGCCCAGCTCGAGCAGCGCGCGCTCTGGTATGAGGCAGAGAAAACGGCGCTCGACAAGATGAAGGAAGTCGGCACCGATATTGTCACGTCCATCGACAAGCAGCCGTTCCGCGATGCCGTGAAGCCGGTGTGGGAGAAATACGGTGCGAAATACGCCGAGATGACCAAGCGCATCGCTGCGGTAGCGTAGCGAAAATTCTCAGTCGTCGCCCCCCTGCGAAAGCGGGGACGACGACTGAGAGATCCATGGTTCAGTCGCAGCGCCTGAGGTCTTCATGTCCGACGTCATTTCCAAATTGCCGATCGCATCTCATCTACCTGACGAAGCCGCCAGCCATGGTGCGGCTTATGCGTTCCGCCGCACCATGAATGCGCTATACTGGGCCGGTGCCGTGTTCTCGTGTCTGGCGCTCGTGTTGATCTCTGCGATCATCCCGTGGGCCGTATACACGCGGTACATTCTGAATAGCGCAGCGTCATGGCCGGAGCCGCTGGCCGTGTTGTTGACCATCGCGGTGACGTTTATTGGCGCTGCCAATTGCTATCGCCAGCGCATCCACATGAACATGACGGTGGGCACCAACCTGCTGCCGCCGCGAGCCCAGGTTGCGGCCGCCTTCATCAGCGAATTGCTGATGGCCGCAATGGCGCTGTTCATGATGATCTGGGGCATGAAGCTGGTGATGGCCACCTGGGGCAATTCAGTGGATGAATTTCCCTGGCTGTCTGTCGGGATCACCTACATGCCGATCCCTGTTTCCGGCGCGATGATGTTTCTCTTTGTCGTCGAACGCCTGACCATCGGCCCGCCGCCGCATGATGGCAGCGACGCGCACGTACCTCTCGACTAGCTTCGCCGATCAGCTCCAGCCAGAACAAAGAAATCCCACATGGACATCGCGGTTCTTCTTCTCAGCATGTGTCTCTTCTTCGCCGTCGGCATGCCCATCGCTTTCGCGTTGGCGCTGGCCGCATTGGTCGGCGCACTGTGGATCGATCTGCCCGTTGCGGCTGTGATGCAACAACTCTCCAGCGGTGTCGGCAAGGTGTCGATGCTGACCGTGCCGTTCTTCGTGCTGGCCGGCGCCATCATGGCAGAAGGCGGCATGGCGCGGCGGCTGGTGGATTTCGCGGCCGTGGTGGTCGGCTTCACGCGGATTCGCGGCGGCCTGTCGCAAGTCAACATTCTGGCCACCACCATTATGTCCGGGATCTCCGGCTCGTCGGTCGCTGACACGTCGGCGATTGGCTCGGTGATGATCCCGCAGATGGCGGCGAAGGGCTATCCACGGGTGTTCGCCACCAATGTGACCATCTCCGCCTCGGTCCAGGCGATCCTGGTACCGCCGAGCCACAATGCGGTGATCTATTCGCTGGCGACCGGCGGTGTGGTCTCGATTACCAGCCTGTTCCTGGCGGGCATCGTGCCCGGGCTCCTCCTTGGCTTCGCGATCATGTTGTTGTGTCTCTACGTTGCCTATCGTGACGGTCACCCCAAAGGTGAGCCCGTGCCGATGAAGCAGGCGCTGAAGATGCTGGGCGATGCCACCTGGGGTATCGTCACGCTGGTGATCGTGCTCGGCGGCATTCTCACCGGTATCTTCACGCCGATCGAGGCAGGCGCTGTGGCGTGCGTCTGGGCCTTCTTCGTCACCATGTTCATCTATCGCGACTACAAATGGTCCGAGCTGCCGATGCTGACCTACCGGACGCTACAGACGGTGGCGATGGTGCTGACGCTGGTCGCGACAGCGTCTTGCTTCGGCTATGTCGCCGCGATGATGCAGATGCCGGCGCATATGACCGAGTTCTTCGTCGCCATCTCGTCGAATAAATACGTGCTGCTGATGTGGCTCAACATCATGCTGCTGATCCTGGGCACTGCGCTCGATCTTGCGCCGCTGCTGCTGATCTGCACGCCGATCCTGCTGCCGGTGGTGAAGAACTTTGGCATCGACCCTGTCCATTTCGGCATCGTCATGCTGCTCAATCTCGGCATCGGTCTGCTCACGCCGCCTGTTGGCACCACGCTGTTCGTGGGCTGCGCCATCGGCAAGGTCTCGGTGGACGAGGTAATGCGCGGGATCTGGCCGTTCTACTGGGTGATGTTCGCCGTCTTGATGCTGGTGACCTACGTGCCGTGGTTCTCGATGGCACTGCCGCATGCGTTCGGCTTCAGGTGAGAGCCTATTGAAAGGGCTCTACTGACAACTGCTTGTAGCGTTCCTTCCCGTTCAGCAAGTGCCGGCGCATCGCATCGCGGGCCTTGCGCGGCGAACGGGCGCTGATCGCATTGACGATGACCTGATGCTCCTTCTCGATGCTCTCGAGATAGCGCTTTTGCAATTCGGCCTTGCCCTCGAAGGTACGGATGCTCTGGCGTGGGATAATGAGACCGCCGAGGAATTCCAGAAAGCCGACAAAGCGCGCATTCTGCGTCGCGAGGGCAATGGCGAAGTGAAAGTCGAAATCCTCCTTTACCGCACGGTCGCCATTGGCGATGGCGCGGCTGAAGGTAGCCGCTGCCTTGGCAATGGCTCGGATCTGGGCGGCGGTGGCGCGCTCGCTGGCTATGGCCGCGGCCTCCATCTCGACGGCCGTGCGCAGCTCGAGAATTTCGATCACGCTGCCGAGCGAGCCCAGACCGTCGGGGTCGATGGCATAGGGCTGCTGATCGGGCTCGCTATTGACGAATGCGCCGGCGCCCTGCCTCGTGGTTACAAGGCCCCGGGCGCGGAGTGCCGCAATCGCCTCGCGAACGACCGTGCGGCTGACGCCCATGGCCGCCATCATGGCCTGCTCGGTCGGCAGGCGTGCGCCTGCGGGCAAGCGGCCTTCGGTGATCTGGGCGGCGATGCGCTCGACCACTTCCTCGGTTCGGCGGCGCACAGGATTAAGCGGTCGCAGCAAGGGCGTGCCTGCTGCACCGTTGGTCGTCTTGCGTGCGGCGCGTGGTTTGGCTTGTCCGGTCATCGTACAACCGGGCTATCATCGCCGATGTCGCTGCGCAAGCTTGCGGCACGCGGCATTGCGCTGCACGCTCCTACATTGTCTCAAGTTCGGGGAGCTTGAGGTCGCATTCGACCCAAGCGCCGTTGATGGCAAAGCGCTGGAACGGCGAGTCAGGGACAGGGGCCTGCAATGGCGCGAGGAACTGTGCATCTGCGGGGCTGCGTAGCTGAAACTGCACATGGCTGGCGGAGAGGGCATTGCGCGACAGCCAGACCATGCCGGAAAACAGCTCGATCAACAGTTGCCCGTATTTATCAAGACCAGCATTTCCGAGGTCGTAGGCCGGCGATACGGTCATGAAGCGGCAACGGAGCACGGGGCCTTCGAATTTGGGCATCAGTAGTTTGCTGACCTGACAGAAAGCCTGCGGGACGGTGCCCTCATACAGGCCATACAACCCACCCTTGCCGCTCTGCATCACCGGTTCCAAAGCGGCGAACATGCCTTGAGTGTAGGCTGAGAAATCCTCTTCGGCGGCCTCGGCAGCCTTCCGCCACTGGGACTTCAGGGAAGCCCAGCTTCTGTCGGCGTCGGTGATCGGCAAGAGCCGCATCTCGAGGTCCTCCCGCCGATTTACACACGGCCGGACCCAACCCTAGCTATATACCCTCAAGATTTTGATAACGGGGAACTTGGGGCAGCGACGTTTGCGCGCCGCCGGACGTCTGTAGCGCGCTCAGGCGCCAGCGGACTGCAGTCCGGCTGCAGCTGCGGCCACGATCGACGCTACGACCTGCTTCCAGGTCTTCGACGACTGCGGGCGATGAGATGGGGCTTTGAAGCGCATGGTCCTTGTCCGGTTGGGCCGCGGATATTACTGTGCAGCCAAGCGTCCTCAGGGACGACATCCGGAAAATCATGCCTCGCGCGGTGGAAGTCGATCCCCCGACAAAAATAGCAATACGCGCACTGCTCTGGTGCGGGACGACGGTTGACTTGTTCTCTGCCGGCAATGAACGGCAGTGAGTTATTCTCGCCGCCTTAGCTCATCGCGGGGGCTTGCTCCTGCACTGCCGCCGGTTCCTGGCAAACATCGACCCAGCTGGCCCCGGTCAGTTCGGCCATCCGCGCCGGGGACATCCGCACTGAACTGTTGACCGAGCCCGCCGCCGGCCACACCTCGGCGAATTCCTTCAGCGACACGTCGCAGTAGACTTGTAATGGCGTTGCCAGGCCGAACGGGCAGACGCCGCCCACCGGATGGCCGGTGAGGGCAACGACCTCATCGGCTCCAAGCATGCGCGGCTTGCCGCCAAGCGCATCGCGTGCCTTCTTGTTGTCGAGCCGCGCTGTACCCTTGGTCACCACCAGCACCACCCGGTCGCCGACCCGAACAGACAGCGTCTTGGCGATCTGGTCAGGTTCGACGCCCAATGCCTCGGCGGCGAGAAAGACTGTGGCCGAGCTTTTGTCGGTGACGGTTATGGATAATTCGGGGGCGTTGGCGGTGAGAAAGGCGCGGACGGACTCAAGGCTCATGATGCGGTCTCAGTGACATACCGCCACGCCCTCTCACATGTCGCCGACAAAGTGAAGTCACATCCGTGCATTGGGGAACTGGAGCGGGCGCTGCCGCGCCATTCCCTCACGCCGGTTTTGACCTTATACGGGCTCTTGTCTGGCTGATCGTGCCGGGCGATGTTCTGGAGCCGACCCCTCGATGCTGCCGGCCTATGTGATCCATGCCAAGTCGTTGCCCGAGCGCACGGAGCATATCCAGCGCGAGCTCGACCGTGCGGGTATCACGTTCGAGTGGGTGCTGGATTTTGATGCCGACGAGATCACCTCAGATGTCGATCGCGCCTATTTCGCCGAAGGCGCCGATCTCACGCTGCGGCAGAAATCCTGTTCCTTGAAGCACATCGTCGCCATGCAGCGCATCCGCGAGCGCGGTCAGGATCTGGCGCTGATCTTCGAGGATGACGCATTGCTGGTGCCGGATTTCTGCGACCAGTTGAAGCGCGTGCTCGACGAAGCCGAAAAGTGGCCGCGGCCGCGCATTCTGCATCTTGGCGCGGCGACGAACTTCTACACGCCGGCATCCCAGTTACGGCCCGGCCAGATCGTTTATGAGGGCAATCGCGTCCGCAATATGGAAGCCTATGTGCTGGGCGCGCCCGAGGCTTCGGCACGACTTGACTGGATCGCGCGGCATCCGATGCACGAGCCTATCGACATCGCCTTCAACACCGGCGATCCCGCCATGGGCATCCCGTTCCTGTGGCCAGAACCACCGTTGGCGGAGCAAGGCTCGCTCAACGGCGTGTTCAAGAGCTCACTCGATCGTAAAGGGCATGCGCAATTGCAGCTGCGCATACAGTTTGCCGTGCAGAAGTTCAGGCGGCGTTATTTGAAGCGGTGGCTGAAGCTGAAGTAATTGGCGGCTTCCGGCCGGTCATTCCGAATGTGCATTGCGCACCAGCGCGCCCAGTAATCCCACTGCCAGACAGTACAGCATCCCTTGCGTCACCGCCGAGATGTGACTGTTGAAAAGTCCGCCGATAATGTTCTGCAGCACGACGGCCTGTCCGACGACGCTGACACAATCGCGCGCGAGAAAAAGTCGGGCATGCGCAATCCACATGGCCCATAGCAGCAGCCCGCCGATCAGGCCGACCTGCAGCACGGTATGCAGCGTTTGATTGTGCGGATCGGGCGTGGCCTGGCCATAGGGCGACGGCTTGGTCGCCTCCATAGTCTGATACAGCGGCTTGATGCTGCCGGTGCCGTGACCGACGATGGGCGAGGCCTTTACGAAGCCGACCGCCTTGCTCCAGAAATCCAGCCGCGATGCTGTTGAGACTGTTTCGCCGCCGGCGGTCTCACCGCTATTGGCGTTGATGTCCGAATTGATCTCTGCGATCCGGCGCTGGGCTTGCGGCGAGGTCAGCAGCGCGATGCCGATCACGATCATGGCTGCGACCGCGACCATGGCAGAGCGTCGCCAGCCGCCGGCATGGATGACGAATAGACCGAGCAATGCGGCGGCCATGATTGCGCCGGTCTTCGATACATAGATCAGGAAGATATCGGCAAAGAACAGAAGCGCGAGCACGATCATTGCAATGGCGCGGCGGGCGTCCTGCACCCAGACGCGCACCGCGCCTATCGCCAGAGCGAAGGCACAAAGGGCGAAGCAGCCGGATTGAACCGCGTTGTCCTTGAAAGGCACGCCGGGTGCCTTGAACCAGCCCCACGGTCCCGTGGGCCACAGGAACGCAGCCCATGATAAGGCAAGAAGACATATGCAGGCGGCAAGAAAGCCATAGGCGATTTGTAATGCTTGTTTCTGCGTAAATGCCGTTGCCATCACCAATGGGATCAGCAGCAGCTTGGTGTAGGGGCCAACCCATTTGATCGCGCCGCCGAGCGGCTGCATCGACCAGAGCACGCCGACCAGAATCAGTGCGAACAGCGCGACCGGCAGATAGGCCGCCGGCTTCCGCAATGTGGCGATGAAATGATCGCGGTCGAGTGTCAGCAGTGCGAGCACTGCAAAGATCGACACCGCGATAGCCTGACCGCTGGTTGAGAACGGCAGCGAGAAGCCGGTGGCAATGGCAGCGATCTGCCGGGCATCCGCGAGTTTGCGCGGCAGATCGTTGTTCGTCATATGCCCAGGAGTTTCCGTGCGTTGTTCTTGAGGACCTTCGGACGCACCTCGTCGCGAATGTCGAGCTTGGCGAAGTCGGCCATCCAGCGATCCGGCATGATCACCGGCCAGTCGGAGCCGAACAGCATCTTATCCTGCAGGATCGAATTGATGTAGCGCACCAGGATCGGCGGGAAGTATTTCGGCGACCAGCCGGACAGGTCGATATACACGTTGGGCTTGTGGGTCGCGACCGACAGCGCTTCTTCCTGCCAGGGGAAGGAGGGATGCGCGAGAATGATCTTCATGTCGGGAAAATCGACCGCAACGTCGTCCATATACATCGGGTTGGAATATTTCAGCCGCATTCCCATGCCGCCAGGCATGCCGGAGCCGACGCCAGTCTGGCCGGTATGGAACAGCGCAATGGCGCCGCCTTCCTGGATCGCTTCATAGAGCGGATAGGCCATGCGGTCATTGGCGTAGAAGCCCTGCATGGTCGGGTGGAATTTGAAGCCCTTTACACCGTATTCAGAAATCAGCTTGCGCGCCTCGCGCACGCCGAGCTTGCCCTTGTGCGGATCGATCGACGCGAACGGGATCAGCACGTCGGCGTTCTCTTTGGCGATCTCCAGCATTTCGTAATTGTTGTAGCGGCGGAAGCCGGTCTCGCGCTCGGCGTCGACGGGGAAGATCACCGCGGCAATCTTCTTGTCGCGGTAATAGGCGGCGGTTTCCTGCACCGTCGGCGGATGCTTGTGCGGCGACTTGAAATACTCGGCCATTCGGGCCTGGAAATCGTCATAGCCGTCGTCGGCGTGGCAGCCGCAGGGTTCTTCCGCATGCGTATGGATGTCGATGGCGACCAAGTCGTCCGGATTGAGCAATTTCATGTCCCGCGTCTCCCGCACTTTCATCATTATCGTTGGCGGTTGCTCTAGCAAACCGGCCTGCTGAATGAAAGACGCGGAACGCTGCCGTCTAGCTGGTAGAGAAGGACTGTGTCCGGATATCCTGCGCGGTGCGGCGGAGCGGGATCAGGTATTTCTCCTTTGCCGTCGCCTCGTCCATGGTGCCCGAGATGGCATTGATGCTGATCGCCGCGACGACCCGGCCGCCGTGGTCGCGGACGGGGACGGCGATGCCGCAGATCGCGGGATCCAGTTCGCCATCGATCCAGCCATAGCCCTCAGCTTCGACGCGTTCGAGCTCGCGTTCCAGCAGCACGGGATCGGTGACGGTGCGTGGGGTGATCTGCTTGAAGTCGGTGGTGGCGAGATAATGCGCGCGCTGGTCCGGCGGCAAGGCCGCCAGCAACACGCGGCCGAGCGACACCACATGGGCAGGCAGGCGGCTGCCGACGGCGAGATTGGCCGAGAGAATGCGCTGTGCCGGCAATCGCAATGCATAGACGATTTCGGTCTCATCCAGCACGGCCAGCGAGCAGGATTCGCCGATCTCGTTGCGCAGGTCTTCCAAAGCGCGTTGCGCATAGCCCCAGTAAGGCAGTGCATTGAGGTAGGACAGGCCAAGCCCCAGCGCGCGCGGGCGGAGGCTGAAATAGCGACCATCGGCTTCGCAGTATTTCATCACGATCAATGTCGCGAGCATGCGGCGCGCCGTGGCGCGGCTCAGACCCGCGCTGGCGGCCACCTCCGAAAGCGTATGTCGACCGGGTGGGCGGCCCAGCGCCTCGACGGCCGCAAAGCCACGGGCGATCGCCCGAACGAAACCATCACTGTCTTTGGCCATGCACCATCCTGCCGGTTCGGACTTGTCAGCCCCGGAAAACCACGCCTATAGTTGTTCGTAAGGCGGCCATAAAGTTCGCCTGGTGAACGTTAGTGGAGAAGGCGCGATGGCGCAAGCGGAAGTTTTTGAAACCGATTTCTGGAAGGACGCGAACCTGCGCAAGGTCTGGGACGAGATCGTCCCGGGCGAGCCGCGCAAGACGTTGCCCTATGTCCTGACAAAGGAGGCGATCCAGCTTTACTGCCGCTCGGTCGGCGAGGACCACCCGTTGTATTTTGACGAGGCTTACGCGAAGGCGTCGCCCTACAAAGGGCTGATCGCGCCGCCGTCGATCCACATCCTGCTGATGTTCTCGTGCACGCCGACTGACGATTGGATGCGCACGCCCGGCACCGTCAATGCCGGCCAGTCCTGGAGCTACAACAAGCCGGCACGGCCGGGCGACACCATCACGCTGCAGGCCCGCGCGCTCGACAAGTTCATCAAGCGCGAGCGGCTGTTCGTCGTCCACGACAACGTATTTTTCAATCAGCACGGCGACGTCATCTGCTCTGGCCGCGGCCAGACCATCCGCCCGATGTGAGCGAGACGAGGAGATTCATCATGACGACCAACTTTGAAAAACTCTCCACCGGCGACACCATCGACGGTCCGAAGTTCCCGGTTTCGCGCGAATCGATCCGGCTCTTCTGCGATGGCTCGCTCGACTACAATCCGCTGCATCTCGACGACGACTACATGAAGAACAGCTTCGGCAAGACCAATTTCGGCGGCATTATCATGCATGGCATGAATAATTTCGGGCTCATCACCCGGATGCTGACCGACTGGGCCTATCCCGCTGGCGCCATTCATCGCCGTCTCGAAACGCGCTGGGTCAAACCGGTGAAACCCGGCGACACGATCCAGCCGGTTGGCATCATCAAGGCCAAGCAAACCACCGAGAAATCGCGTTGGGTGCTGATCGATGTGCTGGTGAAGAACCAGAACGACGAGAAGGTCGCCATTGGCGAGGCCATGGTCGAATTTCCCGTTCAAGCAACCACCTGAGCGTCGGAGGCCAGCGCAATGCCGATTTCAATTGCAGGAGCGGGGGTCGGTGGACTGACGGCCGCCCTTAGCCTGCATGCCGCCGGCCGCGACGATGTTGTCGTGTTTGAAGCTGCACGCGAAATTCGGGACGTTGGCGTCGGCATCAACCTGCCGCCGCACGCCGTTCGCGAACTCAGTGAATTGGGGCTCGGAGACGCGCTGGCAGCCATCGGGGTGCGGACAAAAGAGCTCGCCTATTATGACCCTGCCGGACAGCTGATTTGGGCTGAACCTCGCGGACTTGATGCCGGATATCGATGGCCGCAATATTCGGTTCACCGTGGTCAGTTGCAGCGGCTGCTTGTCGATGCCGTCCGCCAACGGCTGGGCGCCTCGGCCATTCGGGTTGGACGGCGTGCAACCGGCATCGACGTCCATTCGGGTTATGATGGCGGTGTCGCGATGCTTGCGGTCGATGTGGAGACGGGGCAGTCCGAATCTCATCCGGCCGATGTGGTGGTGGCGGCAGATGGTATCCGCTCGGCACTGCGTGACAGTTTGTACGGCGCACCCACCGCTATCGCATCGAACGGATGGGTGATGTATCGCGGGGCGGCCAAGGCCGGACCGTTTCTGACCGGTCAGTCGATGGTTATCGTCGGTGACGAAAATCAGCGCGTCGTCGTTTATCCGATCGCTCCGGGCCTCATCAATTGGCTGCTGGTGCGCCCGGCTGACAAAAATAGATCGGATGCAGAACTCGGGAATTGGAATGTACCGATAGCGTCTGACGCAGTCGCGGCATTCGTGCGCGACTATCGCTTCAGCTGGCTCGATGTGCATGATCTGATTGCGTCAACTGCTTATGCCTATGAATATCCAATGGCCGACATCGATCCGCTGCCGCGTTGGGTTTTTGGGCGTGGCGCTCTGCTCGGCGACTCTGCCCATGCGATGTATCCGTTCGGTTCGAACGGCGCGTCACAGGCGATTCTCGATGCGCGGGTGTTGGCCTATCAGATCGCGACGGCGCCTTCGATCGACGAGGCGCTGCTGGCCTATGAGAGCGAGCGCCGTCCCGTGGCAACAGAAGTCCAGCTGGCCAATCGACGGCAGGCTGGTGATGTCATGGCGCGGGTGAGCGAGATGGCGCGACGCGGCGCCCATGGCGATGCCGCCACCGAGCTGCAGGATATCGAGCGTCGCTACAAGCAACTTGCCGGTTTCGACGTCAATGCGCTGAATGACCGCAAATCGTGGAGCGTGCACGCCACGCCATCATGATCATCAACGGATGGAAAATCCGGATCAGAAGAAACTCGAAAACATGGGAAGATTCGATATGGGATGGCTTGGCACGACGTTGCGTTGTGGCTTGATGGCAGCTGGCTTGGCTTGCGCTGTCGTCGGTGTTGCCAGCGCTCAGGAAGCATATCCCGTGCGGCCTATCCGGTTGCTGGTCGGCTTTGGTCCCGGCGGGGCGACCGACATCACGTTCCGCAAGCTCGGCGAGCTTGCGAGCAAGCAACTCGGCCAGCCCATCATCATCGAGAACAAGCCGGGGGCAGGCGCGACGCTTGCGCCCTCGATGATGGCGAAGACCGACAGTCCTGATGGCTACACGATTGCGGCAGCTACCGCAGGATTGTTGCGTTACCCATACATGCAGAAAGTCGATTGGAATCCGATCAAGGATTTTACCTGGATTGCTGGTCTCGGTGGTTACACATTCGTGCTCGCGGTCAATGCCGACTCACCATTCAAGACGGTTGGGGATCTCGTCGCCTATGCGAAGGCAAATCCCGGTGGGCTGACGATCGCGACCGCCGGGGCTGGTACCACGATGCATCTTCTTGCTGAGGCTCTTGCCGGCATGGCGGGTGTCGAGATCACACATGTCGGATATCGCAGTAGCAGCGAGGCCGGTACGGCCGTGCTGGGCGGCCATGCCATGGCAACCGTCGATGCGGTAGGTACGATTCTTCCCTACACGGAGCCCGGCAAGATGCGCATGCTGCTGTCGTTCGATCCGCAACCGGTCGACTGGCTGGCGGGCGTGCCGACTGCCAAGAGTCTCGGCTACGACCTTGTCTATCCCGCTCCTTATGGACTCGTAGGACCGAAGAACATGCCGCCTGAGATTGTCGGCAAGTTGTATCGGGCGTTCAAGGCGGCGGCCGATAGCGACGAGTACCGCAAATTGCTCGAGACACTGCGACAAACGGCGTGGACGCGCGCGCCAGGCGAGTACGAGCAATGGGCGCGAGAGTTCTATGTTTCAGAGCGATCGCTGGTCGAGAGCGCCAAGCTGCTGCGACAGCCCTGAGAAGATCTGATGTTACAAACAATGCGAAAAGCAAAACAAGGGCAGGGAACGGCGATGAAGCTTGTACTGACTGCAGTTTGTTCGGCGTTCATGCTGGTCACCGCGACGACCAGCCACGCCGCCGACCAGAATTTTCCGGTCAACCAAATCAAGATCATCGTGCCGTTTCCGGCGGGGGGCACGACGGACATCCTGGCGCGGTTCGTTGCGCAATATCTCGGTGAGAAACTCGGCGTCTCCACGATCGTCGAGAACCGGCCGGGTGCGTCCGGTACGATCGGTTCGGAAGTTGTGGCGAAATCGCCCGCGGATGGCAGCGTGTTGCTGGTCACGGCCACGCATCATGTGATTAATCCGAGCCTCCGCAAGAGCCTGCCTTACGATACACAGAAGGACTTCTCGCCGATCGCCGTGGTGGCAACGGCGCCGAATGCGCTGGTCGTCACCAAGGATTTTCCGGCCAGGACCGTCGGTGAACTGATCGAGATGGCGAAGACGCAGCCGGGCAAATTGTCGTTCGGCTCTTCGGGAATTGGCGGCGCCAATCATCTGTCCGGCGAGCTGTTCAAGCAGATGGCCGGGATCAATATCGAGCACATTCCGTACAAGGGCGCGGCGCCTGCGATGAACGATCTGATCGGCGGCCATATCCCGATCATGTTCGACACGCTGCCCACGGTTCTGCCCGCTGCGGAGGGTGGCACCATCCGCGTGCTGGCCGTCACCAGCGCGCAACGCGCGACGTCGCTACCCAATGCCCCGACCCTCGACGAGGCCGGCGTGAAGGGTTTCGAGGCCACTGCCTGGTTCGGCATGTATATGCCGCAGGCCAATGGCAATCCGGCCTATACGAAGCTGGTCGCCGCCATGAAGGAAATCCTGGCAGCATCGGCGACTCGTGAGAAATTCGCGACCCAGGGTGTCGAGCCGGGCAAATTGACCGGCGCCGAATTTGCCGGATTCGTCGATTCGGAGATCAAAAAGTGGGGCGCGGTGGTGAAAACCGCCAATGTTCCGCAGGAGTGACGTGCACTGGTTTGAGGTCCGGTTGGTTGTGCCGGCACCTCAAGCCTCCAAAATACCAGCAAATATCGATCCAGTAGCCGTCAGGGGGCTGGATCGGATTGACAGTCCGGCGCCCGATGGCTTAGAAACCGCGGGTCCCGGGCGACTTGGTCGCCAGCGGGTTCAAGCCCATTTTCGCTGATTTCGGCCTGCCGCGCGCGGTCTTTGACGTCAGTATCGCAAGCTATCAGGATTGACCGATGAAAGTCCGTAACTCGTTGAAATCGCTGCGTGCTCGTCACCGCGATAACCGCCTGGTCCGCCGCAAGGGCCGCGTCTACGTGATCAACAAGACCCAGCGCCGTTTCAAGGCCCGCCAGGGTTGATTGCTGTCCGGCCGGCCGTTTCGGCCAGCCGAGACGTTCGGGCTTTTGTCCGACATCACAGGTGTTTGACGCGCTGCTGCTTTGCAGCGCGTTTTTTCGTGTTTAGACTTGCAGCATGGCATTGAGAATCCCGGCCGCAGGTTTTGGAATTCTGCTGAGCGCGCTTCTGGGCGCTGCTCCTGCTTTCGCGCAGGTCAAAGATCCGCAGGTCGTGACCCCGGATGCGCCGAAGAAGATCCCCGAGCCGCCCGCCAAACTGCCGAAGGTCAATGCCGACAAGACGCGCGGCCTCGATTTCCTGTTCGGGGCGCTGAAAGCGGCGCCGGACGAAGCCAGTGCCAAACACGTCGAAGGCCGGATCTGGGCCCTGTGGTCGCAAACCTCGAGCGATACGACGGCGCTGCTGATGACACGCGCCAAGACGGCGCTGGACGCCAAGCAGGTCGACCTGTCGCTGGAACTGCTGAGTGCTGTGGTGAAGCTGCGCCCCGATTACGTCGAGGGCTGGAACCGGCGGGCCACGCTGTATTATCTGCAGAACGATTACACCCGCTCGCTGCAGGATATCGAGCAGGTGCTGGTGCGCGAACCCCGGCATTTCGGTGCTCTGGCGGGGCTCGGCATGATCATGCAGGAGTTGGGGGACGACAAGCGTGCGCTTGATGCGTTCCGAAAGGCGCTTGCGGTCAATCCGCATCTCGAAAAGGTGCCGGAGCTGGTCAAGACCCTGACCGAGAAGGTCGAAGGCCGCGATATCTGACATTCCTTGAAAGTCGGGACGTCGGCGGGACATCGCCGGACCATCGCCCCGCTTTGACGCATCCCTGCTGCGCTGCGACAAAATATCTAGACATGGTCGCCGGGGAATCAAACTTCCGACACATGAAATAGGCGAAAAGGGCGTTTTCCAAGCCACGGGAAGGGACACCTTTTGGCGCCGAAGTCATTTCCGCTCTTTGCATTGCTATGCCTGTTGATGACCGCGCCGTTGGTGCCCGGGACGACCAGTCCTGCGTTGGCCCAGAAGGCCGATGCGGCGCCGGCGCCCGCAGCATCGACACTGTCTCCGGATCAGGCCAAGGCCGCCCTCGATACGCTGCAGGACGATGCCAAGCGCAAGGAGATGATCGACACGCTGCGCGCGATTGCCACTGCGACGCCTGCGCCGCCCGAAAAGAAGCCCGCCATTCCGCTCGACGCCGACAGCCTTGGCGCGCAATTGCTCGTGACGATTTCCGATCAGCTCGGTGATATTACGCGCGAGGTCTCGACAGCCGTGCAGTCGGTCACGCGCTTTCCGGCGCTATGGTACTGGCTGCAGCGCAGCGCCAACGACCCCGCCACCTATCATCTTCTGTTCGACATCGCCTGGAAACTTATTGTCGTATTCGGCGGTGCGCTGGCGGCGGAATGGCTCATGGTCTGGCTGCTGCGGAGGCCGCAGGCGGCGCTCGAAGCGCGCATTCCCTTTGTCGCGCGCGCGCCGGCGGCGGTGATTGAACGCGTTGATCCGCCGTCTTCCACGGCCGATTTCACCGAGGCGCCCGATCTCAACAAGCGGCGGCGCAGCCTGACCCGGGCCTGGCAGTCGTTGCTGCGGCTTCCTTACGTCGTCGGCCGTTTGCTCCTCGAATTGATTCCGATTTTCGTCTTCACCGGCACGGTATCGCTGCTACTCGGCACCCAGATCGGCGATGCCGGGATCACGCGCCTCGCGATCCTTGCGATCGTAAACAGCTATGTGGTGGCGCGCGCCGTCATCTGCGCGATGCGCGCGCTATTCGGGCCGCTTGCGCTGTTCAGGGTGAAGGAGGAGACCGCAGCCTATCTCGAAATCTGGACGCGTCGCATCGTCGGCGTCGGCGCAACCGGCATAGCGATCGCCAATGTCGCCCTGATGATGGGCCTCTATCGCTCGGCGCATTTTGCGCTGATCAAGCTCGTGATGCTGGTCGTGCATCTGTTTGTCGTCGTCATCGTCCTGCAATGCCGGAAGCCCGTTGCCGATGCACTCCGCGCGCCGATCGGTGCTACGGGCTTCCTGAGCGCGATGCGCAATCGTGTCGCCAGTCTCTGGCATGTGCTGGCCATCGCCGTCGTGATGGCAGCTTGGACCATCTGGGCGCTCAATATCCAGAACGGTTATTCATTGCTGCTGCGATACATCGTCGGCACGGTCATCGTCGCGCTGGTGGCCCGGCTCGCCTCGATGATTGCGCTGAGTCTCATTGATCGCGGTTTCCGCATCAAACCGGAAATCCTTCAGCGCTTTCCGGGTCTTGAGACGCGTGCCAATCGTTATCTGCCACTGTTGCGCAAGGTCGTCGCAACGATCATCGCAGTGATCGGCCTGGTTGCCCTGCTGGAAGTGTGGGGCGTCAATGCAATTGTCTGGTTCTATGGCGGCCAGATCGGGAGTCGGGTCGTCTCGGCTGTCGTCACCGTCGGCATCGCTGCCATTGTCGCCGCTGTTGTGTGGGAAGGTAGCAATGCGCTGATGGAGCGTCAGCTTGCGGCACTGACGCGCGATGCTCATTTCGCCCGCGCGGCACGTCTGCGCACGTTTCAGCCGATGCTGCGCACGACATTGCTTGGCGTAATCATTGCGGTGGTTGCGCTCACCGCGCTCAGCGAGATCGGTGTCAATGTCGCGCCGCTGCTCGCCGGTGCCGGCATCCTCGGCATTGCCATTGGCTTCGGTTCGCAGAAGCTGGTGCAGGACGTGATTACCGGCTTGTTCCTACTGCTGGAAAGCACCGTGCAGGTTGGAGATAACGTTACGGTGTCGGGCCTGTCGGGAGTCGTGGAGAACGTCTCGATCCGTACCATCCGGCTGCGTGCCGGCGATGGGTCGGTTCACATCATTCCGTTCAGCGCGGTGACGACGATCACCAACGCCAGCCGCGGTGCTGGTAACGCGGCTGTGAGCGTCAGTGTCGCCTATAAGGAGGATACCGACCGCGCCGGCCAGTTGCTGAAGGATATTGTCGAGGAAATGCGCAGTGAAACCGCTTTCAAGCCGCTGATCCGCAGCAATCTGGAATTGTGGGGCGTCGATAAGGTCGATGGTTCGATGGCGACGATCGTTGGTCAGATCAGGTGCACCGATTCCGGTCGCTGGGCCGTGCAGCGCGAATTCAATCGCCGCATGAAAATCCGCTTCCAGGAAGAAGGTATCGAGATCGCCTCGCCGGGACAGACCGTCCTGATGCAGTTGCCGCCACCTTCCACCGAAGTTGCAGAAGGCGATGACGCAGATATCCAGCAGAGCAAGTCAGCGCAGCGCCGCGCGGGCTAGCGATTATCGCTGCTTTTCGACGATGCGACAGCTTCGGATTAACCAAAGTTGCGGCTCGTCGCCCGCGCTATTTCAGCAGCGGTCCCTATAGGTCGAAGAAAGATGCGAAGCTCGCGCGGTCCACGATTCCGCAATGTCCGAAAGTGGACAATAAGGAAGACCAGAACAATTCAGAATAGGCTTGTCGGTCGATCTAGTGCAGGACGTTATTGCCGGGTCGGATGGCACCGGACAGGGGTGAAGCGGCATAGAGCTGCTGCAATTCCGCTTCGAGTTGCTCGTTGACCATCAGCAAAGCCTTGAGCGCGCCGCGCAGGTCGCCATTGCAGGTAGAAATGATTTCGTCGATCACGGTATCGGTGGGGCGGGACGTCATGGAACTATCTCCAGTTCAGATCATTGCCTCAGATCGCCGGGCGATCATGGCGATAACCGGGCGGGAACGAATGCGTTCCTGTGGATAGTGTGGACAGTCACTGCGGCCCATTCGTTACGGCCGCCGTAGCAAAGCTGCAAATGCCCCCCATATCCACAAACATTACCTCCCTCCACGGGCCCCCCTCGGTGAGAAAGTTTGTGATTGTCCTGCTCGCACTGCTCCTCGTTCCCATCGGTGTGTCGGCTGCCAGATACTGGATGGGCGATCGCTCGGTCGATTGGCAGAGCGCGGATCGCTCAAGCGCGGGTTTATTGCCATCGCCTGCCGCACATCCCGAGGCACTTGTCCGCGTCTTTGCGGCGCGGACCGTGCGCTGGCGCGGTATCTTTGCCGTCCATAGCTGGATCGTATTCAAGGAAAAGGGCGCGTCGCGTTATACCCGCTACGATTATACGGCGTGGGGCGAGCCCATCCGCCTGAATGGTTTTGCGGCTGACGGCCGCTGGTTCGGCGATGTGCCGACTGCGCTCGCATCGGCTGATGGCGAAGCGGCCACGGTGATGATCCCGAAGATCCAAGCGGCCATCGCTGGCTACTCCTGGCGCTCTTACGGCGACTATCGGGCGTGGCCCGGCCCGAACTCAAACACGTTCGTCGCGGCCGTTCTCGCCGCCGTGCCGGAATTGCAGGTGGCATTGCCGCCCACCGCCATCGGCAAGGATTTTCCTTATGCGGGGAATGCCTTCGGCTGGACACCCTCCGGGACCGGCATGCGCGCTACGTTAGGCGGCTATCTCGGTATCACCGCAGGCTGGGTCGAAGGGCTCGAGCTCAATCTGCTCGGCGCCGTATTCGGCCTCGACATCCGCCGGCCCGCGATCAAACTACCGGGCATTGGTCGTCTTGGCGTCAGCGCGTAAGTGGCGCGCGGCGTGAAACCCTCTGGGTACCGCCGCGTAGCTGGATCGTGCACGGAACTCCCCGGATATTGGCGATGATCTCAGTCAGCGTGGTGGCCGCTATATGCGTGCTGGCCGTGGCCACGCAGGTTGGTGTGTTCCTGTTCGAGCGTAAATATCCGCCAACGGGTGAGTTTGTCGACGTCACGGGTGGCCGTCTGCATGTGGAGCAGATGGGACCACGCGATGCATCCGGCCCGCCGATTGTTCTCGTCCATGGCGCCACGTCGAGCATGGAGACCATGCGGTTGCCGCTCGGCCATATACTGGCAGAAGAACACCGCGTCATCCTGGTCGACCGTCCCGGCTTTGGCTGGAGCTTGCGCAGCGATGTGCCGAACTCTTCTCCGGCGATGCAGGCGAAGATGATCGACGCAGTGCTCGAAAAGCTCGGTGTCGATCGGGCGATTATCGTTGTGCATTCGCTGGCCGGCGCATTGGGCGCGCTGATGGCACTGGACTATCCGCAACGTGTCGCTGGGCTGGTCATGCTGGCGGGTGTCACTCATCCCTGGCCCGGTGGCGTTGGAATCTATAACAAGGTCGTCACCACGCCTGTGATCGGCAAGCTGCTGGTCTATACAATCACGTTGCCGCTGGGCTATTTCCTGACCGACATCGGAGGCCGCGCGGTGTTTGCGCCGCAGGTCATGCCCGAAGGCTACATCGAACAGACGGCAACGCCGCTGGTATTGCGGCCGCGCGCCTTCCTCGCCAATGCCTGGGATCTGGTAACGCTGAAGCGCGCCGTCATGGCGCAGGCATCGCGCTACGCCGACATCAAAGCTCCGACCGTGGTGATCACAGGCTCAGCCGACACCATCGTATCGCCGGAGATTCATTCGCACCATTTCGCAGAAACGGTGCCCGGCGCCAAACTAATCGTGCTCCCGGGCGTTGGTCACATGGTGCAAAACGCCGCCCCGGACCTTATCATCGGTGAGATCGAGAATATGATCTTGGCCGCTGACACCAAAGCGAAGGCGGCGTCGCGCTAGTATCCGGCTTGATCGGCTTCAAACCAAATTGAGGAGATGTGCATGACCACGACTTTCGGTTCGGCCAAATGGCAGGGCGGCATCAAGGACGGCAAGGGATCAATTTCCACCAAGAGCGGCGCACTCAGCGACTATCCCTACGGTTTCGCCAGCCGCTTCGAAGGCAAGCCGGGCTCCAATCCTGAAGAACTGATTGGCGCAGCCCATGCGGCCTGTTTCACCATGGCGTTGTCACTGATCCTCGGCGAGGCCGGGCTCAAGGCTGACAATATGGAGACCAAGGCCGACGTGACGCTGGAGAAGCAGGGCGATGGATTTGCCATCACCAAGGTGCACCTGACGCTCTCGGCGAAGATCCCCGGTGCCGACAAGGCGAAGTTTGAAGAATTGACTGCGAAGGCGAAGGCCGGCTGTCCGGTGTCAAAGGTGCTGAATGCCGAGATCACGCTCGACGCGGCGCTGCTCTGAGAAATATCTCGTGCGAGCAAATTGACCTCTCCCCGCACCGGGGAGAGGTCGCATAAGTGAACTACATGTCCGCGTCGTTCGGTCCGACATAGGCGATGCGGACCATATTGGTGGCGCCGGGGGTCCCGAGCGGAACGCCCGCCACGATGATGATGCGCTGGCCGGCTTTAGCGAAGCCGTCACGGAAAGCGATGCGCCCGGCGCGGTCGACCATATCGTCGAGATTCTTCGCATCTTCCGCCACGACGCAATGCACGCCCCACACCACCGATAATTTGCGGCCGGCTGCGAGGTTCGGCGTGATCGCGACCACTGGCGGCTTGGGCCGTTCACGGGCGACGCGGACGGCGGTGGATCCTGAGCTGGTCCAGCAAATGATCGCAGACAGATCCAGCGTCTCTGCGATCTGTCGTGCGGCGTCCGCAATGGCGTCACCGGCTGTGGGCTCGGGGTCGGGGCGCTGGGCCATCAGCACGGTACGATAGGTCGGATCGCGCTCCACTTCCTCGCCGATGCGGTTCATCGTCGAGACCGCTTCGACCGGGAATTTGCCGGCGGCGGATTCTGCCGACAGCATGACGGCGTCGGCGCCTTCATAGATCGCAGTTGCCACGTCCGAGACTTCGGCGCGGGTCGGGACTGGGCTCTGGATCATCGACTCGAGCATTTGCGTGGCAACGACGACGGGCTTGCCGGCGCGGCGCGCCATGCGCGTCATGCGCTTTTGTAGACTTGGTACCCGCTCCAGCGGCAGTTCGACACCGAGATCGCCGCGCGCCACCATCAGCGCGTCGGAGGCTTCGAGAATGCTGTCGAGCCGGTCGATGGCCTGCGGCTTCTCTATTTTCGACATGATGGCGGCGCGACCGCGGACCAGGCGCTTGGCTTCATGCACGTCCTCGGCGCGCTGCACGAAGGACAGGGCTATCCAGTCGATACCGGTCTCGAGCGCGGCTTCCAGATCCAGGCGGTCCTTCGGCGTCATTGCCGACACCGGCAGGTCCGTATCGGGCAGGCTCACGCCCTTGCGGTCGGAGATGCGGCCGCCGACCACCACGCGCGTGACCGCGCGGTCGTTCGACGTCTCCTCGGCAATCAGCCGCAGTTTGCCGTCGTCGATCAGCAGCGCGTGGCCCGGGCGAAGTGCAGCGAGAATTTCCGGATGTGGCAGGTGCACGCGGGTGGCGTCGCCGGGGGCGGGATCGGAATCCAGTACGAAGCTCTCGCCGTTCTTGAGCTGCACGCCGCCTTCAGCAAAGGAGCCGACGCGCAGCTTCGGGCCCTGCAGATCGACAAGAATACCGATCGGGCGGCCATAACTGCTCTCCACATTGCGGATGGTCTTCACCAGCTCGCGCATCTTGTCATGCGGCGTATGGCTCATATTGATCCGGAACACGTCGGCACCAGCCTCGAACAGCTTGCGGATCATCGCACTGTCCGACGAGGCTGGGCCCAGCGTGGCCAGAATCTTGATGCGGCGTTGACGTCTCATTGTTTGCCTCCCGGCGGTACTGATGGCGGCAGGGTCGTTGACCCGCCCGGGGGCGCGCCACCTGGCGTGTTGGGTAGACCGGGGAAGCCTGCGCCGGGTGCGCCCGGAGGCGGTCCAGTCGGCCCCGGAATGCCCGGCAGCTTCGGCGGTTGTTCGTTGGTTTCGGTCAGTTGCACCGTCCAGGCACGCTGTTCGCCGGTATCGACCTCAAAAAAGCCGGTGCGGTCGAAGCCGCGCGCGAGGCAGTTTTCGGTGCCCTTGATGGTGAATTCCTTGTCGCGGGAGCACATGAAGGCCTGACCCGACCATTCGCCGCCGCGGTCGTAATCGAGCGCGTAGATATAATAATACCGCGCAACCAGGGTTCCACGCAGCAAGGTTTCGCAGGCGCGCGACGAAACGTTCCACCAGCCCTCGGTGGTCCAGCCATCGGCATCCTTGTAGCCCAGCGCGATCCCGACCCGGCTCGAGGTGTTATTGCACAGCCGGAAATCAGCAGCCGCGGGGTTCGCCCACAGGCACGACAGGGCCAACGCCAGCACCGGCAAAAGGCCGGTGAAGGGGATGCGTCGAAACGGGCGGTGAAGGGAATCTCTTGCGGTCATGCGGCGAAGCTATCTCAATTCGTTGACGATTTCGCGTGACCCGGCGGGTCTGTCAACGGCCGCGGAACCAATTCTTCCCCCTTCAGCCAGTTTGCGCCGTGATATGGCAAAATCTGTGACAGGCCCCATGTTACACAAAGACGGCAGTCCGGTATCGGGTGCAACAGCGAGACCATTCATGGCGATTGACGACAAGATTCAGATCGAACTCGAAGCCGCGGCCTTTCGCCGGCTGGTTGACCATTTGCGCGGTCGCACGGATGTGCAGAATATCGATCTGATGAACCTCGCCGGCTTCTGTCGGAACTGCCTGTCAAACTGGCTGAAGGATGCTGCCGATGCCAAGGGCGTGGCGATGACCAAGGATGAGAGCCGCGAAGCGATTTACGGCATGCCTTACGAGGCCTGGAAATCGCTGCATCAGGCCGAGGCCAAACCCGAACAAATTGAGGCCATGAAGAAAGCGCACAGCGGGCACTGACGATTTCTCGTCTTTTCAGGCATGAAATCAAAGCTGTGGGGGCGCTGTGGATGATCGCGATGGCGCCTTGACGCAAGGCATGGCGATCTTGAGTGTCATTTCCTTAAGATTAATGCGCGCATAACGCTGCGCACCTAAAACTCACCCAACACCCATTCAAAGCAACATCAGTTCACCAGGAGTTTCCGATGGCCACCTCTGCTGCGTCCGTGCTGGACGATCAGGCGACACACTCTTTCGCCAAGGACCAGCTCAAGGCCATCGTCGAGCGTATCGAGCGCCTTGAGGAAGAGAAGAAGACGATCTCCGACGACATCAAGGACGTCTATGGCGAAGCAAAGGGTAATGGCTACGACGTGAAGGCGCTGCGCACCATCATCCGCATGCGCAAGCAGGACGCCAACGAGCGCGCCGAGCAGGAGACGATCCTCGAGACCTATCTGCAGGCCCTGGGAATGCTGTAAGGCGCTTAGCGCGCCAATACTCAGCCAGGCACTCAGGTGTCATACGCGGGCAAAGGCGCGAAACGCGTCTTCGCGCCGGACGACCCGCGTATCTCTCTAGCCACAAAAATAGCGATGGATGGCCGGGTCAAGCCCGGCCATGACACCCTTATAATCTGAGAAATTCGCGTTCTTAACGCAGTGATGCCGTGCGCATCACAAACGCAGTCGTCGCAAGCGACGCCGTTGCCGAGCCAGTGAAGCGGTCGCAGACCAGGCCAAGCTGCGGATCATCCGAGAAATTCATCGCCACTACTGCCTGCGGCTTGACGAAATGCGCACGCAGGATGGTCATGTCACCGTCGCCCATCACCGATGCTGACATCGATGTGGTGGCGCTTGGCGCCAGGATCATCGCGCGCATCCAGACATGGTTGTCCGGAATGGCTGTGGCGGTCAGGCGGGTCGCGACTGCAATGGTGCTGCTCTGGCCCTGAGCGCCCTTTGCGACCACCGTGGTGATGTTGTTCACCGCCATTGGGTTCTTCGCCGCCGATGCCGGACGCATGCTGCGCGGGATCGGCGCGCTGGCGGCAACGACATTGGCGCGATCGACCGGGGAGTTCGCCGGCGGCGCATAGGCCATCGCCTTGGCGAAGCTGGACTCGCTAACAGCCGGCTGCGGATCGACCACATTGGCCAATGCCTGACGCGCGGTGATCGCGGCGACCTGCTGTGGTGTGGCCTGCTTCGGCGCCGGCATGTCATCCCAGAAACCGCGGGCATTGATGATATCGGCCGGCGTCTGCGGCCGGTTGTCGGCTTTGGTTGCGGGAGCGGGCGAGGGAATCGGCGCCTTCGGGCGCGGCAGCGGAACAGTCTCGGTGTCAGCCGATGCGAGCTGATAGGTCGCCGCTGCTGCGGGCTTGGAGCGCGGCATCGGAACGGCGTCCGAAGACTTCGCCTCAGCCTGCTTCGTTTCGGCCTGTTTCGCATCAACCGGTTTCGCGGGCATCGCGGCGGCCATCATACCCACAGGCGACGGCTTGGCGGGCGCGATCGCGGCTGCCGCGCTCTCGTCTTCGTCGTCATTCGACTTGCCGCCACGGAACAGCGAGGCGAACAGACCCGGCTTGCTCTTGGCCAGAGCGGCGCTGTCGCCATCGCCGCGCTTCTCGATGTCAGCCATCGCCAACTGATAGCCTGCCAGCGGACGGCCATCGGTCGGCACATGCACGGTGCGGCCATCGGGGAAGACGCGCGCCAGCTGGTCATGCGTCATGCGCGGCCAGTGCCGGATGCTACCGGTGTCGAGATGCACGAAAGGTGAGCCGGAGGTCGGGTAGAAGCCGACACCGCCGCGCTGCAAGCGCAGGCCGGCGAAGCGGATCTTCTCGAGCGCCACGCCGGGAATGAAGAAGTCCATCGCGTGGCCAAGCATGTGCTGGCTGGCACGAGCGACGCCGGACGAGCGGCGGCGGAGCATGGCGTTGGTGGCTGGAGAGCGATAGGCGGAGATGATCTGGATCGGCGCCTTGCCGTCGACGTCGCGGTAGACCTCCCAGAGAATGTCGAACAGGCGACGATCCATATTGGTCTGGTCCTGGCTGCGCCAGTCGCGGAGGAAGTAATTGATCTTCTTCATCGCGTCGTCGTCATAGCGGCCATTGCGCTTGAACGTGACGGTCAGATCTTCGCCGGAATGAGTATGGTGGAAAGAGAGGGTGCGGGTTTCGTCGAGAGCGGTGGCGTTGTGGACAGAACTGGCGCCTGCCATCAGCAGTACCGCAGCGAGGCCGGCATGAAAGCCGGCGCGCGATGTGCGCAATCCCGTTTTGCGTGCGAAACTGCTCAGCACGTATGAACCCACCCAAGTCGACAACTCTCTCGCTACCCCATGCGGCGACAGAGAGTGAACGTACTCTTAAAACGGGAGGGTTAACCGAGATTTACAACCCATCCCCCCAAGCGGGCTTTTCAGCCAGCCATTAAACTTAACTCATTGAGTATGGCGAAAAATAGCCCGCTGCCGGGTTCCGGATGGACGATGGTTAACCTCGATGACGGGTGAAACGTAAAAAGGGCTCCACCAAAAGGTGAAGCCCTTGATAACTCTATCCATTTTTTACGGCAGCGCCGCTGCTTAGCGGGTTACTGTCCGGCGCGGCTTCTGGCCTGGTGCTACCGGCTGTGGTGCCGGCGCACCGCCGCCGAACAGGCGCTCGAAGAACGACAGGCCGTTATTGCTGGCCATGCGCGAGCCGTTGTCGTTGAAAGCCACGCCCTGCGGGATGTCCGCGCGCGGGCGTGAATAGCTCGGCTGGGCTCGCGCGACGACCTGCTCCAGATCCTTGTTCTTGCCGCTGCGCAGAAGCTGCATCATCTGCGCGTCACGTCCGTAGATGTCCTTGCGCAGCTGCAGCTTGCCCGCGTCATCGACGAAGGCGGTCTGATAGGTGATGTTCACCGGGATCGGTGTCGGGAATTTCAGATCGATCTCGCTGCGGCCATACATGCCGCGAACCTTCTCCGGCGTGTAGTGTTCGTTCGGCATCGTGATGTTCAGCAGCGTCGCGGCGTATTGATCCGGATTCTGCACGCGCATGCATCCGTGGCTGAAGGCGCGCTCGTCGCGGCCGAACAGGTTCTTGTCCGGCGTGTCGTGCTGATAGACGAGGAACTTGTTCGGGAAATTGAAGCGGATACGGCCCAGCGCGTTGGCTTCACCGGGAGGCTGCGCAATGTGGATGCTGCCGTCGGAATTGCGCGTCAGCTTCAGGCCCATGCGGTCAAGCACCGTCGGGTCCTGCTGCAGAGCGGGCAGGTATTCGTTGTAGATGATCGACGGCGGCACGTTCCAGGTCGGGTTGACCGTGATGTACTTCATCGTCTCGGTCATCAGGGGCGTGGCGTGATTGCCCGGCTTGCCGACGACGACGCGCGTGGTCCAGACCTGCGCGCCGTTCTGCATCACTTTCAGCGTATAATCAGGGATGTTCAGCATCACATAGGCATTGCCGACTGCGGGTGCGCCAAGCTGGCGCGGCAGCCAGCGCCAACGCTCCATGTTGACCAGCACTGTATCGATGTGGCGATCGCGCTTCGGCGAATTCATCGCGCGCACGGTGGCCTCGTCCAGCACGCCGGTGGCCTTCAGGTCATTGCTGGCCTGATACTTGCGAACGGCCTCGGCGACGGCAGCGTCATATTTGGTCTCGGCCGGATTCTCGACATTGAGGCGAGCGCGTAGCAACGGCACGCGCGGGTCGTCCATTACGGTCGGGTTCGGATTTTTCTTCGTGGCCTTGGCAAAACGCAGAGCCGGGCCTTCGCCAATTGGCTGCACCGGCGTTGCGGTTTCGCCGCGCAGTTCAGCGAGCTTCTTCTTCAGTTCCTGATAGCCCTTGTGCGGCGGGTTATAGGCGTCGAGGGCGGCCGAAGCGTTCTTCGCGGTCGAGATGTTGGCCAGGACTTCGCCCGGATCGGTCGGATGCTCAGGATACATGATGTCGCCGGTCACCTGCGACCAGTGCATGCGGCCGCTCTGTGCCTGACGGGCATAGTCGAGCATGCTGGCGGTGAGCTTCAATTCGGCTTCGGCGAGCGCATCGGGCGTATTCGCCGAAGTGAAATCGGGCACGGGATAGTCGGCAGCGTCGAGGCCGTCAGAGCCTGCGTCCTTGAGGCGAGCGATCACGCCCTTTGCCGCCGTGGTCGCGATGCCGCCCTGGGTCCATACCGGTGCGAAGTCGCGTGCCGTGTAGAACTTCTCAACTGCGGCGCGCTCGCCCTTGCGGTCAAAATAGCGGGTCGACTTGGCGCCCAGCATGTCGCGCAGCTTCTCGGCGACCGGCTGATCGCTGGACGCAACGGTGGTCGCGGGTTTGGCGATGTCCTTGGCGACATCCTTTGGGGGCTCGGCTGCCGGAATAGCAGGCGCGACGGCGGTCGCTGCCGGCGGCGTTGTGGCGGCGGGCGCGGTTGCAGCCTCGCCCGGCTTCACATCCGCAGGCGCGTTCGTGGCCTCAGTCGCCTTTGGCGTATCCGTCGAGGTCGAGCCGATGGTCTTCTCAGACGCCTTGGTCGCATCGGGCACCGACGCCGTGGTCTCGGCCTTCGGCGCGTCGGCCTTGAAGTCGGCAGCGGTCGGCGGGGCTACGTTGGCGGGTTCGGGGCGCGGCACCGCCGCATCGATGGCGAGTTCGGAGACACTGTCACGGGGCGTTGCGCTCTGGGCAGCAACAGCGGCGCCAGCGGAGACCGTCAGGAATGTCGCGGCCACGGCCATCAGCACGCGGTCGAATCCGGAACGGCCCTTGGAATAGTCTCGCATTCTCGCACCTCGTTAGAAGAGCTGCTCCGGCATGGAACAGTTCCAGTCTGACGTCATCAGCTTCGGCTGAAGCAGTCGCGTCGTTGGCCTGCCAGCTCCGATTCAGAGCACTTCCTGTGCAGACGATACACGCGTCCGACACAAGCGCTAGCACTTGCCGGACATGTCACAACAAACTGACTGCAACATCCCCGGTTTGCAACGCATACCGGGGATTCACCAATGCTTTTGGCTTTGTGTGTCACCGGACCGCAACGGTTCAAGTTCCGTAGCGATCGTAACAACATGTTCAATCGCGTGCGACGCGAGAAGTTCAATTTGACGGAGCGGATTCCGTCATCGAAGAATCCTTCTCCGCCGCTTCATCGAGCTTGCGATACAGCGTCGACCGGCCAATTTTGAGGCGCCGCGCGACTTCCGACATCTGGCCACGGTAATGCGCAATGGCGAAGCGGATGATCTCGGATTCGAGCTCTTCCAGCGACCTGACCTCGTTTTCGGCCGTCAGCATGGTCAGGCTGCCGGCGACGAGTGGCAACATGGCTGCGTCGATGCCGGGTACCATGGTCGGCGCGACGGCGTGAAAGGCCGGTTCTACAATCAGCGGCTCTGCGGCCGATGCTACGATCGAGGGGGCGTATGCGTTGATTTGTGGGAAGTCGGCCAGTCCGAGCTGATCGCCTTCGCTCATCACCACAGCGCGGTAGACGGCGTTTTCCAGCTGCCGGATATTCCCGGGCCAGTCGAGTTGCGTGAGCATCGTCATGGCGTCACCAGCGATGCTGGTAATCAGCCGCTTTTCCTCGGCGCAGAAACGCGCCAGGAAGTGTCGCAGCAGATACGGAATGTCCTCGCGACGCGCCCGCAGCGGCGGCACCGTCAATGGCAGCACATGCAGGCGATAGAACAGGTCTTCGCGGAATCGTCCGGCTTTGACGAGGTCGAGCAGTTTGCGGTTGGTCGCAGAGATGATGCGGACATCGACTTTCACCGGCTTGCGGCCGCCGACGGCCTCGACCGAACCTTCCTGGAGCGCGCGCAGCAACTTCACTTGTGCCGATAGCGGCAGCTCGCCGACTTCATCGAGAAACAGGGTGCCGCCATGCGCCTCGACGAACTTGCCGAGATGCCGGTCGGTGGCGCCGGTGAACGCGCCCTTCTCATGGCCGAACAGGATCGACTCCACGAGGTTGTCGGGAATCGCGCCGCAATTCACGGCGACAAACGGCTTGCTGCTGCGCTCGCCCGAGCCGTGGACGGCCCGCGCGATCAATTCCTTGCCGACGCCGGACTCGCCTTCGATCAGCACGGGGATGGTGGAGGTCGCAGCTTTGCGTGCGGTGCGCAGCACTGCGTCCATACCGGCGTTGCGTGTGACGATGTCGGCGAAAGTGAGCTTGCCTTCGCGGCTGTGTCTGATGCGCTGCAACTCGCCTTTCAAGGCGCTGGTATTCAGCGCATTGCGCAAGCTCACCTGGAGACGCTCGACGCCAACCGGTTTGACAACGAAGTCATGCGCGCCGGCGCGCATCGCTGACACCACATTGTCGATGCCGCCATGGGCGGTCTGGACAATGACGGGGATGCTGAGGCCGGTGTCGCGGATCTTGTCGAGCACGCCCATGCCGTCGAGGCCGGGCATCATCAGGTCAAGGACCAGGGCGTCAATAGTGGGGGCTTCGGGATCGCTCAGACGCGCGATGGCGGCATCACCGCTCTCGACAGTGATGGCCTCATAGCCGCAGCGCTGCACCATGTTCTCAAGGAGGCGGCGCTGGACGGCGTCGTCATCTGCGATGAGGATTCGTTCGGCCATGGCAACTCCAGAGCGGGTGTGTCCCGATTTGAGCCACCATGGCGATCAAAGCCTTAATGCTTTCATAACACCGGGGCGAGGTAAGCCGTCGCATAGGGCCAAACTTCGCGGGCACCGCGATAGATCATGTCACCTGCCACATAGAGAATGATGGCGAGACCGACATAGGCGATCCAGCGGTGCTTTTGCAGCAGCCTGGCAATGAAGGAGGCGGCGAGACCCATCAGCGCGATCGACAGCACCAGGCCGAAGATCAGGATGGTCGGGTGTTCGCGCGCAGCGCCGGCGACCGCGAGTACGTTGTCCAGCGACATCGAGACGTCTGCGACAGTGATCTGCCAGATCGCCTGACCCAGCGTCTTGCGCGGGCCGGTGGACGAACCATCGGCATTGAGCTTTTCGAGTTCGTCGAGATCGTGCTCGTGGCCGGCGCGCAATTCGCGCCACATCTTCCAGCACACCCACAGCAACAGGACGCCGCCGGCCAGGAGCAGGCCGATGATCTGCAGCAGTTGAACGGTGATGCTGGCGAAGCCGATGCGCAGGACGGTGGCGGCGATGATGCCGATCAGGATGGCCTTGCCGCGCTGTTCCTTGGGGAGGCCGGCGGCGGCGAGGCCGATGACGATGGCATTGTCGCCGGCGAGGACCAGGTCGATCATCACGACCTGGAAAAGTGCAGTCATAGCTTCAGCGGTGAAGAACTCTGTCATGTGGGCCACTCCGTATGAACGTCCAGTCCGACATCACAGTTCGGGTGAACTGCCAGAGGGGCCCGGGCCAGGACGTGCTTTGTTTAAAGGTTGCGGGTTTGATCCCGCGGTTGATCCGATCCGTTACTCAGGTTGATCCGTGAGGGTGACGAGCCGAACCATCTGGTCGGGCTCGATCAAAATGGTGATTCCGACCCCGATAAAGGTCAGGACGCCGGCGACATCGAACCAGGTTGCGCGCCGCGGGAAGTTCCGCGGAAGCAACGCGCCACCGGCCATCAATGCTGCAAGTGCGAATAACAGGGTGGCGACCATCGGCGCCAGCGCGTCGAGCGAGACAAATGCGCGCAAGGCGAGTGCGGCGGTCAGTGCCAGCAGCAGGCTTGCGGCAAACAGCTCCTTGACCCGGTGAGGGGCAGGAGGCGCATATTTGCGGGCAATGAAGCTGCGATCCGTGAACGCCATGATCGTCTCTTGCTGTTCCGTCCCGTGCATCTTGGGCGCTGGCGACGTTCCTACAGCCGGTTAGTTGTGCTACGGTAAAGTCGTCAGCTTGAGAAATTTGAAGTGGATAGTTTCGTAAAAATGAAACTTGGTCAAGACGAAGATGTTTCCGCAGAAGAACGGCCGGGCAAACCCGTGCCGGAAGCGCGGCAATTGCGGAAACAGGCGGGGCATTGGCTGAAAGCCCGCAGGGCGGAGGCGGGCTTGTCGCAGGTCGATCTCGCCGCAAGGCTCGGTCTCAAATATTACACCTTCATCTCGCAGGTTGAGAACGGCTTCAGTCGGGTACCGACCGAGACCATGGAAGCCTGGGCTATCCAGCTCGGTCTCGAACCGGCGGCCTTCGCCAAACATTTGCTGGTCTATTACGAGCCGGAATTGCACCGGCTGCTGTTCGGAGCATCCAAATGAATGTCGTCGCATTTCGGCGCAAGCCGCTGCAGGGCGCGTGGAGCGAGACGGAACTCGCCACGCTCGCCGACACGATCAATCTCGGGCATCGCGGCCGCGAATGGGAGACTGGCGTCACCGAGAACGGCGATGCGCAGCTCTATCTGCTGGGGCCGCAGCCGGAGCGAGCTTGCACGTTGTGCGTCTCGCGAGTCGATGGCCGCTACATTTTGGAAGACGGCACCGGGCGCCTGCTGTTCGAACATCGCAGTCTGCCGCTGGTGGCGGCGCATGCCCGCACTGCGCTGCGCGGGACGCGATGGTGGCTTGTCGCACGGATTGTCATGGTGTGGTGTACGATTCGCCATATGATTCATGACAAGATCGAGCCCTTGATGACCGAGGGCGAAGAACTGCTTGTCCATTTCGCTCCGCAGCTCGCTGCTTTCGTGTGACGGCAGCATCCAACCGAAGGTGTTCATGACGAAATCTGCGATTGCCCGGACCGCCAAGCCTTCTCGAAAGACCGCTTCCCGCAAGACCGTTTCGCGCGAAGCCGACCCAGGCAAAAAGGCGGTGCGCAAGGCTGCCTCGAAATCCCCGACCAAATCGCCGGGGGGCAAGCTACCGGAATGGAATCTCGCGGATCTCTACACGGCGATCGATGCGCCGGAGATTACCCGGGATCTCGACAGGATCGACACCGAATGCGCGGCCTTCGAAGCGGATTACAAAGGCAAGCTCGCAGAAGAGACCGCCAAGCCCGGCGGTGGCGCCTGGCTCGCCGGTGCGGTGAAGCGCTATGAGGCGATCGACGATCTTGCGGGGCGGCTCGGCTCCTATGCCGGCCTCGTCCATGCCGGCGACAGTGTCGATCCCGCGATCTCGAAATTCTATGGCGATGTGTCCGAGCGCATCACCGCAGCTTCGGTGCATCTGTTGTTCTTCGGTCTCGAACTCAACCGCATCGACGACAGCGTGATCGAGCAGGCGATGCAGACGCCCGAGCTCGGCCACTACCGGCCGTGGATCGAGGACAGCCGCAAGGACAAGCCCTATCAACTCGAAGACCGCGTCGAGCAGCTGTTTCACGAAAAATCACAGACCGGCTATGGCGCCTTCAACCGCCTGTTCGATCAGACAATCGCGGGTCTGCGCTTCGGGCTCGGCGGCAAGGAACTGGCGATCGAGCCGACGCTGACCATGCTGCAGGACCGCGCGCCGGCCAAGCGCAAGGCGGCCGGGCAGGCGCTGGCGAAGACCTTCAAGGCCAATGAGCGCACCTTTGCGCTGATCACCAATACGCTGGCCAAGGATAAGGAAATCTCCGATCGCTGGCGCGGTTTTCAGGACATCGCGGATTCACGCCATCTCAACAACCGCGTCGAGCGCGAAGTGGTCGATGCACTGGTGTCGTCGGTGCGATCAGCCTATCCGCGGCTGTCGCATCGCTACTATCAGTTGAAGGCAAAGTGGTTCGGCAAGAAGAAGCTCGCCCATTGGGACCGCAACGCGCCGCTGCCGTTTGCGCCCACCGGCACGATTCCATGGTCGGATGCGCAGGAGATGGTGCTGACCGCCTATGGCGCGTTCTCACCGGACATGGCGAATATCGCCAAGCGCTTCTTCACCGATCGGTGGATCGATGCGCCGGTGCGGCCGGGCAAGGCGCCCGGCGCCTTCTCGCATCCGACCACGCCATCGGCCCATCCTTACGTGCTGATGAATTATCAGGGCAAGCCGCGCGATGTCATGACGCTCGCTCACGAGCTCGGCCATGGCGTGCATCAGGTGCTCGCCGCCCGCAACGGTGCGCTGATGGCGCCGACGCCGTTGACGCTGGCCGAAACCGCCAGCGTGTTCGGTGAGATGCTGACCTTCAAGCGGCTGCTGTCGCAGACCAGGAGCACCAAACAGCGTCAGGCGCTGCTTGCGGGCAAGGTCGAGGACATGATCAACACGGTGGTTCGGCAGATCGCGTTCTATTCATTCGAGCGCGCTGTTCACACCGAGCGTCGCCACGGCGAACTCACCGCGCAGCGGCTCGGCGAACTCTGGCTCAGCGTGCAGACCGAAAGCCTTGGGCCGGCGATCGAGATCAAGCCGGGTTACGAGAATTTCTGGATGTATATCCCGCACTTCATCCATTCGCCGTTCTACGTTTACGCCTATGCCTTCGGCGATTGCCTCGTGAACTCGCTGTATGCGGTTTACGAGAACGCCCAGGAAGGCTTCGCGGAACGCTACCTCGCGATGCTCGCCGCCGGCGGCACCAAGCACTATTCCGAACTGTTGAAGCCCTTTGGTCTCGACGCCAAGGACCCGGCTTTCTGGGATGGCGGCCTCTCGGTCATCTCGGGGATGATCGATGAGCTGGAGGCGATGGGGTAGGCGACCCCCTCGCTTCAATTCGATAGGGCGAAAAATTAGGCAGACGCAGTCATCCACCGGCCTGATGCACTGCGGTATGCAAAACCCGTTGTGGTATGCCACGAACCGTTGCTCTCCATATCCAATTGCGCTAATTCCGTGGCAACATACGAAATACGAGGCGGGAGACCCTGATGTCCGATCACAGCGAAGTCGCTTACACCACGGCCGATGGCAACGACTATCCGGCCCATGAGCAGACCTATGAGGGCTTTCTCATGCTGGTGAAGTGGGGCACCATCGGCGTCGTCGCCATCGTGGCCCTGATGGGCATCTTCCTTACCTGATCTGTCGCCGATTGCGCCGCCCGGCTCGGGTGGCGTCCCGTCCTGTTTGCTCACGCGCGTGCCTTGCGCCGCCGGAGGCCCCATGAAGATTGCCGTTGCCAAGGAAATCGATCCGTCTGAACCGCGCGTGGCGATCTCGCCCGACACGGTGAAGAAGTTCAAGGCGCTCGGCGTCGATGTCGCTATCGAACCCGGCGCCGGCCTCAAGTCCGGCTTGCCGGATTCGGAATACACGGCTGTCGGCGCCACCATCAGCGCCGATGCGGTAAAAGACGCCGATATCGTCATCAAGGTGAAGCGTCCCGAGGTGTCCGAACTCGCCGGTTACAAGCGCGGTGCGCTGGTGATCGCGATCATGGATCCCTATGGCAACGACGCGGCGCTGAAGGCCATGGCCGATGCCGGCGTGTCGGCCTTCGCAATGGAGCTGATGCCGCGCATCACCCGCGCGCAGGTGATGGACGTGCTGTCCTCGCAGGCCAATCTCGCCGGCTACCGCGCCGTGATCGAGGCCGCGGAGAGCTTCGGTCGCGCCTTCCCGATGATGATGACCGCGGCCGGCACCATCCCGGCCGCCAAGGTGTTCGTGATGGGCGTCGGCGTCGCCGGCCTGCAGGCGATCGCCACCGCGCGCCGCTTGGGCGCCGTGGTCACCGCGACCGACGTGCGTCCGGCCACCAAAGAGCAGGTCGAAAGTCTCGGCGCCAAATTCCTCGCGGTGGAAGACGAGGAATTCAAGAACGCGCAGACCGCTGGCGGCTACGCCAAGGAAATGTCCAAGGAATATCAGGCGAAGCAGGCCGCGCTCACCGCCGAGCACATCAAGAAGCAGGACATCATCATTACCACCGCGCTGATCCCCGGTCGTCCGGCGCCGCGTCTGGTCACCGCCGAGATGGTGGCGTCGATGAAGCCCGGCTCGGTGCTGGTCGATCTCGCGGTCGAACGGGGCGGCAATGTCGAGGGCGTCAAGGCCGGTGAAGTGGTCGACGTGAATGGCATCAAGATCGTTGGCTATACCAATGTCGCTGGCCGCGTCGCCGCCTCGGCGTCGAGCCTCTATGCGCGCAATCTGTTCTCATTCATCGAAACGTTGGTCAACAAAGAGACCAAGACGCTCGCGGTGAACTGGGACGACGAACTGGTCAAGGCGACGGCTTTGACCAGGGACGGCGCCGTCATTCATCCGAACTTCCAGCCGAAGACCGCGTAAGGAGCACCACCATGGATCATGCCTCGCTGGTCAGCCCGTTCGTATTTCAGCTTTCTATCTTCGTGCTCGCCGTGTTCGTCGGGTATTTCGTGGTGTGGTCGGTGACGCCCGCGCTGCATACGCCGCTGATGTCGGTGACCAATGCGATCTCTTCGGTGATCGTGGTCGGCGCACTGCTCGCGGTCGGCGTCAATATGGTCGGCAGCGGCGGCGCCTTGGCGCGCGGCTTCGGCTTCGTCGCGCTGATCTTTGCATGCGTCAATATTTTCGGCGGCTTCCTGGTCACGCAACGCATGCTTGCGATGTACCAGAAGAAAAAGAAGTAAGGGCAGCCCGATGAACGCCAATCTCGCCGCACTGCTCTATCTCGTCGCGGGCATTCTCTTCATTCTGTCGCTGCGGGGGCTGTCCAGCCCGGCATCCAGCCGACAGGGCAATTTCCTCGGCATGGCCGGCATGGTCATCGCCGTGGGCACCACACTGGCCGCGCATCCGCCGGCCGACGCGCTCGGCTGGATTCTGGTGATCCTCGGCATTGCCATTGGTGGCAGCATCGGTGCGGTCATCGCCAAGCGCGTGCCGATGACCTCGATGCCGGAACTGGTCGCCGCCTTTCACTCGCTGGTCGGCATGGCCGCGGTGCTGGTTGCCGCCGGCGCATTCTACGCGCCGGAAGCCTTCGGCATTCTCGATCCGGCGACCAAGAAGATCGTCGGCGCGAGCCTCGTGGAAATGTCGCTCGGCGTCGCCATCGGCGCGCTGACTTTCACCGGTTCGGTCATTGCATTCGCCAAACTGTCCGGCCGCATGAGCGGCGCGCCGATCATCCTGCCGGCGCGTCACATCATCAATATCGCACTCGGCCTGGCGCTGGTGTTCTTCATCTTCGGTCTGGTGCGTTCGGGCAGTGCCGTCGACTTCTGGCTCATCACCGTTCTCGCGCTGGTGCTCGGCGCGCTGCTGATCATCCCGATCGGCGGCGCCGACATGCCGGTCGTGATCTCGATGCTGAACTCCTATTCGGGCTGGGCCGCCGCAGGCATCGGCTTCACGCTCGGCAACTCGGCGCTGATCATCACCGGCGCGCTGGTCGGCTCGTCGGGCGCGATCCTGTCCTACATCATGTGTCACGCGATGAACCGCTCCTTCATCTCGGTCATCCTCGGCGGCTTCGGCGGCGAGACCGCGGCGGCCGGTGGTGGTTCGGGTGAGCAGAAGCCGGCCAAGCTCGGCTCGGCTGACGATGCGGCCTTCATCATGAAGAACGCGCAGAAAGTCATCATCGTGCCCGGCTACGGCATGGCGGTGGCCCAGGCCCAGCACGCGCTGCGCGAAATGGCCGATACGCTGAAGAAGGAAGGCGTCGAGGTGAAATACGCCATTCACCCGGTTGCTGGCCGCATGCCCGGACATATGAACGTGCTGCTCGCCGAAGCGAACGTGCCTTACGACGAGGTGTTCGAACTCGAGGACATCAATTCGGAATTCGCACAGGCCGACATCGCCTTCGTGATCGGCGCCAATGACGTCACCAATCCGGCGGCCGAAGACGACAAGACCTCGCCGATCTACGGCATGCCGGTGCTGCAGGTCTGGAAGGCCGGCACCGTGATGTTCATCAAGCGCTCGCTGGCTTCCGGCTATGCCGGCATCGACAACCCGCTGTTTTATCGCGACAATACCATGATGTTGCTGGGTGACGCGAAGAAGGTGACTGAAAATATTGTCAAGGCAATGTAACTCGCACTGACGGTCCTCATGAAAACGCCCGGCTGAAAGGCCGGGCGTTTTTTATGGCCGTTCGTTCAGCGCCTGCGCATCACGAGGCTATGCGGTGAAGCGCGCAGAGTTTGTTGCCGACCGGGTCGCGCAGATAAGCGAGATAGAGCTTCACGCCGCCCATGTCGCGCACGCCCGGGGGATCCTCACAGGTGGTGGCGCCATTGGCGAGGCCCATTGCATGCCAGGCATCGACCTCTTCGGTGGATTTGGCATTGAAGCCGATCGTGCCGCCATTGGCCGGCGTGGCGAAATTGCCGTCGATCGGCTTGGACACCGAAAAGGTGCCGGTCTTGGTGCGATAGAAAATCCGGTGACGGTCGACCACGGCAGGCGGGACGCTCAGCGTGCCAAGCAGCTTGTCATAGAAATTTTTCGCGGCATCCAAGTCATTGGTGCCGATCATGACATGTGAAAACATCTCGCTTCCTCTCCCACTTTCTTGCAATCTCACCTTCGGGTGATACGCAATTATACGCATCATCAGCCGCTTGGCGAGGCGGCATCACGCAGCCGCATAACCGATCGCGGAAGTGGCATGGCTGCGTTTCGCTTGTCGTCGATATGGTCGCAACGAGGATATTTGCTCAATGTCGGCACATCCCATACCCAGGTCGTCCTGGATATTCCCCGCGCTGGCCGTTTTGCTTTTTCTTGCGACGTCCATTCCCTCGCTAGGGATCGGTTTCACGCAGTCGCTCGCCGGCATCGCATTCGCTGTGCTGCTGCTGGTTGTCCTGTTTGGCACCGTGTTCGCAGCTGTGCATCATGCTGAAGTTATCGCGCACCGGATCGGCGAACCGTTCGGCACGCTGTTGCTGACACTGGCCGTCACCATCATCGAGGTGGCGCTGATCGCCACCATCATGCTGGGCGACAAGGCCGTCCCCACGCTGGCGCGCGATACTGTCTTCGCTGTGGTGATGATCGTCTGCAACGGCTTGGTCGGCATCTGTATCCTGGTCGGGGGCTTGCGTTACCGTGAGCAGGATTTCCAGGTCACGGGGTCGAATATCTATCTCAGTGTGCTGATTGTGATGGCGACGACCACGCTGATCCTGCCGAATTATACCTTGACCACCCCGGGGCCTTTCTACTCGAACGCGCAGCTCGCTTTTGTCAGCGTCGCCACCATCATGCTCTATGCGGTGTTTCTCTACACACAGACCATCCGGCATCAGGATTACTTCGTCGCTGACGGGAATGACGAGGGCGATGCAGGCGGGCATGTTTCCAACAGTCTTCTGGCCTTCAGCGCCATTTTGCTGCTGGTCTCGTTGGTGGCGGTGGTGCTGCTGTCGAAGAAATTCTCGCTCGTGGTAGATGCCGGCATCGAACGGGTCGGCGCGCCGGAAGCCTTTGCCGGCATCCTCGTGGCGCTGCTGATCCTGCTGCCGGAAAGCGTCGCCGCCATTTCGGCGGCACGCGGCAACGATCTGCAGAAGAGCATCAACCTCGCACTCGGTTCATCGCTCGCCACCATCGGACTGACGATACCGGCGGTTGCAGTGGCGGCCTATGCGTTGAACAAGGAACTGGTACTCGGTCTCAGCACGCAGAAGATGGTTTTGCTGGTGATGACCTTCGTGCTGAGCATGCTGACCTTTGGCACCGGGCGCACCAACATCCTGTTTGGGCTGGTTCATTTGGTGGTGTTTGCGGTATTCATCTTCATGGTGTTTGTGCCGTGACCACTTTGGAGAATAAGACGATGCTCGCTGCCCAGTCCGACGTTCAGCAGGACACACCCGAAGTTCGCGTCACCGAATGGCGGCTCGCGCCTGGCGCGGCGACTGGCCGCCATACCCACGGAATGGATTATGTGATCGTGCCGATCACCACGAGTGTGATGACCATCGTTGCTCCGGACGGCACCCGTTCGCAGGCACCGATCACCACCGGCAAGTCCTATTTCCGCAAGGCCGGCGTCGAGCATGACGTGCTGAACGAGACCGACAAGGAAATCGTGTTCCTCGAGGTCGAGGTCAAGAAAGCTTAACCTTATCGGCCTCCAGCGATTGCCGGTTCATTGTGTCGCCGGCTGAGGACCGCCTGAAACAATTCAATGCGACGGATTGGAACTTTGCCTTCGATCTGTCGCGATTGATCCCTGAATCAGCCTCAAATTCCCAGCATGAAGCAGGTCGGGGAAGAGGCCGGTCCATGCTGCAGAAATATCTCTCGAAGTTCACCATCGATATCCTGCCATCAATTCTGGCAACGATCGTGGGTGCCTATATCGTCAATCACTACATCATCCCGAAGGCGAACCCGGATCGGCCCGCTGCGGCTGTTGCATCGACGCCTGCGGAGCCGAAGCCTGACACCAAGGCAGCGACGGCCAAGCCCGCCGAGAATTCTGCCGACCTCGCCAATCTGCCTGAATCGGCCCCGGCCAAGGCCGGCGACAAGCCGGTGGTCGAGAAGGCCAGCATCGAAAAGCCCGAAACGGTCAGTGTTCCTGAGTCGCGCCGTCATCAGCCGGTCTTGCGCGAGAAAGCTGCGGTCAAAGCCGCGCCAGCTCCGGCTACACCCGGGCCCGTGCCTGCCACCGTGGGGACTGCACCGGCGGCCAATGCCAGCGCCGATGAACGCCGCGACGCCAACGATCTCGCCCGTGCCGCCATCGAGCGCCTGAACCGCAGCGAGCCGCGCCCCCTGGAAGCTGCCCGTACGCCGGAGCCCCCGCGTGCGCCGGAGGCGCCGCGCGTGCAGGAAGCCGCACGGACTGTTTCCCCTCCGTCGATGCAGCAGCTGCCTCCGCCGATCATGGTGGCGACGCCAAGCGTCGAGAAGTTCGATCCGATGCCTTCGCCGCAGTCCGAGCCTTCCGAGGTGCGGCGCATACGTCCGCCCGGTGAAATCCCCGCAGCGCAGCCGATGGATCTGCAGGCGAATGCCGCTGCGACGCCGCGACCTGAGCGCACCAACGTGGCCGAAGACGTGCTGTCTGCAGCGAAGTCGGTGTTCAATTCGGTCATCCCGCACCCGTTCGAGCGGTAAGGGAAGCGGTGGATTGTCCGCGCGTCGCCTTCACGCTTGCAGGGCGACGCCGTCTTGCCGCCAGCCTGACCCCTCCAGCCTTAGCTAGCCCGCGCGTCCACCCATGCGGGTGAGGCCGTTGCGCGCTGCATCGTCCTTCGGGCGCAGGGCGACAGCGCGGCTGTAGGAGTCCGCAGCCTTGGCCTTGTCGCCAAGCTTCTCATAGGTCGCGCCGCGGGTCAGCCAGACCTGCGCATTACCCGGTGCCACCTGCGAAGCCTCGTCGAGATCCGCTGCGGCTTCCTGGTTCTTGCCGAGTGCGAGATAGCATTGCGCGCGGCCGAGCAAGGGATCGGCCTGCTGCGGCGTCAGGCCGTTGGCTGACGTAAAATCTGCGATGGCGAATTCGTACTTCTTCTCGGACTGATAGAGCAGCCCGCGTTGGTAGAAGGTCTGCGCGCTGTGCGGATCGAGGTCGAGTGCTTGATTGAAGGCCAGCAGCGCGTCGTCAGGTTTGCCGGACTGTGCGAGCGCCTGCGCGCGTGCAGCGTGGATCTGTGCATCCTGTGGATTGGTCTTGCCGGAATTCGCGGGCGACGGAGGCACCACGGCGGCTGTCTTCGGTTCGTCCCTGTCGGACCCCGGCGTGAGGGACGACAGGTTGAATGAGCAGCCTGTGCTGCACAGACCCGCAACGGCAAGCGCTATCGCGGTAAGGCCGCGGGCGCCGAAACGGGACGAGGACTTGCGGACGGGACATTCCATGCAGGGCAAATCTCACGCAGCCACCAATGACCTATTGGTAGCGCGACATCGGGCAAAATGCACCCGATCAAGATCCACGCGCCCAAGGGGTTAGCCCGCGCAAAAAGCGACTGCGCAAAAAATAACGCGGGCTTGCGCCCGCGTTATCGAACTCAAATGATGAAGCGAGCTTAGCGCGGTGCGCGCGGAGCAGCGCCGGCGCCGGGACGGCCGCCACGATCGGCGCCAGGACCCGCGCCGAACACCGGCTTGGGCTTCATCGGCAGCAAGCCTTCGCGCTGCAGCTTCTTGCGAGCCAGCTTGCGTGCGCGACGCACAGCCTCAGCCTTCTCGCGAGCCTTCTTCTCAGAGGGCTTCTCGTAGTGGCCGCGGAGCTTCATCTCGCGGAAAATACCCTCGCGCTGCATCTTCTTCTTCAGCGCCTTGAGAGCCTGGTCGACGTTATTATCGCGAACGAGAACCTGCACGCGGCATCCTCTTCTCAATTGATCGGATTTGAATTTCGGTAAAGCGAAGGGCCGACAAAGGCCATGCCCTTAACCTCAAGGGCGCCGATGTACCAGATGAAATAGCGAATGTCCACCTTGCGGCGTGGTCATTTTAACCTCTTGGGCGGGGAAAGCGACGTGTGTTTCCGAGGTTTCTCTGGTGGGGGATAGGGCAGGTTCCCTGTCTCGACAGGTATTGGAGCACGGACGCATAATCCCCGTGGCGACTCAGCCGGGACGCCGATTCTGACCGGGAGAGCATGATGAATGGGAAAAAATACGCGGCCGAGTTAATCGGCACCTTTTGGCTCACATTTGCAGGCTGCGGTAGTGCAGTGATCGCGGCCGCGTTTCCGCAGGTCGGTATCGGTCTCGTCGGCGTCTCGCTGGCCTTCGGCCTCAGCGTCGTGACCATGGCCTATGCCATCGGCCACGTTTCGGGCTGTCATCTCAATCCTGCGGTCACCGTGGGCCTTGCGGCGGGCGGACGTTTCCCGGCAGGCCAGATTCTCCCCTATGTGATTGCACAGGTCGTCGGTGCGGTTGCGGGTGCGGCCGTGTTGTATGTCATTGCCAGCGGCGCCGCCGGTTTCGACCTTGCCAAGGGCTTTGCCTCGAACGGCTACGGCGATCATTCGCCCGGCAAATACAGCTTGGTGGCGGGCTTCATCATGGAAGTGGTGATGACCATGATGTTCCTGTTCATCATCATGGGTTCCACACACGGCAAGGCGCCTGCGGGCTTCGCGCCGCTGGCGATCGGGCTTGCGCTGGTGATGATCCACCTTGTCAGCATTCCGGTCACCAACACGTCGGTGAATCCGGCGCGTAGCACTGGGCCGGCATTGTTTGTCGGCGGCTGGGCACTACAGCAGTTGTGGCTGTTCTGGGTGGCGCCGCTGGTTGGCGGTGTTCTCGGCGGCGCGATCTATCGCTGGCTGAGTGACGAGCCCACTGGCGTGGTGCAAGGCAAGGCGACCACGTGACGAATGAGGCGGTGAAGCCGGCTCGTTATGTCGCCGGCTTCACCTCAACCACATGGCCCATCTTGCGGCCGGGCTTCGGCGCACCCTTGCCATAGAGATGCACGGTGGCGCCGGGGACGGTGAGCCACTTGCCATAGTCGAGAATGTCGTCGCCGATCAGGTTGATCATGGTGACCTGACCATGGCGAACCGGTTTGGCGAGCGGCCAGCCGGCGATGGCGCGGATGTGTTGTTCGAATTGCGACACCGAAGCGCCATCGAGCGTCCAGTGGCCGGAATTGTGTACGCGCGGTGCAATTTCGTTCACGACAAGCGTCGCTCCGTCCTTACCAGGCACCACGAACAGTTCTACCGCGAAGACGCCGATATAGCCCAGCGCGGTGCCGATCTTCTCGGCGATCTCGCGTGCCTTCGCGGCAAGCGCGTCGGAGATGCGCGCGGGCGCATAGGAGAATTTCAGGATGTGATCGCGATGCTCGTTTTCGGTGACGTCGAAACATTCGACATGGCCGTCGGCGCCGCGTGCAGCGATGACCGAGACCTCGCGTTCGAACGGCACGAAGGCTTCGAGGATCGCGGAGTTGGTGCCGAGATCGTTCCAGACCTGATCGAGATCGTCGCCCTCACGGATGATCGCCTGGCCCTTGCCGTCATAGCCGAAGCGCCGCGTCTTGATGACGGCGGGCAGACCGATCTTCTTGACCGCTGCATGAAGCTCGCCAGCATTTGCAACGCCTGCGTAAGCGGCCGTGCCGATACCCAGCGACGTCACAAAATCCTTCTCGGCCAGACGATCCTGGGTGGTCTCCAGGATTGTCTGCGCGGGCAGAACCGGGCGCCGCGCGTCGAGTATCATCGCGGTAGCAGCCGGCACGTTCTCGAATTCGTAGGTGATGACGTCGCAATCATTGGCGAACAGTTCGAGCGCCTCGACATCAGCATATTCAGCGCATGTCGCGTTCTGCACCACATCGAAGGCCGGTGAATCCGGATCCGGTGAGAAAACCTGACAGCGGAGGCCGAGGCGTGCTGCAGACATCGCCAACATACGACCGAGCTGGCCGCCGCCGAGAATGCCGATCGTATCGCCGGGCTTGAGGACCTTCGTCATCACAGCACTCACGCCGCACCTTCTGGCTTTTCAGCTACTGCATCGGTCTGCGCTTTCCGCCAGGCGGCGAGTTTCGTCGCCAGCGTATGGTCATGCAGAGCCAATACGGACGCCGCAAGCAGCGCGGCATTGATCGCGCCGGGCTTGCCGATGGCCAGCGTGCCGACGGGAATGCCGCCCGGCATCTGTACGATCGAATATAGCGAATCGAGACCTGAAAGCGCCTTGGATTCCACGGGGACGCCGAACACCGGCAGTTCGGTCAGCGCTGCGGCCATACCGGGCAGATGCGCGGCGCCGCCCGCACCGGCGATGATGATCTGGAAGCCTGCGGCCTTGGCGCCCTTGGCGAACGCGACCAGCCGATCGGGGGTCCGGTGGGCCGAGACGATGCGCGCCTCATGGGCGACGCCGAGCGCGGTCAGCGTTTCGGCGGCGTGGCGCATGGTTTCCCAGTCCGACTGGCTTCCCATGATGATGGCGACGGGCGCGGGCATTCCGTGTTTTCTTTCGCGAATCCAGAAAGATAGACTGGAAATACAAGGTCGTCTCCTTGCATGGCAAGGAGCGTGGCAAACATGATCTCGTCTTGGTGAAGACTGGCTAGCCTTGTAACAAATCTCATGCAAAAGAAAACCCGAGCGCCGGCCACAAAGTCGGTCAAGCTCTCCATGAAGCCTGCCTTGCGCGAGCCCAACGCCTTGGTATCGCTTCCGAAAAGCCGTGCGCCTGCGGCTGTGCTGACGATCCGGAAGCTGGAGGCGCAAACTGGCTGAAGCACTGGCGAAGATTGCCGAATTGCGCGCTTCGGCCGAAACCGAGTTCCTGCTCGACATTCCTAAACGCCGTGGCTTTGCTCTGCGCAAGACCGCGCGACGTGCGAAAATATAGCCGGTAAATCGTCGGAGTTGGCGCCTTTACAATGCGCTGAGGTCGCTGGGCACTTCCCCAAAGGCGCGGATCACCTGGGCGTCGCCGAACTCGCCGATCATTGGATCGCCGGTACGGCTGAAGGCCAGTGCGCCGATCGAGCCCGGTGCACGGGACAATAGTTCGGCGCGACGGATGGCGCCGGACGCGCTCTGACATTCCTCGGCGGCACCAGCGGCCGGCGAACCGGAGTCGTCCTGCAGGAAGGGCAGTGCGACGTAATAGGTGATGTCCGCCATGGTGCCCTCACGAGTCGATTGATCTCGACGCAAGCTTGTTCTTATTTTGTTCTTTTTGTCAAGTTCGGGCAGCGCCTCGTTTTGTGGTCGCGCCCCGTTCCGCTCCTCTCAGGCCGCCACGGCTGGCTTGCGCAGTGCAAGCGTCACGCCGCGCAGCGTGAGCGTCATGGCGATCAGTTCGCGCAGCCCCAGTGGTTCGCCGAGCAGTGCCGCGGCTCCGATCACACCCATGACCGGTACGACCAGGGTACCCATGGCCGCCGTCGCGGGCGGCAGCCGGCGCAGCGTTGCAAACCAGGTCAGGTAGCAAACGCCCATCGGCCCAGAGTCATATAGATCAGCGAGCACCACCCAACTGTCGTCAGCGCACCGATGTCCGGGTGCTCGAACATCAGGCCGAGGATGATCATCGGAAGACATCCCAGCCCGACCTGCCAGGCGACCAAAGACATCGGTGGCATTGGCAGCGGTGTTCGGCTCAGGACTTCCCCGAGTGCAAACAGGGTGGCAGATCCGAGCGCGAGCAGGATGCCGGCGATTTTATCCGGCGACAGCGCAAAGCCGTACTGGCCGAGCAAAACCACAAGTCCTGCGAGACCAAGCAGAAGGGCCGCAGCATCACGCAGCGTCGGCCGTATGCCGAGGATCGGTCATGCAAACAATGTCGCCCAGATCGGCATCGTGTAGACGATCAGCGCGCCTTCACCGATGGTCAGTGTCTTCAGTGCGACGGTGGCGCAGCCCATCGCGCCACACTGCGATGCCGGCCAGTATCAGTCCGACGGCGGTGCGGGCGATACCGCGCGAGAACAATGGCGGCCAGTCGCGCAGCAGAAGCTTCAGGATTGGCCAGTTCATGGCCGTTCTTCAACCCACAGCCACGGTGCGACGCGTTGTCTCAGGCAATAATATCCGGGGTGATCTGATCTTCGATGAAAGAGATTCGGTCTTTCAGCTGAAGCTTTCTCTTCTTCAACCGTTGCAGCCGCAAAAGATCCGGTGCCGGTGAATGCTGCAAAGCATCGATGGCGGCGTCGAGGTCGCGATGTTCCTGCTGTAATCTGGCGAGTTCTAACGGAAGTTCGCGATCTTCGTCGTCATTCATGTTTCTAGCTGACTGGATTCGCAAATCATTTGCGAGGGATTTCTCACATGACTATCGCCGGTGCAGGCGCACCGCGCAAGCCGTCCGGTTCCGGGTTTTGCGGCGTGATCAGGTCACGATTCGTTTCGAACGATACACGAAATCCAAAATACACTTTTCAAGACCCATCGACAGATGTCCACTGTCATGTAGAATTCACGGTCCAACCGAACGAGTCCTGAGGTTCAATCCTACCGAGGAGTTTTCGAATGGCACTACAGGCGCATCTCGTCGAACTGGAACGCAAACACAAGGTTCTCGAAAGCGAATTGCACGACGCACTCGTGCACCTGTCTACCGACGATCTCCGCATCGTCGAACTCAAGCGTCGAAAACTGATGGTCAGAGACGAAATCCAGCGTCTCAAAAACGGCGCCAGCGAAACGCTGCACTGATTAACGGCTGCATTAACAGCGAACGATAAATCACAGCATCAACATCGCCGTTTACGTCACTGCTTTCACGTAGGTGCGGTGACGTCTTGCCCTGATCCCGCGATAGGTTTGCGACGAAGCATCCAGTTATTCGGTTGGCCTGGATCGCTTCGCCTGCAACCTTTCCCACTCAGTGTCCCGCCATTTCGGCCACGTAGTCCGCGATGGCCAGAGATGATGTCAGCCCGGGTGACTCGATGCCGAACAGGTTGATCAGGCCCGGTACGCCGTGGGTCTGGGCACCCTGGATCATGAAGTCCTGCACCGCGACTGCGGGCGGCACGATCTTCGGCCGCATTCCGGAATAGCTCGGCATCAATGCGCCGTCCGGCAGACTCGGCCAGTAGCGCCTGATGGCCGGATAGAACCGCTCTCCGCGTGCCGGATCGACCGTGTAGTCGATGTGATCCACCCACTCGACGTCAGGGCCGAAACGCGCCTGGCCAGCCAGATCGAGCGTGAGATGCACACCGAGGCCGCCCGGTTCCGGCACGGGATAGATCAGCCGCGAGAAGGGTGCTTTCGCATTGCAGCTGAAGTAGCAGCCCTTGGCCAGATAGGCGGGCGGTATCAGGTCAAGCGGCATGCCGTCGAGCATGCGTGCGATCGCTGTTGCGGACAGGCCGGCTGAATTGATCAGCATGTCGCAGGCCAGCGTCATCGGCGCCTCACCGCCGACATTCAGTTCGAAACCGCCGGCAGTGACCCGGCCGCGTTCCAGTGGTGCCAGGAACGCGAAGGCTGCACCCGCCGCTTCTGCTTCCCCGCGCAGCGATAACATATAGCTGTGGCTGTCGACGATGCCGGTGGAGGGCGACAACAACGCGGCTTCGCACGCCAGTGCCGGCTCCAGCGCGCGCGCCTCGGCCCCGGATATTTCCTCGAGGTCAGCGACGCCATTGGCTTCGGCGTGCGCCTTGATTGATGCCAGTTTGGCTATCTCTTCGGGGCGCGTAGCGACGATCAGTTTGCCGGAGTTGCGATGTGGAATGCCGCGATCCCGGCAATAATCATAGAGGGCCTGTTTTCCGGCGACGCAGAGCCGCGCCATCAAACTGCCGGCCGGATAATAGATGCCGGCATGAATGACCTCACTGTTGCGCGACGAGGTCACGGTACCAATCGCGTCCGCGGCCTCCAGCACGATGACCTCGCGTCCCGCTTCCGCCATTCGCCGGGCGATCGCGAGGCCCACGACGCCGGCGCCAACCACCACGCATTCAACCTTGTCCATGTCGCGTCCGATAGTTTGCTGCGCTGGTCATCCGCTGTCCAACCTTGCGGATGTGGCGCATTAGTAAAACATTAAGCATCACAGCCAATTACCACCAATTTTCGCCGCATTCTGCAGTTGCGACGCCACGCATTTACCTGATCCACATACCTGTAACCAAACACTCACGCTGCGAATACGCGGGTGTGTAATGACTGGCAAGATCGGGCGATCAGACAGCAAGGCGGCAGTGTCCGTCATCGCGGTCGCGTGCCTTCTCGGCGGCGTTGCTGGAGTCCACGCGCAATCCCCGGCGGTCAGTTATATCAGTGAACTCGACCCGCAAATGATCTGGCAGATCCTCATCGGCGGGTTTGTCGTGCTGGCATTTCTTGTTGCCATTGTGCTGTGGGTCGCTTCGGCGCTGCGCAATGTGCGTCACGAGCAGCAGCGTCGCAATGCGTTTGTCGGGTCCGCTCTCAATCATCTCGGCCAGGGCATCGTGATGCTCGATGCCCAGAAGCGGGTCGTGTTTTGCAACGATCGCTATCTTGAAATCTACGACCTGACGCGCGCCGACATCACCAAGGATATCACCGGCCCGAGACTGCGTGAATTACGCCGTCAGCGCGGTAAGCTCGATCTGGCCACCCAGAGCTTTTACGAGCAGAGCGTTCCCTCTGGCGAATACATCGCCGAGATGCCCGGTGGCCAATCCATTCACGTCAAGTTCAGCCGGCTTCCCAATGGCGGCGCGATCGGTATCCACGAGGATTGCACCGAGCAGCGTTTCCTGCAACGCGAGCTTGCGACCACCAAGCAATTCCTCGAATCCGTACTCGACCACGTTCCGATCTGCGTTGCCGCCAAGACCATTGATGATGGCCGCTACATCTTCGCCAATCGCGCTTTCGAGACCTTCTCTCGTCTCTCGCGCGATCAGATCGTCGGCAAGCGAGCAGACCAGATATTTTCGGCAAGATCCGCCAAGGCAATCGCCGAAGCCGATGCCCTGGCGGTGGAAACACACAGCCAGTGCCGCAGCGAATTCAACGTCGAGCGCGGTACGGAGATCCGCACGCTGGATAGCAATCGCGTGATTGCCCTCAACGAACGCAACGAGCCGGCATTCCTGATTGCGTTGTTCGAGGACGTGACCGAGCGGAAGTCGCTGTCCAAGGAACTGGAAAGCACCAAGAAGTTCCTCGAAACAGTGCTCGACAATATTCCCGTTTCGCTGATGGTGCAGGAAATCAACACCGGCCGCTATCTGTTCGCCAACCGTGGCGCAGAGGTTATTTTGGGGCGCAAGCGCGAAGACGCTATCGGTCTGACCGTTCCCGAAATGCTTCGCCCGGAAGAAGCGAAGCTGATCGTCAGCCGCGACCAGGCCGCGATCAGAAGTCGGACACCGATTGCGGAAGAGCATCCGATCAGCACGCGCGACGGATTGCGGCTGTTTCTGACCCGGCGGGTCACCGTGCTCGACGAAGCAGGCGAGCCGCAATATCTGATCAAGACCCATGAGGATGTCACCGACCGCCGCCAGACCGAGGCGCGGATGGCGCATATGGCCTATCACGATGGCCTGACCGATCTGCCGAACCGCCCGGCCTTCTTGCAGGCCCTGTCGCAGATGATCGATGCTTGCAGCGAGACGTCCGAGGAATTCGCGGTGCTGTCGATCGATCTTGATGGCCTGAAGGAGGTCAACGATGTCTTCGGCCATGGTATCGGTGACAAGCTGCTGGTCGAGGTGTCGCGTCGTATCGATGCAGCCGTCGGCGGCGGAGTCTTGGCGCGGCTCGGCGGCGACGAGTTCGGCGTGATCATCGACGGCGTGCAGCCGGCGGCCGGGCTGTTGATCGCAGAGAGGATCGCCGCGGCCCTCGCGGAGGAATTCCCCATCGACGGCAAGTCGGTGCGTACAGGCGTTACCACGGGCATCTCGCTGTTCCCGCGCGACGGCCATGACCCGGCCGCGTTGCTGGCGAATTCCGGCGCGGCGCTGTTCCGCGCCAAGTCGCAGTCGCGTGGTTCGATAAGCATCTTCGAACCGCAAATGGACCAGCAACTGCGCGACCGTCGCGTATTGCATCAGGATCTCTCGGCCGCGATCCGCAATGGCGAATTGTCGCTGCACTATCAGCCCCAGGCGCGCGCCGGCCAGACCATCGTCGATGCCGACATTACGGGCTTCGAGGCGCTGGCGCGGTGGATTCATCCGACGCGCGGTTTCGTGCCGCCCGGAGACTTCATTCCGCTGGCCGAAGAAAGTGGCCTCATCGTCGAGATGGGCGAGTGGATCCTGCGCCAGGCCTGCCTTGAGGCTGCCTCGTGGCCGGTACCGCTCCAGATCGCGGTCAACCTGTCGCCCGCGCAGTTCATGCACGGCGATCTCGTCAGCCTCGTGCATTCGATCCTGCTCGAAACCGGCCTGCAGCCCGGGCGACTTGAGCTCGAAATCACCGAGGGCGTGCTGATCGAGGATTTCGATCGTGGCGTCGCGTTGCTACGGCGGTTGAAGGCGCTCGGTGTGCGCATCTCGATGGACGACTTCGGCTCCGGCTATTCCTCGCTGACCTATCTGCAGGCATTCCCGTTCGACAAGATCAAGATCGACCGTGCTTTCGTGATCAATCTGGGGCTCAATCCGCAGTCCGCCGCCATCGTGCGCGCGGTCATCGGGCTTGGCCATGGCCTCGACGTCGCGATCGTTGCGGAGGGTGTTGAAACACACGAGCAACTCTGCTTCCTCGCCAGCGAAGGCTGCGATGGCGTACAAGGCTACTTTATCGGGCGTCCTGCCCCCATTGCGCAGTATGCTGGGTTGGTTGGGCGGATTGCCGCGACCTCTGTCGCTCGCAAAGCTGGTTGAGCGACAGACCGTTGAGAAGCGCTGATGCTGTTGAGCCCGCGGCGTTCCGCGGTTAGCTTGCGGTTATGACGAATCTCACTGCGACAATCGCGGACCCGGTCGCCAATGATGCGCCGGTTATCGCCTATCCCACGCCCTTGCTGCGGATCGACGGCGTCACCAAGGCATTCGGCGCGCATAGCGCAGTGGACAATCTTTCTCTGGACATCAAGGCCGGTGAATTCTTCGCGCTGCTCGGCCCGAGCGGCTGTGGCAAGACCACGTTACTGCGCATGCTGGCCGGTTTCGAAGCGCCGGACACCGGGAAGATCGAGCTGAACGGCGAGGACATCGCTGCGGTATTGCCGCATCAGCGGCCCGTCAACATGATGTTCCAGAACTACGCACTGTTTCCGCACCTCAACGTGCGCGACAATATCGGTTTCGGTCTCAAGAACGCTGGCTTGACGCGTCTCGGCATCGATACGCGGGTGGCCGAGATGGTGGCGCTGGTCAAACTCCAGGGACTGGAGAAACGCCGACCGGATCAATTGTCGGGCGGTCAGAAACAACGCGTGGCGCTCGCGCGGGCGCTGGCGCGACATCCGCAGTTGTTGCTGCTTGATGAGCCGCTCGCCGCCCTCGACAAGAAACTGCGCGACGAGACCCAGGTCGAGTTGATGACGCTGCAGCGCCAGCTTGGCACCACCTTCGTGATCGTCACCCACGATCAGGAGGAGGCGATGACCATGGCCGACCGCATCGGCGTCATGAATGGCGGCCGCCTGCAGCAGGTGGCGACGCCGCGGCAACTTTATGAGGCGCCGGTATCGCGCTGGGTCGCGGAGTTCGTCGGCGACATCAACATCATCGAAGGCGGCATCACGCACCGCGACAGCCATCGTCTGACCATTGCCGGCCGCGATGTCGGAACGCTGTTCGCGATCGAGCCGCGACATCCTGTCGGCGATGCAGTCATCTGCGTCGCCATCCGCCCGGAAAAGATCAGGCTGTCACGGCGTGGACCGGCGACAGACCTTGTCAATAGCGGTGCGATGAACAGCCTCGAGGGTGTCATCACCGATGTCGGCTATCTCGGCGGTCGTTCGCTCTATAAAGTGAAACTCGACCGCGGTGCGACATTGCGGGTGGCTCTCGCCAACACCGCACGGCTCGATGTCGATTCCTATTCGATGGGGGAGCGCGTCGCGGCATGGTTTGCTCCCGATGATTGCGTGGTGCTGCTTCAATGAGCGCGCGTCGCATCTTCACGGCGCCGGCGCGCCTCGCTGCGATCCCGCCTTACGTCTGGATGGTGCTGTTCTTTCTGGTGCCGTTCGGCTTCGTGCTGAAGATCAGCCTGTCGCAGACAGCGATTGCGCAGCCGCCTTATATGCCGGTGTTCGGACTGTCCGAGGGAATCAGTGGCCTGAAGGCCTCGTTTGCCGCGCTGTCGCTGGATAATTTCCGGCTGCTCGTTTCGGACAATCTCTATCTTGCGTCCTATCTGCGCAGTGTTCTCGTCGCGGTGGTATCGACCCTGATCTTGCTCGCGGTCGGTTATCCCATCGCCTATGGCATGGCGCGTCTACCCCGGCGCTGGCAGGGCATCGCGATGATGCTGGTGATCGTGCCGTTCTGGACCTCGTTCCTGATCCGCATCTATGCCTGGATCAACATCCTGCAGCATGACGGCTTGCTCAATAAGATACTTCTTGCGTTGCACATTGTATCGACGCCAGTCGTGTGGCTGTCCACCGACAGTGCGATGTATCTCGGCATCGTCTATTCCTATCTGCCTTTCATGATCCTGCCGCTCTATGCCACGCTGGCGAAACAGGACCCGTCGCTGATCGAAGCCGCGGCCGATCTCGGCGTCTCGCGCATTGACGCATTCTGGCTGGTAACAGTTCCCTTGTCCTTTCGCGGCGTCGGTGCCGGCGCGTTGCTGTGCTTCATCCCGATCATGGGCGAATTCGTCATTCCCGATCTGCTCGCCGGATCGAATTCGTTGATGATAGGCCAGACGCTGTGGCTCGAATTCTTCACGAACAAGGATTGGCCGGTGGCGTCGGCTACCGCGATTGTGTTGCTCGGGCTGCTGCTGATCCCCTTGCTGATTTATGACCGGTTGCAGCGCCGCCAGCTGGAGGCGCGCTGATGGCCGTGCATCCGCTTCGTCTGTCGCGCTTCAACGTCACATCCCTGGTGCTTGGTGTTGCATTTCTCTACCTGCCGATCGTCATTCTCGTCATCTATTCGTTCAATGCCTCGCGGCTGGTGACGGTGTGGGGTGGCTGGTCCACGCGCTGGTACACCGAGTTCTTCAACGACCGTGCGATGCTCGATGCTGCCTGGATGAGTCTTCGCGTGGGTGTCGTGTCGGCAACGCTGGCGACGCTGCTCGGTACATTGGCGGCGATTGCGTTGACGCGTGGCGCGGGATTTCGCGGTCGCGCGCTGATGTCCGGGATGCTCTACGCGCCGCTGGTGATGCCCGAGGTGATCACCGGCCTGTCGCTGTTGCTGTTGTTCGTGGCGCTTGATGCGGGGCGTGGCTTCGTCACGGTCACCATCGCGCACACCACACTCACCATGTGCTTTGTCACGGTCGTGGTGCAGTCGCGGCTCGCGGGTATCGATCGCAGCCTCGAGGAAGCGGCGATGGATCTTGGCCGCGACCCGTTCCGCGCCTTCCTGGCCGTGACCCTGCCACTGATCTGGCCGGCCATTGCTGCCGGCTGGATGCTGGCCTTCACGCTTTCGCTCGATGATCTGGTGATAGCGAGCTTTACGACAGGACCTGGTTCGGCGACGCTGCCGATACGGATCTATTCGGAAGTGCGTCTTGGCGTGAAGCCGGAGATCAACGCGATCTGCACGCTGATCGTCGGCTTCATCGCCGTGGTCATCGTACTGGCATCGCTGGCATCGAAATTGTCGAGCGCCCGTGGCGAAAGCGCCGCGCCGTTATAAGGCAAAAGTCAGTTCGCCTTGGGTGCTGCATCCGCAGGTGCTGCTGCGGCAGGCGTATTGGCGGGTTTTTCCGGCTCTGTTGCCGGCGTCTGTTTGGGCACACCCGTAAAACGTTCGATCACCGAGCGTACCGCATCGCGGGTCTTGCGATCCTTGACGGCGTCAAGCAGGGGAGCTGCGCCGGGCGAACGCCGGATCAGGCTTTCCGGATCCGGGAAGATCAGCGGATCGTCCCATGGGCCCTGGATCACGAAAGGCAGTTCGAAGCCGCCGGTGCCGTTGGCCGCCGGGTTGAGGCTGGCGGTGCCCTTGAAGTCATATTCGCGCGACGGCACCGACGCGGTGCCGGTCAGCGTCAGTTTTGCCGCTGGCCCATCGATCCGGATATCCTGCGCGGTGGCGATGCCGTCATTGAATTTCACGGACATGTTGAGCGTGTTGAACGGCGTCGAACCCGAGCGGAAATTGCCGGCGCCGGACAGGGGACGTCGCTCCAGCCGCTTCAGCAACTGTTCGACGTTGAAGCCGCTGATGGCGCCGTCATGACCGGTCAGCGTCGCGGTTCCGTCGAGCGATTGCGCGAGGCCGAACGGCGATGAACCCGAGGCCTCCAGCATCATGCTGAGATTGCCGCGGCCGGTGAGCTTGTTGACGCCGAACAGATCGCTGGCACAGGCCTGCAGGTCCACATCGCTGAACTGGAACTGGGCTTTCACGTCAGCCACGGCGTCGGAATGCGCAACGTTGAACGACCCTCGGACGATGCCACCATATATCTGCGCTTCACCCACCGAGAGCGCCAGCGTGCCGCCGCGCAGGTTGGCGCCGAGCGCGGTACGGCCGAGCACGGACGAGCCGACGGTGACCTTGGCGGCCGATAGGCGCATGTCGAGATCGGTAGTGGACAGCGCGTTCAGATCGAACAACTGCCGGTTCCAGTCACGCGCGCCGGAGGCGAGTAGTCGCACGGTGGATACATAGGGCGTGAAGTCGAGCGCGCCGGCAGCCAAGGTCGCCTGCAGCGTCTGACGGCCGGTGTTGCTGTACGTCATGACGCCTTCGGCGCTGTTGCCGTCGAGCTCGACATTGACGTTGGTGAGGGCAATCGACGGGCCCACGAGGCTGGCACGCGCCTTGAGGGCAAAGCGGCCGAAACCGCCCGAGCCGGGCGGCGCCTGGCCGACCCAGCGCAGTGCATTGCGGAGCGACATGCTGTCAGCGGTCAGCGTGCCCTCCATGACGAGGCTGGCGCGGTTAGCAACAGTGCCGTCAAAGGCGAGCTTGATCGGCGCGCCGGCGATGCGTGCCTTTACGCCGGAGCGCTCGCCCGACAGTGCGGCAATGAAGTCGCTCACGCTGAGGCTGCCGTCGATCCGCTCGCCGCGCCAGTCGAACTGGCCGGTTGCCGCGAATGAGCGCGAGATGGACGGCCAGGCCAGCGACAGGTCGATGTCGCTGAGACGCTCGCTATTGTGCGAGTCCTGATAGTGCAGCACGCCGTCCTGGATGCGGATTTCGGAGAAGGACAGCGGTTGTTCGGCGCCCGGCTTCATGGTGCGGGCGATGGATTCGATGAACGGGGTCCAGTTGCTGTCGCCGGAGGTTTCGCGGATCACGCGGATGCGCGGCCGTAGCATCATCATGTCGGCGATTTCGAAGCGCTGCAGAAGTAGCGGAAGCAGCCGCAGATTGGCCGTCAGCACATCGACCGTCAAAGCAGGATCGATCGACCCGCCGCCCTTCAGGCCGACGTCGTGAAACGAGACATAGCTGCCCGGAAAGACCGACACATCCACCGCGCCGTTGACGACGAAGTCGAGCCCCGTCACGGCGCGAATCTGTGATTCCACGGCATGGCGCAGCGTATCGCGGTTGAGCAACCACGACATGGCGAACAGCCCGATCACCGCAACACCCAGGAGCGCCGCAATCGGCATCCCCAGGCGTCTTATTCCTTGGGCACTCGTCAATGAACTATCCGGGTTGGTTGGTGGTCACACATAGCGGGGCGGCATCCATGTGCGCCCACGTCCAAGGTCCTCAATTTGAAGGGTTTTCTTGACGCTTTCAAGGCCATAGCAGGGGTGATGGGGTCGCAGTCCCCCGCGATTGACCTACCGCGGAGTTTCCGCCTAATAATCCACCACATAGCCGCCCGCGCCCGCTGGGTTCTCAGCGCATTCCTGCATCAGGTCGATTCCCATGAACAAGGTCTACCCCGACGCCAAATCGGCACTCGATGGCATTCTCAAGGACGGCATGATGATCATGTCCGGCGGCTTCGGCCTCTGCGGCATTGCCGAGGACCTGTCGGACGCATTGCGCGACTCCGGGGTCAAGGACCTCACCGTGGTGTCCAATAACGCCGGTGTTGACGGCATCGGCCTGTCCCGCCTGCTCGAAACCCGCCAGATCAAGAAGATGATTTCGTCCTATGTGGGCGAGAACAAGCTGTTCGCCCAGCAGTATCTGGCGGGCGAGCTGGAACTCGAATTCTCCCCGCAGGGCACGCTGGCCGAGCGCATTCGCGCCGGCGGCGCCGGCATTCCGGGCTTTTACACCAAGACGGGCGTCGGCACGCTGATCTCGGAAGGCAAGCCGACGATGGAATTCAACGGCGAGACCTATATGCTGGAGCGTGGTCTGTTCGCCGACATCGCGATCGTGCACGCCTGGAAGGGCGATACCGCAGGCAATCTCGTCTACCGCAAGACCGCCCGCAACTTTAACCCGATGATGGCGACCGCCGCGAAGATCACCATTGCCGAAGTCGAGCATCTGGTGCCGGCCGGCGAGATCGACCCGGATCACATCCACACTCCCGGCATTTTCGTGAAGCGCATTGTCGAGGTGGGTACCGGCAAGAAGCGGATCGAAAAAGTGACCTCGCGTCAGCGTCCCGCGTAACCGCCAAAAGCAAAAACAGGAGAGAACGATGGCTTGGACCCGTGATCAAATGGCAGCGCGCGCGGCTAAGGAATTGCGCGACGGATATTACGTCAATCTCGGCATCGGTATTCCGACGCTGGTGTCGAACTACATTCCCGAAGGCGTCGACGTTCAGCTGCAGAGCGAGAACGGCATGCTCGGCATGGGTCCGTTCCCCTATGAGGGCGAGGAAGATCCGGACCTCATCAATGCCGGCAAGCAGACCGTCACCGAACTGCCGACCACCAGCTATTTCTCGTCGGCAGACTCCTTCGGCATGGTCCGCGGCGGCCATATCGACTTGTCGATCCTCGGCGCCATGCAGGTCGCTCAGAATGGCGACCTCGCCAACTGGATGATCCCCGGCAAGATGGTGAAGGGCATGGGCGGTGCGATGGACCTCGTCGCCGGCGTCAAGCGCGTTGTCGTGGTGATGGAGCATTCCGCCAAGGACGGCGCCAAGCTGCTGAAGAGCTGCAACCTGCCGCTGACCGGCGAGCGTGTTGTCGACATGGTCGTGACCGATCTGGCGGTGTTCACCATCGACAAGCACGGCAATGACGGCATGGCCCTGATCGAGCTTGCCGACGGCGTGACGCTCGATGAGGTGAAGGCCAATACCGAAGCTGAATACCGGGTCGCGCTGACCAATACGTGATGCCGCAGGATGGGTAGAGCGCAGGCGCGATCGCGCCGAAGCGAAACCCATCATCCCGGCGCACCGGGTGACAGTTGGATGGGTTTCGCTTTGCTCTACCCATCCTACGAATTCGGAGCTTTGGATGCCCGGCGACTGCCGGGCATTTGCGCATAGGAGCTACATTCGCATGCGCGCGAGTCTCGAAGACCGTTTCTTCCTGCTGCTGATCGTCGTGGTCACGCTGGCCTTCGGCTGGATCATGAGCTCGTTCTACAGCGCGATCCTGTGGGGCGTCGTGATCGCGATCATGTTCGCGCCGATGCACCGGCGTCTGGAGCGCCGGATGCCGACGCATCCGAATTCGGCAGCCCTGCTCACCGTCGGCCTGATCGTGCTGATCGTGATCCTGCCGCTGACACTGGTTGGTGCATCGCTGGCACAGGAAGCGGCCGTCGTCGTCGGCAAGATGAAATCCGGCGAATTCAATCTCGCGCGCTTCCTTCAGCAAATTCTCGATGCCGCGCCGCAATGGGCCAGGAGTCTGCTCGATCGCTTCGGGATCGCCAATCTCGGAGGCCTGCAGGAGAAGATCTCCAACGGGCTGATGCAAGGTAGCCAGTATATCGCCACGCAGGCGCTGAATATCGGTCAGAGCACTTTCGACTTCATCATCAATCTCGGCATCATGCTCTATCTGCTGTTCTTCCTGTTCAAGGACGGTGAGGCGCTGGCGCAGCGTGTGAAGGACGCCATTCCGCTGCGGCCGGACCTGCGTGACGATCTGATGCAGAAGTTTACGGTGGTGATCCGCGCCACCGTGAAGGGCGGCATTCTGGTTGCGCTGGCGCAGGGCGCGCTGGGTGGTCTGATCTTCTGGATCCTTGGCATCAATGCCGCGCTCCTGTGGGCGGTGCTGATGGCGTTCCTGTCGCTGCTGCCGGCGGTCGGCGCCGGACTGGTCTGGATGCCGGTCGCACTCTATCTGCTGGCCACAGGCTCCATCGTTCAGGGCGTGATCCTGATCGCCTATGGCTTCCTTGTCATCGGCCTGGTCGACAACATCCTGCGCCCGATGCTGGTGGGCAAGGACACGAAGCTGCCGGATTACCTGGTGCTGATCGCCACACTTGGCGGCATCGATGCCCTCGGTCTGAACGGTTTCGTTGTCGGTCCCGTGATTGCGGCGATGTTCGTGGCGGCCTGGGCGATCTTTGCGGAGTCACGCAAAAGCGTTCAGATCCCGACCGCGTAAGCGCGTTACACCGGCCCCTGCGGCACATCTGCAAAGCGCGTCAGCCAGACCACCGGACCAATGCTCGCAGCGACGATCAGCAGTGCGGCGAGTGCGCCCTCTTCGAAACTGCCGCGACTGGCATATTGGTAGATCGATGTCGCGAGCGTCTCGACGTTCAAGGGCCGCAGCAGCAGCGTCGCCGGCAGCTCCTTCAGGCAATCGACAAAGATCACGATGGCAGCGCCAAGCAGTGCAGGGCGCAGTAGCGGCAGTTGGATCACGCGCAGCGTGGTGATTGCCGGCGCGCCGGCGGCGCGGGCGCTGTCGTCGTAATCGACGGGGATGTGCTCGAAGCCGGCCTTGATGAAACCGGTCGGCACCGCCAGGAACCGGATCACATAGGCGATCACCACGGCGGCACCGGAGCCGACCATGACCAGCCCGGGTGATGCCAGACCGAGCCATCCGGCGAGCATGCTGAATCCATTATCGATGAACAGTACCGGCGTCAGCAGACCCAGCGCCAGCACCGTTCCGGGCAGCGCATAGCCGGTCTGGGCGACAGCGATCGACAGGTTGGTCAGCCGCGAAACACGCCAGCGCTGGGCGACGATCACCACAAGCCCGAGAAGCAACGCGGCTCCCGTGGCAATTGCGGCCAGTGCAATGGTGTGGCCGGCATCGCGCCAAACCGTCGTTTCGATCGACAGCAGGCCGCGGCGCAGGCTTTCGCGCAGCAGATAGAGCAAAGGCACGGTGAAGCCCAGTAGGGCGGGGATCAAGCAGGCGGTGAAGGCCAGCCAGCCTCGCAAGCCAGTCAGCGGTGTGCGCGGTGCCAGTCTCGGATTCTCCGATGAAAATTCGACGTTACCTTCGCGGCGCCCGAAACGCTCGATGGCGATCAGCACCGCGACGATGGCGAGCATGAACAATGACAGCTGCGCAGCACCGGCAAGACTGCCGCGATTGAGCCAGGTCGTGAAAACCGAGACGGTGAGCGTACGAATGCCCAGATATTCGCTGGCGCCGATATCGTTCAGCGTTTCCAGCGATACCAGCGCGAGACCGACGGCGAGGGCGGGCCGCGCCATCGGTAGCGAGACACGGCGGAACGTCGTCCAGCGATCCGCACCGAGTATCTTCGCGGCTTCAGCAAAATCGGCGCTGCGATGCTGGAACATCGCGCGGGCAGAGAGATAGACGTAAGGGTACAGCACGATGCCGATCACGAAGATGGCGCCATGCAGCGAACGCAGGCCCGGGAGCCACCTGATCGCGTCTGGCAACGACATTGTCGTTGCCAGCGTGCGATGGACGAGGCCCAGTGGCTCGAACAGGTCCACATAGACGTAAGCGGCGAGATAGGTCGGAATCGCGAGTGGCAGCGGCAAGAGCCAGAGCATGAGCGCGCGACCGGGGAAATCGTGCGCCGAGATCAGCCATGCGGTGCCGGCACCGACTGCCAGCGTGACGATACCGACGCCGAGCAGGAGGGCTGCCGTGTCGCGCAGCGCCTGTGGCAAAACATAGGCGATCAAATGCTGCCAAAGCTCTGGCTCCGGCTGCAGCGCGAGTAGCGCGATGCTGATCACGGGCACTGCCACGAGAAGTGCGGTGGCAGCGGCGATGATGGTCGCGGCGAGTTCGGTGCGGGAGAGGGTCACACTTCTTCCTCCCTTCTCCCCGGCGCGAAGCAGAGCTTCGCTAGGTGGGAGAAGGTGGCGCGGACGTAGTCCGCGACGGATGAGGGGGGCGGCTGGATTCGGAGTTTGCGGCTATTCCTCCCCCGTCCGCGCTCCGCGCTAATCACTTTCAATTATCGAACCCGACCTTGTCCACCAGCGTCGATGCGGCCTTGCGGTTCGCGGCAATCCTGGCGATGGGCATCGGATCGGCATTGAGCTTGCCATAGCCCGCGATGGTCGGATTCACAGTGATGCCGGCGCGTACCGGATATTCGTAGTTTGCGTCGGCATAGACCTGCTGGGCATGTTCCCCAACCAGCCATTCGATCAGCTTCATGGCATTGGCCTTGTTCGGCGCATGTTTGGCCAGCAAAACGCCGGACAGGTTTACATGGGTGCCGCCGCCTTCGAAGGTCGGCAGGATCACCTTGGTGGCTTCGGCCCATGGCTTCTTGTCGGGATCGGCATTCATCATCAGTGCCCAGTAATAGGTGTTGCCGATGCCGAGGTCGCATTTTCCGGCCGCGACGTCGCGGGCGGTCTCGCGGTCGCCGCCGGACGGCTTCTGTGCGAGATTGGCCTTCACGCCGCGCAGCCATTCTTCGGCCTTGGCCTCGCCGTGCTTGGCGACGTAGGCGGCGAACAGGCCGTTATTGTAGATGTGCTGGCCGGAGCGGATGCAGATCTTGCCCTTCCACTTCGGATCGGCGAGTTCTTCGTAGGTGATGGCGTCCTGCTTGACCCGATCCTTCGAGGCATAGATCACGCGGGCGCGCATCGAAATGCCCGCCCAGTGGCCGTCGGGATCGCGATATTGCGCCGGCACGATCTTCTCGATCACGTCGGATTTCATCGGCTGCGTCACGCCAGCCTGCACGGCTTCGTCGATGCGGCCGATATCCACAGTGAGCAGCACGTCAGCCGGGCTGTTGGCGCCCTCGGCCTTCATGCGCTGCTCAAGGCCGGAGCTGGCGGAGATCACATTGACCTTCACGCCGGTGTCCTTGGTGAAGGCCTCGAAGATCGGCTGCACCAGCTTGGTTTCGCGATAGGTATAGACATTGACCTCTTCGGCAGCCTGCAGCGCGGATGCACCGAGGGCAGCGAAAACGACGGCGGTAGCAAGGGCGTGATGCTTGATCATGAAATGGCTCCGGCAAGGGGCGATATGCGATGGCAACTGGAATAACGCAGAGGTCTTTCGGACGTCAGCGACGTAACGTCGCGCGGCCCACATATTAGACCTATTCCAGATTGATGGGACGGACCGCAGGCAGGCAACGACTTACCTGCGGTCCGCGGTCATGCACGGTTCTAGAAGCTGGCAGTTGCCGACAACCGGAATACTCGCGGCGAGCCAGGCGTGATGTTATTATTGCCGTCCGCAGTCGCGAAGTAGCGGTGGTCGAGCAGATTCTCGATGTTGAGCTGCGCGCGCCACATCTCGTTCAATTTGAAGAATACGGCTATGTCGACCCGGGTCCATTCGGGGAGCAGCACGGTGTTGTCTGACGACGCATAGAAATTGGTATAGTGGATGACGCCAACCGCGGCGGCCCACTGTGGCGTGAACTGGTACTTGTTCCAGAGCGAGAACGTATTGAGCGGCACCAGGCCGACGCGGTTGCCAGGAAGCACCGTTGTCGAGTTCGCGCCGGTGATCTGGGCGTCCGTATAGGCGTAGCCGCCCGTCACCTGCCACGCATCGGTGATGTAGCCGGCCAATGAGGCTTCGAAACCGCGGGTCTTGGTCGCGCCGCTGGTAATGAAAAAGCCGGCATTGTTCGGGTCCGCCAGACGCTGGTTGGTCCGGTTCAGATCGTAGACGGCGGTGGCGAATTGCAGGCGTGGATGGATATCCCACTTCAATCCGACTTCGTTGTTCACGAATTTCTCAGGCTCGGCGATTACGAGGCCTGGTGAGAGCGTGCTGAACTGGTCGCCCGAGCTCGGCAAGTAGGACACCGCATAGCTGTAATAGACCGAGACGTTATCGACCGGCTTCACGATCACACCGGCGCGCGGTGATACGAGGTCGTCGGTACGGGTCTGGACTACGCCGGTGCGGCGATCCCGCGACGACAGGTCGAAGTGGTCGAAGCGCAGGCCGCCGATCAGTTGCAGATAGCGGGTAATCTCGATCTGGTCCTGAACATAAAGAGCGCCGAGATTCAGATTGTAGGTGTTGTTGGCGTCTGTCGCGGTATTCCGGAAGGCGACCGGGTCAACCCGCGTCGGGTTCAGCGGATCAACGGGGAGGCTGGTCTGCGCCGTGTCGCCGTTGAAATAGCCGCTCTGCCGGAAGGCAAGCCCGCTCTGATTGCCGACCTCGCCGCCGAACATCACGGTGTGGCGGATCGGGCCAGTACTCACGCGATAGGTGAAGTCCGTCTGGTTGAATAGATTCTGGCGGTCGGTCTCGTTGTTATAGGCGCTGAGATTGACCGAGGTGCCGGGAAGGTTCACCGCGCCGCCCGGATAGACGTTCTGATAGAACTTCCGGTAGTCCGCGAATTGCGACGAGTTTTTCACGGTCAGTCCGTTCTCGAAATCATGCTCGATCACGGCATTGGCGATGTTGACGTCGGAAAGCGCATAGCTTGCATTCGGATTACCGAAATAGGTCGAGGAGGCGGTGTTGTAGGCGAATTGCGGCAGTGCCCCGCCCGGACGGACCTGCGAGGGGATGCCGCGATCGACCGTGCGGTTGTCGTGCAGATATTCGTAGCTCAGCTTGACCTTTGTGGTGTCGTTCGGCGCAAAGGTGACTGTTGGATTGAAGCCGTAACGTTCGAGATTGACGAAGTCGCGATAGCTATCGGTGTTCTCGTAAAAGGCGTTGAAGCGCACTGCGAGGTCCTGGGTGACGGCCTGGCCGATATCGACCGAGGTCCGGCCGCCCGGATACGAGCTGCCTCCGACCGTCACTTCGCGAATCGTCGTGCCGTCGGCTTCCTTGAGCACGCGGTTAACGACGCCGCCACCGCCGCCGCGGCCGAAGATCATCGCATTCGGCCCTTTCAGTACCTCAAGACGCTGCAGATTGTAGAAGTCGCGGAAATACTGCACGTCGTCGCGGATGCCGTTGGTGTAGAAATCGGCATTGCTGCGCTGGCCACGGATAACGAGGTCGTCGCGATGCGACTCACCCTGATGGTAGATCACGCCGGGCACATAGCGGACGGCTTCACCGATCGAAGTGAAGGCCTGATCCTTGATGAAATCCTTGGTCAGCACCGATACCGATTGCGGCACGTTGATCAACGGCGTGTTGGTCTTGGTGCCGCTCGAAATGTTCTGGGTGATATAGCCGGACTGTCCGGTACGGGCGTCCTGATTGCTGACCACGGGCGGCTGGCGAACCGGCTGCGGCGCAACGGGGCGCGTACGGGCGACGCGGCCGGAGGCGGTGCGCTGCGGCTGGGCGCGGCGCACGCGCGGCGCGCTGGGAGCGTCGACCTGCACCGGCGGCAATGTCGATGCGCCGGAATTCGCATTCTGCGCAATCGCCGGCTCTGCGATGCAAAATCCCGTCGCGATCATCGCCGCCGCGCTCGTCGAAATCAGAAAAGCCTTGCGCGCCGCCGTGCTGCGTCCCCCGATCGAAGTCCTGGAAGTCATTACTACGCCCCTGAAATATTCTCCGCTCATGCAGATGCCGGCGGTCCTTGTGCTTCTCCGGAAACACTTGGACACATCTGCAATCCGGAGTATTAGGCGCGAATTAGATGGCGTTTAGAATCCATCGAACTTCGAGGGATATGCCCAGGGGTGTGTGATCTTTGCACCAACAGGCGTCGAGCTAATTTGTAATCGTTCTAAACGAGGTGTGGCGTCCAGCCTGCGCCAAACTAATAGTCGCTGGACAAGCGCTGGTATTACCGATGCTTGGAGCAGGGGAATATCGGGATGCCTCCGATACTGTCTGAGACGCCGAGAGCTGGCTTTCCAAATTTGCCGTAGGCACGAGCACGAGATTGAATGATGCGCGTTCTACTGATCGAAGACGACGCCATGTTCGGCAAGGCTCTGGTGCGCGGCCTGAGCGAGAACGGCATGAGCGTCGACTGGGCGCGCAACGGTCGCGATGGTCTGGCAGCAATGGACCGGTCGGAATATGCGGTCGCCCTGATCGATATCGGTCTTCCCAGGATGTCCGGCCTGGACGTGCTCAAGGCGCAGCGGCAGTCCGGTATGACGACGCCGGCGCTCATCATCACCGCGCGGGATGGAGTGTCCGATATGGTGGCGGGTCTCGATCTCGGCGCAGACGATTACATCGTCAAGCCGTTTGAACTTCCGGTACTGCTCGCGCGCATACGCGCAGTCACGCGTCGCGCGAATGGTCGCGTGATATCGCTTATGACGTCCGCGGAGATCACGCTGGATCCATCGACCCAGGTGGCGACATTCCGCGACATCGAGCATCTGCTGTCTGTGCGTGAATTTGCAGTTCTTCATGCCTTGATGGAACGGCCCGGGCAAATATTGTCGCGCAGCCAGATCGAGAGTCGGATTTACGGCTGGGGCGAGGAAGTCCAGAGCAATGCGGTCGACGTGCTGATCCACGGACTGCGCAAGAAGTACGGTAAGGATATTGTCCGCAATGTCCGCGGAGCGGGCTGGATGGTCACGAAGGAGGGGGCATGACGTCGTTGCGGAAGACCGTGATGACGTATGTCACGGGTCTGCTGATGGTCGTCGGCGCAGCCGCATCGGTCACGTCCTATTATTTCGTCAAGTATGAGGTGAACAGCTTTCAGGACAACGCTCTTCACGAGGTCGCGCTCACGGCAGGCCAGGTGTTCAGGCATGATATCGAGCCGCGGATCGATGCCGAGCTGGAAGATCAACTGGTGATCCAGATCTGGGATCAGTCGAAACAGCCCATTCATCGTTCGGGCCCTTCGGTCGATATCCCGTTTCAGTCGGAACTCGGCTATGCCGACGTGACCGCGGGTGGGGAACGCTGGCGCGTGTTCCGGTCGCGCGATGCGACGCATGCGATCCAGGTCTCGCAGCGCTGGAGTGCTCGCGAGGAAGTTGCCGCCTATGCGGCCGCCGGCGCTGCGGTGCCGCTGATCGCCGCCATTCCGATCGCATGGCTGATGATCTGGTGGGTGGTGAAGCGCGTATTGTCCGGCCTTGGAACGCTGTCGGCGGATATCGGGCAGCGAAGTGCCGATGCGAAGGATGCACTTGGCCTGAAAGACGTGCCGGTCGAAGTCGCGCCGCTGGTGACAGCCATGAATTCCCTGATCGAACGACACCAAACGGCGCTGGAGACGCAGCGCCGTTTCGTGTCCGACGCGGCACATGAATTGCGGACACCGCTCGCCGCCCTCCAGATCCAGATTGATAACCTGCGATCGCGTGAACTCGATGCGCCTGAACGTGAGATCGCGCAGGATCTGCTCGACGGAATTAGAAGGGCCTCCTATTCGGTCAACCAGTTGATGACCATGGTTCGCGCCGATGCCGACATCGAACGCGAAGCCGAAGTCGTCGACGCGGAGGCCTTCGTGCGACTGGTGGTGTCAGGTTTTGTTTCCATCGCCGAGGCCAAGGGCGTCTCGCTCGAGATCGTGCCGGGGACGCGTGATGATCTGAATGTTCGTGCCGCCGATCTCCGGCTGATCGTCTCGAACCTGCTCGACAATGCGGTGCGTTATACGCGCTCCGGCGGCACGGTCAGCATCAAGGCTGCGCGCCGGGGAACGGATCTCGTCATCGAAGTGATCGACAGCGGATGTGGAATACCGGAATCCGCCGTGCCGTATCTCTACGACCGCTTCTTCCGTGCGGCGCCGATGGATATCGATGGCACAGGGCTTGGACTGGCGATTGCCCGGACGGCGGCGGATCGTAACGGTTTCCGTCTCGATATCGGAAATCGTAGCAACGCACAGGGCGTGAGAGCGGCTGTTTCGATTCCGCTCGGCAATGTTTTGAACGACGTCAGGCGGCCCGAAGCCGCGTAGGCGGGTTACGCATCGCCGTCGCCATCGCCAGGCAGTGCATGCCTCACGCACCACGTTGCTGCTCCATGTTGCGGCATTGACGTGGGGCGCGGACTTTATCGGCTTTGCCGTCTCATTCGGCCCGCTGCTGATCGGCTATCGCAAGCCACGCCGTTCCGACGCGGCGATGGCGCTCAGCCGCTGAAACCGGTGACGGCCAATCAGGCCTTCACCGCGGCATTCGAAAAGGCTACCTCGATCAGCGTGCCTGAACTCGGCGCGGTCTTGATCTGGAAGCGCGCATTGTTGGCTTCGACGAGCGCCTTGGTCAGCGACAGGCTGACACCCGAACTCTCCGATGATTGATCGGACGGGGTCGTACTCCGGAACGGCTCCATCGCGGCGGCGAGCTCGTTGTCGTTGAGGCCGTGACCGGTGTCGCGGACGCGTAGTACGATTTCACCGAGATCCGACAATGCGGTGGAGACGATCACCTGGCCGCCGGCATTGGCGAGATGGATCGAAGTGCCGATCAGGTTCAGCGTGATCTGCCGCAGCGCGCGGGCATCGGCAACGACCGTCGGGAGCAGATGCGCCAGCGAGGTGCGGATGATGATGCGGCCGCGATTGGCCTGCGGTTGCATGACCGCAACGCATTGTTCCACCATCTCGTTGAGGTTCTGCGTGGTGAAAGCGAGGTCGATCTTGCCGGTCTCGATGCGTGACAGATCGAGCAGGTCGTTGACGATGGCAATGACGCGCTCGCCCGAGGCGCGAATGTCTTTCATGTATTCGATATAGCGCTCGTTGCCGAGCGGGCCGAAACGCTGGTCGACCATCACTTCCGCGAAGCCGATGATGGCGTTCAGCGGCGTGCGGACTTCATGGCTGATCCGCGCCAGCACATCCGCCTTGGCGGTTGCCGCACGATCGGCCTGGCGGCGTGCATTCAACAGTTCGGTTTCGGTCTTCTTCGTCTGTGTGAGGTCGCGGAACACGGCAAAAAAGTTCGACCCATCGGAGCGTGTGCGGCCCATGGTCATCGACAGCGGCACGAGGCCGCCGGCGCGGACCTGGCCCAGGGCCTCGCGACCATGATCCATCAGGCTAGCCACGCCGGCTTCCTTGACGCTCTCGAGATAGTCCAGCACCACCCGGCGGCTTTCTGCTGCGAACAGGTCCGTCACATTGCGTTGCGTCAGCAATTCGCCGCTATAGCCGAACAGCGCCTCGGCGCTGCGATTGCAGGAATTGATGTTGCCTTCGGCGTCGAACATGATGACGCCTTCGGCCATCGTATCGAGGATCGTGGCGAGTTCTTCGGCGTCGATATGACCGCCGGGCAATGGCACATCCGCGACAGGTGCAGCTATTTCGGCAGGCTCCGCCCTAGGCGGAGAGAAAATCAGCGCGTGCGCTGGTTCGTTGTCCCATGAAATGGTGTACAGGCGCGCTTCGGCGGGCGCCATGCCGCCGGATTTGTCGCCGGCCGAGATTGTCACGGCGGTGCCATCATCGGAGGTGCTGGCCGTAGAAGAGACGTCAGCTCCGACATACAGCGCGTCGAGGCCACCCGCTTCCTCCAGCGCGTTCAGGGTCGGATAGTTCATGCGGGCGAGGAATGCGGGATTGGCAAACAGCAGGCGATCGAGCCGATAGATCAGAACGCCGACCGGCATCAGGTCGAGCAGGATCTTGTCGCGCATCATCTCGCCGCGCGGCGGCGCCGGTGGTGTTGTCAGCCACGCGGCCTGCGAAGTTGCACCGGCCGACGAGAATGAATCCTGCGCCGTCGCCGCATGATCATGCCCATCGTCTTCTGTGCTCTCCGGTTCGGACGTGTTTGTGTTCGTGATCAATCCCGTCTCCGACTCGAGCCGCGCCGACAATTGCCGCGCAAGCTCGTTGAAGGCGCTGTTCTCGACAGGCGTCAGTGCCGGCGATCTGGGATCGCCTGGTCGAAATGGCACGACGTTCTCGGGTGGTTGCACGGTGCTGTCCGGTGTGGTTGGCGGTGGTGTCTGTTCTGGTATCGGGTTGGTGGTGAGGGCAATCGGTTCATCGAGATTGTCGCCGACAGGGCCGGCCTGCGCGACATCGGCGGATAATGGTCGGGGCGGTGGGGCGCTGACGTGATCATGCCGACGTTGCTCGGCGAGCCGTGTCATTCCATCGAGGTCGCGGCAAACACCGAAACCGCGGTAGCCGGTGAAATTGCGCTCGCGATCGAACAGCGGCAGGCCAGAGAGTTCGACAGGCAGGCGGCCACCGCCATCTACCGGCCAGAGCAGCGTGATACCACTCCATGTCTGCTGCGTGGCCATCGCCTTGACGACGTGGCCATCGGGATCGAGATTGAACTCGGCTGTGAGATCGTTCCACTTGCGACCCAGACTTGCCGCTGTGTGCGGGCCGATCAGGTGGATGAACTCGTCAGAGTTCAGGGTGAAACGCTTCTCCGCATCGATTTGCCATACGAAACGGAGTGGTGTCGTGCGCGGTTCGATTCCCGGCAGCGCAACGGACGCAGGCTGGTCGGCAACCGCTTCGACGGCCGGCGACTGCGCATCAGTCGGTGCGTCGGTATGTGCGATGGTTTCGGCGATCACGTCTTCGAAATGCGCGGCGCGATCGGCATCGGTGTTGCCAGATTCGATCGGAGCGTCGATGTCGATGGTATGTTCGTTCAGGTGCGCCGCCTCGGGGGCCTGATCGAATTCGACGAACAACTCGCTTGGCTCTGCAGGAGCGCGCTGTGGTTCACCGCTGGCTTCCGGTTCTGCCGGAGCCTCGAGTTCTTCTTCGCGAGGCGCCGGATGGACAGCGCCCGGCGCGATCAGCGCGACCAGCCCGACGTCGGCGCCGCTGCCCACGCGTTGCAGCACCATGCGGCCGAAGCCGATCGGGGTTTCGATGCGGCCGTCCTTCAGCGCGCCGTCGCGTGCGTGATCGAGGCCGGCATCGGAGAGATTGCGAAAACCAAGCAGCGCCCGAGCCATTTCGTTGGCGCCGACGAACAGGCCGTCGCGTGCAAAGGCGGCGATCGGCGTGTCGATCCCCTCGACGAGGTTTTGCAGTCGTTCCACCAGCGGCATGCCGCGGCCACCGAGCGGCTCCACTGCGATCACGAGAATGCCATTGCCGCCATCGGGAAATTCAAGCTGCGAGCAGGCGCAGGTCATCAAGCTGCCCAGCGCCGCGCCGAAGCCGCGCAAGCGCTCCAGTCGCATCGTGCCATTGGCCGGCAGCCGCGAGCCCAGCAGGGCTATCTGGCGGCGATGGGTATCGGCGGGCCCGAAAGTCCTGGCAAACAGGTCCGCTGCATTACGGGCACCGAACAGCCGCGCGCCGACCGGATTGGCCCACAGCACGCGGGTGCCGTCGAGCGACCACAGCCAGACCGGCTGGTTGCTGGTGGCGTGCACTGCCAGCCGTGCATCGCCGACGCCCCGCAACTGAAAATCCGCATTGTTCATCGGCACTTCATGACTGACTCGTTGGGCGTCCGTCCGGTATCCGCGTCACAGATTACGGGCCAAACGATGACATCGTTAATATTTCGTTAGTATCGCCCGCGGCGGCACGCAGGTCCACGTCCGCCAGCCATTCCAGCAGGCTAAAGCAGCAATAACGTTAACCCGCTCCGAGGGTTCGCTATCCTACCGAACCGAAGGGCAGCGCCATGCGTTGGCAGTTGCAAAACAAAAACAAAGGTCCACGATGGGATTGGACGAGGACGGGACCGCCGCGTCACACCGGCGATGCCAAGCTCGGCTAGATTGCAGTGGTGACACGGGAGACGGGGCTGTGGACGGCTCCGTCAATGCACAATGGAGCGGGACATGACCGACCAATTCGAGATTCCGAAGGAAATGCGCGCAATGGCCGAAGCCAGCTTTGACCAGGCCAAGCAGGCATTCGAGAAGTTTCTTGCCAGTGCACAGAGCACGGCTTCGTCGATCGAAAATCGCGGTGAGACCGTGCGCGCCGGCGCCAAGGATGTCAGCACCAAGGCGATCGCCTATGCCGAAAAGAATGTCGCAGCGTCGCTGGATTATGCCCAGCAGTTGCTGCACGCCAAGGATCTTGGCGACGTCATGCGGCTCCACAGCGAATATGTGCAGTCACAGATGAAGTCGCTGGCGGAGCAGGCCAGCGAAATGGGCCAGATCATGAGCCGCGCTGCGATGGAAGCTGCGAAGCCCAAGACCTGATCGAACCCATGCGCTCTCCGTTTTGCTGGCCGTGATCGAGCGATCGCAAGTTCCATGACATGGGAGGCGCATGCGGGCCAGGGTCTCATGCGATTCTGCGGTGCAATATTCTGTTGCGTCGCACAATTCCGACATGATATTGCTGTAAGCACAATGGCGCATCGCTGATGGCGATGCCGCTCTGTTTCCCGCCAGTTGATGAAAGGCACCGATGCCTTCCGCAGCCTCCGCGGGTTTATTGGTTTCACCCCACCACGAAGGATGCACGTTATGGCCGAATCGACCGATCCGTTCTCATCTTCCGTTATTCCGTTCCAGGTGCCGGAGCAGGTCCGCGCTTTCGCCGAAAAGGGCGTTTCGCAGGCGCGCGAGGGCTACGCCAAGCTCAAGGACGCTGCCGAGACCCATAACAGCACGGTCGAAGCCGTGTTCGGCACGGCCTCCAAGGGCGCTGCCGAGTATTCGGCCAAGCTGCTCGACATTGCCAAGACCAACACCAATGCGGGCTTCGACTTCGCCCAGTCGCTGATCGGCGTGAAGTCGCCGTCCCAGGTGATGGAATTGTGGGCCGGTTTTGCGCGCAGCCAGCTCGAGACCTTTGCCGGTCAGACCAAGCAGCTCGCTGAACTCGGCCAGAAGATCGCCTCCGAGACCGCCGAACCGATCAAGACCGGCGCCTCGAAGCTGTTCCAGCCGGCCGCCTGAGCCGATTGCACCGTCAAATGACCGAAGCCCGGGCCGCAAGCCCGGGCTTTTGTTTGCGCCAAAAATCGCGCATCGCGGCCTTGCCAAAGTGATGCGTTGCACCTAGTTTCCCGCCTGTTCGGGACCCCCTGTTTTGGGGCCGGTCAAGGATGCAGTTGTAGCTCAGTTGGTTAGAGCGCCTGTTTGTGGAGCAGGAGGTCGCTGGTTCGAGGCCAGCCAACTGTACCATACAAATCAATCATTTAGCTGATGATAGCGGAGCCGCTGCTTTGGGTTGCGCAATGTCTGGCCGCTCGGGTCAGGCTGGTGACGTCGGAGCGGCGCTCAGATCATTCGGCGTGGCCACGATCTGCTCGGGGCTGCAGGATTTCCGCACATACGGCCCGCCCTCTGGCAACGCGACGTCGCAAATGCCGCGCGCTTCGGGCGGATCGTGGAACTCGATTGCCGTGGCCCCGTTGGCTTCCGAACGACAGGAGGCAATCATGATCGACACTGACATCAGCAATGCAGGTATTGCGGTGATGTGCGACATCGCGCGCGCCTCCGGGCTCAATCTCGATGCCGATAAACGCGCGGTGCTTGACGGGCTGATCGCCCAGGGCCTTGTCGAGGTAATCGATCAAGCCAAGCCGGCAGCGGGGCCGAAATTCGCGATCACGTCGAAAGGGCAACTGTTGCTCGACAAGCGCGGCGTTGGCGTCAACGAGGCCTGAGGCGGCCTCCTGCGTTGATCGCCTTCGCTACTATTTGCCTTTGCAGAGGACCTCGCTGACCCCGCTAAGAACTGCCTTGGTCCAGATCGCATAGCCGGCATCGTTCAGGTGAACGCCGTCGGTTGTGTATTTCGCTGGCATGGACGGGATGGTGACAAGGCTCGCGCCAGCATCGCCGGCGATGGTTGGCAGCAACGCGTTGTAGCTGTCGATCGTTTGATCGTTGATGCGAGTGCTTTCGGATTTGCCGGCTTCAACGGGCGTCACGGTCGCGATGGCCATTCGTGGGGCCGTGGATTTCAGCGCCGCGAGCAAAGCGAGATAGTTGGTGCTGTACAACTCGGCGCTCACAGGGACCGCAGCATCGTTGAGTCCGAGGGAGATAACGACCATGGCGGCCTGCTTCCCGCCAAGTGCTTTTGTCAGCATGGCGTCGAGACCGCTGGATGTGGTCGATCCGTCGATTCCGGCATTGACGATCGGCCGACCGCAGACTGCACGGGGGAAGGTTGCGCGCTGGACGATGCTGTCACCGAGGATGATGACGGGATCATCGACCTGTTTCAAAGCTGCCCTGATCAGCAACGGTCGTGGCGGAGTTGCGTCGTTGCCCTTTGGCCATGCCGCCCAGACGCACAATCCCACGAAGCCTACAATGCCAACACGGGTCCAGTTCACGATCGTGAACCGCCTGCGCAGGTTCGGAGCATTGCTTTTGTCTCACTGTTCATGCTGGACCGTCTCTCACGCGAGGCTGCGACGGGGCAAAGGTGTCGCGATGTCAGGGAGAAACTACAGGGCAGGCGCGAAGGCAAGCCCGATCGCTGCCGCGTCCGCCTTGCCAAGCGGGCAATCGTCTCCGACACTCCCGGGATAATGTGCAACCAGGGGGGCCTATGAAGGTACGTCCAGGAATTTTGAGCGGGTGGTTTGCCATGTCAGTCATGATGGGCGCGTCGTTCTTCGCGACGCCGTCACAAGCCTATACCCAGGATCAACAGCAGCTTTGCAGCGGCGATGCCTTTCGACTCTGCAGCGCAGCCATTCCCGATGTCGATCGCGTGACGGCCTGCATGGTCCAGAAGCGCGCGCAATTGAGCCCAGGCTGCGCGCAATTTTTCCGTGAGCCGGCAGCCCGGGCGACGCCGGTCAGCGCGCGCAGACCCGCTGCCAAATCGCGAAAGGCGAAGAGGCCGGCCAGCGCGAGTTGACCAATCATCGCTTTTGCTTCTGCTGATGTTCAGTAAGCAAGTCGCGGCGCATGTAGCGGCGTAATCTTGCCTGTCGGGGCGCAGCACCGCCGCCAATCGTGGCAAAAAAGTGAACCCGGGACAAATTGACACGTTGGATATCACGGCATGACGCAACATCTCTGGACGATGAGGAGAGTTATTTTGAGCGGTGAAACCAATATCGACTACAAGGCCGAGCTCAATCGGCACCTTGCCTGGTTCGAAACCAAACTTCCGCCCGGACCGGCTCGATTTGTAGGTTGGTTGCGCAAGCCCTCATCGAAGCTGGTTCGATTTCCGCTTGGTATTTTGCTCATTATCGGCGGGATTTTCAGCATTCTTCCAGTGCTTGGCCTCTGGATGTTGCCGCTCGGACTCATCCTCATTGCGCAGGATATCCCGCCGCTGGAAAAACCGGTGGCGCAATTTCTCGGCTGGCTTGAGCGTAAATGGATCGAACGTCAGCGTGCGAAAGGCATTGTTATCAGCGGCCCGGACTCAACACGTTCGAAAGACGCTGATAGCAAGATTTGACCGTCCAATTTGATACCAGAGTGCGACAAAGTGGCGGCAAGCGTACTACACCTCACTCATTTTGGGCCTGTTGCGCCGCACTGTGTGACTCAAAAACCAACATTCCAAACAAATCAGGCACATATCCTTGAAATGCGCCTAAATATGACTTTAACGAATCAGCAGACTGATTCATTTTCGCCTCCTGGGGTCAATCTGGAGGCCAACATATGAACGTCATAGTTTTCGCATCGCGTAAAGGCGGTTCAGGGAAGAGTACCTTGGCTGCACATCTTGCTGCTCAGGTTCATAAATCCACCAAGCCTTGCTTGCTCATCGACGCAGATCCGCAAGGTTCGCTGACGCTGTGGCACAAGCTGCGGGGCACAAATGAACCACCGCTGAAGAGCGCAAATCGCAGCGTGACCGAAATGGTTGCCGCAGCGAAGCGTGACGGTTTCGAATGGGTGTTCATCGACACGCCGCCGAATACATCGGCTGTAGTCGACGATGCCATCAAGAACGCAACCATGGTGATCATCCCTGCGCGCCCCGGCGTGTTCGACGTCGACGCGGTGCAGGCTACGATTCAGAGTTGCCGCTCCGCCCGCAAGCCCTATGCGGTTGTCATCAACGGTGCACCCGCACGCCGTGACGATTCCGAAAGCCGTATCGTGGCAATCGCCCGCGAAGCACTCGCCAAGTTCAAGGCTCCGGTGTGGTCGGGTCAGATCACCAACCGCGCAGATCTCCTGCTCGCACTCGGCGAGGGCGAGGGTGCCCGTGAATATCAGGCAGAAGGTCGCGCAGCTGGCGAGATCGGGAAGCTGTGGGCGGCGATCGAACGTTCGATCAAGGCTATTCGCGGCAACGGATCGGCGACCGGCGCGATGCACAAGCAGGCGGCCTGATAGCCGTTCTGCTCTGTTGATCCCAGAAAAAACGCGCGAGACATTCGCGCGTTTTTTGTTGTTGGTGTGATTGCGACGGTGGGGTGTTCACGCCTATGCTGAAATAGCGATATCTCCGGCGGGCGAGGTCATCCCTTGGGTGACTTCAAGGAAGTTGTCTATGTCGGCCGGACGGCCGAGCAGATAGCCCTGCACCTCGTCGCATTTCTCGTCGCGCAGGAATGCGAACTCCGCTTCGGTTTCCACGCCTTCGGCGAGGACCGGCAGTCCAAGCCCGCGGCCGAGGCCGAGGACGGCGCGCACGATGGCCGCTGCCTGGCTGTTCGTATTGACCGACTTGATGAACGATCCATCGATCTTGATCTTGTCGAACGGGAATGCCCGCAGGTTCGACAGCGACGAATAGCCGGTGCCGAAATCATCCATGGCGATGTGAACGCCAAGCGCCTTGATACGGCGTAGCGTCAGCAGTGCGCGATCGAAGTCGCGGACCAGCGCGGTCTCGGTGATCTCCAGTTCCAAGCGGCTCGCCAGCAGGCCGGTTTCCAGCAAGATCTCATGAACGGTCGTGACAAAACTATCGTGATAGATCTGAACCGCTGAGACATTGACCGCAATGGTCAACGGCTGCTTCCAGGTCGCGGCTTCACGGCAGGCAGCGCGAAGCACCCATTCGCCGATCTCGAGAATGGCGCCGGTGTCTTCCGCGATCGGAATGAAAATGTCGGGCCGAATATTGCCGCGAACAGGATGGTTCCAGCGCAGCAACGCCTCGAAGCCGATCACGCGACCCGACTCCATGGTGCCCTGAGGCTGATAGACCACTTTCAACTGATTGGCGTCGATAGCGTTGCGCAGGTCGTGTTCGAGCAGCCGGCGATCGCGCACGGCTTCCCCCATTGCAGGTTCGAAGAAACGCCAGGCCGCGCGGCCTTCGGATTTGGCGCGGTAGAGCGCGGTGTCGGCACAGGCGAGCAATGTATTACGGTCGCTGGAGTCGTTGGGATAGAGCGCAATGCCGACGCTGGTGGTGACGCTGCCGAGTTCGAGGGTGGCATCCTTGCACCGGAATGCTTCCAGTATTCTGTCGGCGAATTGACTCGCAGTTGCGGGCGAGGTCAGGTTCGGCAAGAGAATGGCAAACTCGTCGCCGCCAAGACGCGCCATCATCTCGCCTTCGCCAAGCAGTGCGGTGATGCGCGCCGTTACGCTCTTGAGGACCTTGTCGCCAGCGGCGTGGCCGAACAGGTCATTGACTTGTTTGAACTGATCGAGATCCAGCGCGAGCACGGCGAGCGAGCGGCCCTTGGATAGTGTCGCAATCTCCTGATCGATGCGATCATGGAACGTGCCGCGATTGGGTAGTCCGGTCAGGGAATCGTAATGGGCGAGATAGCGGATGTGCTGCTCGGCCTGTTTGCGTTCGCGAAGGTCACGTACGGCGATGACCTGATGTGGCGTCCCCGCAAAGTCGATTCCACGCAGGATCAACTCAACCGGGATCGTCTTGCCGTTGCGCTGCCGCAGGCTCGCTTCCACCGATTTGTCCGGCTGGCTCATGATACGAGTTCGCATCGCTCCATCGGGGAAGCAGTGCTCGAGCCGTTTTCCGATCAGGAAGTCAGCAGGCGATCCCGCCAACGCGGCGAAGGACGTATTGACCGTGACGATGGTCTCGCCGTCGCAGACCAGTAGACCTTCGACGGCAGCATTGGCGAGACCAAGCATGCGGTCGGCTTCGAGATCGGAGCGGCGGCGATCACGGATATCCAGCACGATACCGGCCAGCGCCAGGCCAATGATGGCGAAGCTGATCAATGAGACGCCAAGCGCGAGCCATCCGGCAGGAATGGTCAGCGGCGAGACGGAGATGGCCGGATCAGGGATGATCGTAACCGCGCTCATGGCGGTGAAATGGTGGCTGCAGATTGCGAGCGTCAGCAGCAACGCGCCGCCGATCTTTCGGCGCAGGGTGGTTCCATGCAGCCCTACCGGAAGCGCGATCGCACCGAGCACGCCCCCCAATACGATCGAGACGATGACGAGCGTTATGTCCCAGTGAATGCGGGCCTGAAGTTCGAAGGCGGCCATGCCGATGTAATGCATTGCCGCGATGCCGCCCCCGACGATGGCGCCGCCGATCCATGCGCCGGCGCGGAAGTTCGGGATCAGCGACAGGGCAAGGCCGGCGCCGGTCAGCAGCAGCGCGGCGATCAGCGAGACGACCGTGAGTACGATATTGTAGCCGCTCGGCATCCCCGGCGAGAACGCCAGCATCGCCACGAAATGCGTGGCCCAGATGCCGAAGCCCGTGGAGATCGCCGATACCGCGAGCCAGACGAGGCGCATCTGGCCTGTGGCGCTTCGCGCATGACGGAGCAGGTTGATTGCAGCGAGGGACGCGATGGTGCAGATCATGGCCGCGAGTCCGACGAGCCGGAAATCGTGGGCATTGGCGATGCAGTTATAGATTGTAAGCATGTACAGGTACCGCGCGCGGGGACTACCGCAATTGCGCGGGACGTTAGATACAAGTACGTAAAGACACGTAAATACCGATGCTTGGTGTTCTCATGCGCCCGCCGCGCATGTTTAGCCCGTCGTAAATTATTCGAATATCCGCGAGTTCCTGGTGACTTAAGCGTGTGGTCGAATTCGACCGACACCCTCACCGCGCAAAAACCGTAACGATTGATCAACTGTCTTGCGACATCGCAGAAGGGCGTGGCGTCGGCGTCATCGATCGACGCGGCTGACCACGTCCATCAACTCGGCGATCTTGCGGCGTTGGTCGGCCTTGTCGCCTGACGAGATCGCGTGCTCCACGCAATGCGCGACGTGATCGCGCAGGATCTCCTCCTCGACGCGCCGCAGCGCTGCGCGGGCTGCGGCGATCTGCGTAACCACATCAATGCAATAGCGGTCGGCCTCGACCATGCCGGCAAGGCCGCGAACCTGACCCTCGATCCGTTTGAGGCGTTTTAAACAGGATGTCTTGATCTCGTCGCGCATGAAGTCCATATACCCCCATAGGGTATATGTTTCAAGAGGCGAGGTCGCGATGGCAGAGACAACTCACACGCATGCGGGGCACGCTGCCCATGGCGGTCACAAGCATGGCGCATGCTGTTCCCACGACCACCATCACGCCGAGGCTGCGTCGGCCAAAGTGCTCGATCCCGTCTGCGGCATGACCGTCGATCCCGCGACCGCCAAGAACCGCCTGATCTATCAGGGCCATGAGTATTTCTTCTGCAGCGCGCGCTGCCGCGAGCGGTTCGATGCGGATCCCGAGAGTTTTCTGAAGCCGAAGGAGGCCGCGCCGCCGGCGCCGGCCGGCACCATCTACACCTGCCCGATGCACCCGGAGATTCGCCAGGAAGGACCCGGCAGTTGTCCGATCTGCGGCATGGCGCTGGAGCCGGAGCAGGTCTCGCTCGACGACAAGCCTGATCCCGAACTGATCGATATGACCCGGCGCTTCTGGATTGCACTGGCGCTGACCCTGCCGGTATTTGTGCTGGAAATGGGCGCGCATCTCGGCCTGATGCAGCTGGTGTCGCCAACAACGTCGAACTGGATTTCGTTCGTGCTGGCGACGCCGGTGGTGCTGTGGGCCGGAGCGCCGTTCTTCGAGCGCGGATGGCGCTCGGTGGTGACGCGCAATCTCAACATGTTCACGCTGATCGCCATGGGTACCGGCGTTGCCTGGATCTACAGCGTGGTCGCGACCTTTGCACCCGGCGTATTTCCCGCCGCGTTCCGCGATCATCACGGCGCCGTCGCCGTGTATTTCGAAGCGGCAGCGGTCATCACTGTTCTCGTCCTGCTTGGGCAGGTGCTCGAATTGCGCGCGCGCAATCAAACGTCGGGTGCGATCCGGGCGCTGCTCGGTCTTGCGCCGAAGACCGCGCGGCGCGTTGGCAAGGACGGTGATGAGGACGTCGCCCTCGATGCGATCGCTATCGGCGATCTGTTGCGCGTACGCCCGGGCGAAAAGATTCCGGTCGACGGCGTCGTTACCGAGGGGCGTTCGTCGGTGGATGAATCCATGGTGACCGGCGAGTCCATGCCGGTGAGCAAGGCTGAGGGCGGGCGCGTCATCGGCGGCACCGTCAACCAGAGCGGCGGCCTCGTGCTGCGGGCTGACAAGATCGGCCGCGATACGATGCTGTCGCGGATCGTCGACATGGTCGCCAAGGCACAGCGCTCGCGTGCGCCGATCCAGCGCCTCGCCGATCGTGTCGCCGGCTGGTTCGTGCCGGCTGTGCTGGCCGCGGCGGTGATGGCATTCATCGCCTGGGCGACATTCGGGCCGGAGCCGCGGCTCTCGTTTGCGCTTGTTGCTGCGGTCACCGTCCTGATCATCGCGTGCCCCTGTGCGCTCGGTCTCGCAACACCCATGTCGATCATGGTCGGCGTCGGCCGCGGTGCCCATGCCGGCATCCTCGTGCGTGATGCGCAGGCGCTGGAGCGGCTGGAAAGCATCGACACTATCGTGATCGACAAGACAGATACGCTGACGGAGGGAAAGCCGAAGCTGGTCAGCATCATGCCCGCGGACGGGTTCAACGAGGGCGACCTTCTGCAGATTGCCGCGAGCATCGAGCGTTCGAGCGAACACCCACTTGCGCAGGCCATCGTCAACGAAGCAAAGCAACGCAATGTGACGCTGAGCGATACCAGTGACTTCGCGTCGCCATCGGGCAAAGGCGCGTCAGGCGTCGTCAATGGCAAGCGTGTTGCGCTGGGCAATGCGATGTTGATGAGCGAATTGAAGGTGGATACGACCCGCTCTGACGGTGTCGCCGAGCTGGCGCGGCAGAATGGTGCGACTGCCATCTTCGTTGCCGTCGACGGGAAGGTCGCCGGGGTGATGGCAATTGCCGACCCCGTGAAGCCATCGGCGCTGGACGCGTTGAAGAAGCTGCGCGCCGACGGTCTGCGCATCGTGATGCTTACCGGCGACAATGCGACGACAGCCAAGGCCGTCGCCAGGACGCTGGGGATCGACGAGGTCGAGGCGGGTGTATTGCCCGAGCGCAAGAGTGACGTGGTCATGCGTTTGCGCAACGAAGGCCGCAGCGTCGCCATGGTCGGCGATGGCGTCAACGATGCGCCGGCGCTCGCCGCTGCAGATGTCGGTATTGCCATGGGAACGGGCACCGATGTGGCGATCGAGAGCGCTGGCGTGACGTTGCTGACCGGTGATCTGATGGGGCTGGTACGCGCGCGCACACTATCAAAGGCTGTGATGAGCAATATCCGTCAGAACCTGACATTCGCCTTTATCTACAATGCGGCTGGGGTGCCGGTTGCTGCCGGTGTGCTGTATCCGATTTTCGGCATCCTGCTGTCGCCAATGGTCGGCGCGGCAGCTATGGCCCTGTCGTCGGTGAGTGTGATCGGGAATGCGCTGCGCCTGGCGAAGGTAAAGCTGGACTAGATGAAAGTGTCGGATGGGTAGAGCGTCTTCGCGAAACCCATCAATCACACGCACTGTCGTGATGGGTTTTGCTCCGGCGCGAAATGCGCCTGCGCTCTATCCATCCTGCAAAATCAAAAAAAAAGCCGGACTCAAACGAGTCCGGCTTTGAGGTATTGGCCTCGAGAGGCCGACACAATCACCTTCCAAGAGGGATTACTGAGACTTCGCACCACTGGAGGAGGGGGACAAATGCGCAGCGCAAAATCTCAGCGTCTGAGAAGTATGATCCCTGCAGGTGGCATGCAGCAACGCATCACTTGGCATGTCTGACATGTCGGAAGCGTGGGCATATCTGCCCTGAAATATTGCGGGTTAGGACGGCCAGCGCTGCGCCTTGCTGACGATGAAGTCGCGGAACACCTGCACACGAGCGACCGTCTTCAACTCTTCCGGATAGACAAAATAAGTATCGAGTTGAATCGAGTCCGACTCGCTGAAGAGCTGAACCAGGCGATCGTTCTCTTCGACCAGATAGTCCGGCAATGCTGCAATGCCCAAGCCCTGCTGGCAGGCGCGCATCAGGCCCAGGATATTGTTGACCTTGAAGTAGGGCTCGCGCGGCCCCGAGCCGTTGCGCCCTGCATCGATCAGCCAGCTGCGGTTTTGCAGGTGCGGGGACACCTGCGCGTCGCTCAGCATGATGATGCGGTGCCCGTCGAGTTCGTCGAGGGTGCGCGGGGTGCCGAAATGCTTGATATATTCCGGCGAGCAATAAGCGTGGAATCCCATGGCGAACAGCTTGCGCTGGATCAGGTCCGGCTGGGTCGGCTTGCGGGTGCGGATGGCCACATCGGCCTCGCGCATCGAAAGGTCGAGTTCCTCGTCGGTAACGATCAGCGAGATGCGGATTTCCGGATAGAGCGCGGTGAATTCACCAAGGCGCGGGATCAGCCAGTTGATGCCGACGCCCGGAGTGGTGGTGACCTTGAGGTCGCCGCTCGGTCGCTCGCGGCTGTCGGTCAGCTTCGCGCGTGCCGCCTGCAGCTGCATAAACACGTCATGGGCGGTGCGGAACAGCAGATCGCCCTGTTCGGTGAGGATCAGGCCGCGGGCGTGGCGGTGGAACAGCGAGACCGCCAGTTCCTGCTCCAGCGCGCTGACCTGTCGGGAGACTGCCGATTGCGACAGGCCCAGTTGCTCGCCTGCATGCGTGAAGCTCCCCGCTTCCGCCGCCGCGTGAAACACCTTCAGCTTGTCCCAGTCCATATCTGTAAATCCGTCGCGGGTTCGTTTCATCATTATTCGGCCGCTGCGCGGTCATGAGCATGCGCCGCCAGATAGCGTTCAGCTTCCAGGGCGGCCATGCAGCCCATACCGGCGGCGGTGACCGCCTGCCGATAGGTTTCGTCCGCCACGTCGCCTGCGGCGAACACGCCGGGCATTGATGTTGCGGTGGAATTCGGGGCCACTTCGACATAGCCGGAGGGCTTCAGCTTGATCTGGCCCTTGATGAGTTCGGTGGCGGGCGCATGCCCGATGGCAATGAAGACGCCATCGGCTGGAACCTCGGTGATGGCGCCGGTCTTGACGTTCTTCAATCGAACATGCGTGACCTTGGCCGGACCTTCGGTGCCGCAGATCTCGTCGAGCGCCGAGTCCCAGACCACCTTGATCTTCGGGTGCTTGAACAATCGTTCCTGCAGGATGCGCTCGGCACGGAAGTGGCCGCGGCGATGCACGATGGTGACCTGGGAAGCGAAATTGGTCAGGAACAAAGCTTCCTCGACCGCCGTATTGCCGCCGCCGACCACGATCACTTGCTTGTTGCGATAGAAGAATCCGTCGCAGGTGGCGCAGGCCGATACGCCGCCCCCCTGGAACTTCTCTTCCGACGGGATGCCGAGCCAGCGCGCCTGCGCGCCGGTGGCCAGGATCACGGTCTCGGCGAGATAGACGTCGCCGCTGTCGCAGGTCAGGCGGAACGGGCGCTGGCTGAGGTCCATATCAGTGACCAGATCGGTGACGATCCTGGTGCCGACATGATGAGCCTGCTTCTCCATCTGCTCCATCAGCCAGGGACCCTGGACGACGTCCGCAAAGCCCGGATAGTTCTCCACATCCGTGGTGATGGTGAGCTGGCCGCCAGGCTGAATCCCCTGGATCAGGACGGGCTCGAGCATCGCGCGTGCGGCGTAAATAGCGGCAGTGTAGCCAGCCGGGCCTGAGCCGATGATGACGACTTTGGCATGGGTGGGGGCGGCCATGGTCGAGTCCCTTTCTGAAGGGAAATTGGTCATTGCTGAGGCGAAATGTGCCGGCGAACAGGCCGCTGCGGCGTCGAAAGTCTTGTCTGCTAGTCTAGAATATCTGGCGAGCCATGCAAGAATTGCAATTCATCCCGGCAATTTTTCCCCCGGAGACACTTAATTTCTGCGATGCACGCGCAATAAAATTGCGCAAGTTGCGGCTCCTGCGCTAAGAGAGTTCAAAGGGTTTCTTTGAATACCAGCCAGGATCCGCGCCGCGTGCCGAAAAGCCTAGACGACATCGATCTCAAGATTCTCAGTGAAATCCAGGCCGATGGCCGAATCACCAATGTGGAACTCGCCAAACGCGTCGGCATTTCGCCGCCGCCCTGCCTGCGGCGGGTCCGGACCCTGGAAGAAGCCGGCTATATCCAGGGCTATCGCGGGTTGCTGGACCCCCGATTGCTCGGTTTCGACGTGACCGTGTTCGCCTCGGTTCACCTGTCGAGCCAGGCCGATGCGGACCTCAAGGCGTTCGAGGACTTCGTTCGCAAGGAGCCTCTGGTGCGGGAATGCTGGATGCTGTCGGGCGAGATCGACTTCATCCTGAAATGCGTGGCGCCTGACATGGCGACCTTCCAGGATTTTGTCGGCCATCTCACGGCCGCGCCGCATGTCCGCAACGTCCGCACGTCGCTGGTTCTGCAGAATTCGAAATACGCCGCCGCCGTGCCGCTTGAGTTGAAGACCGCGGACTAAGAGCCGCTGCCACAAGAAAAGGGCGCCCACCTTGCGGTGAGCGCCCTTTTTATTGTCGTGATGTCGAGCTCAGCTCTTCTTGCGCAGCATCGCGTCGAGGCTGATCGGGCCTCCGCCGGCGAAGGCAAGATACAGGAAGGTGAAGCAGAACATGATGGCGAGGCCGCCATTGTTCAGGATCGGGAAAAAGCCACGCGGCGCGTGACCCATGAAATAGGCGAGCGCCATTTCACCAGCCACGATGAAGGCCACTGGCCGAGTGAAAAGTCCCAGCACGAGCAGACTGCCGCCGATCAGTTCGAGCGATCCGGCAGCGCCATAGAGCGAGAACAGCTCGACCTTCTCGAACATCGGCACCGGCGGCCACTTGAACAGTTTTGCCAGGCCGTATTGCAGGAACAGCAAGCCGGTCACGAAGCGCAGCAGGCTCAGCACGACAGGTTGGTACTTGGCGGTGATGGTATCGAAGTTCATTGGTAGTCCCCCAGTTAGAAATAGTGAAGGAATCGTCAGACGCTACGATGCGTATTTAACGCTTTGGTCCGACCACGGATGAAAGCACTTTTCAAGCCAAGTGCATTCGGAAGTTCCCCCTATACAAACACAGCCGCGTGACAATTATTTCGAATTCTTTCGCTATTGTTTGATCGAGCAACGACGGGGCGGCGTCAGCGCACTGCAATAGAGGAAGCACTGCAATAAAAAAGCCGCGCTTGAGGCGCGGCTTTCCATCTACGCTAGGCGTTGTCGATCAGCGCCACTCGACCTTCGCGATTTCATAGGCCTTGGCGCCGCCCGGCGCGACCACTTCGACCGACGTGCCCTTGCTTTTGCCGATCAGCGCCCGGGCGAGCGGCGAGGTGATCGAGATGCGGCCCTTCTTGGCGTCCGCTTCGGGTTCGCCGACGATCTGCCAGACAGTCTTCTTCTCGGTGTCTTCGTCGATCAGGGTCACGGTGGCGCCGAACTTGATGGTGTCGCCGGACAGCTTCGAGATATCGATGATATCGGCACGCGCGAGCTTGTCCTCGATCTCGCTGATGCGACCCTCGTTATGCGACTGCTCTTCCTTGGCGGCGTGATATTCGGCGTTTTCCGAAAGGTCGCCGTGAGCGCGTGCTTCCGCAATCTGCTCGATGATACGCGGGCGATGGACCGACTGACGTTCTTTCAGTTCGACCTCCAGCGCGGCAAATCCACCGGCTGTCATCGGGACCTTCTCAACCATTCTCTTCGTCCTTTAACGTCATGCGGCACGCGGCAGCGCGCGCATGAAACCATTTGTTCTGCAAGATGTCGGCTTGGCTGCGCTTGCAGCCAGTTTTTAGATGCCGGCTTCGCGTGCCGAAACAAAACAAAGACGCGACCGGCGAGTTCCGGTCGAGCCCTGCTTATTCCCGATCCCGTCGGACCTGCAGTCCGCCCGAAATCAGGTTTCGGAAAAGTAACTCTGCAATGTGCGGACCTCAAGGTCCCCGCCCAGATAGGCCCGGACGCCTTGTGCCGCCGCCACGGCACCCGAAAGAGTGGTGTAATACGGCACTTTATGCAAGAGGGCAGCCCGCCGCAGCGAGCGGCTGTCGGCAAGCGCCTGCGGTCCGTCGGTTGTGTTCAGCACCAGGTGGATTTCGCCATTGGTGATCGCATCGACGATGTGCGGCCGGCCTTCCAGCACCTTGTTGATCTTTTCGGCGGGCACGCCGTTGTCGACCAGGAAGCGTTGGGTGCCCGAGGTCGCGAGTACCTTGAAGCCGTTCGACGAGAGCAATTTGACCGCGTCGAGAATGCGGGTCTTGTCGCTCTCACGCACGGACACGAACACGGTGCCCTTGCGCGGCACGCGGGTGCCGCCGCCGAGCTGGCTCTTGGCGAAGGCGATTTCAAACGATGAGTCGATGCCCATGACTTCGCCGGTTGAGCGCATCTCGGGACCGAGCACCGTATCGACACCCGGGAAGCGCGCGAACGGGAAGACCGATTCCTTGACGCCGACGTGGTTGAGCTTGCGCTTTTTCAGATTGAAGTCGGCGAGCTTCTCGCCGGCCATGATGCGCGCGGCGATCTTGGCCACCGGCATACCCACCACCTTGGCGACGAACGGCACTGTGCGCGACGCGCGCGGATTGACTTCGAGCACGTAGATCTCGCCGTCCTTGATGGCGAACTGCACGTTCATCAGTCCGACCACGTCGAGGCCGAGCGCCATGTCGCAGGTCTGCTTCTCCAGCCGTTCGATCATCGCGGCATCGAGCGAATGCGGCGGCAGCGAGCAGGCGCTGTCACCGGAATGGATGCCTGCTTCTTCGATGTGCTCCATGATGCCGACGACGAACGTGTCCTTGCCATCGCACAGACAGTCCACGTCAACCTCGATTGCGTCCGACAGATAGCGATCGAACAGCAGCGGATTGGTGCCGAGCACGGTGTTGATCTGGCCGGTCTTGTCGTTCGGATAGCGCGCCTTGACGTCGCCGGGCACCAGCTCCGGCAACGTGCCGAGCAGGTAGTCGCCGAGCTGACTCTCCTCGCGGATGATCTGCATCGCGCGGCCGCCGAGCACATAGGACGGACGGACCACCAGCGGCAGGCCGAGATCGGCCGCGACGAGGCGCGCCTGTTCGACCGAATAGGCGATGCCGTTCTTGGGTTGCTTGAGCTTGAGCTTGTCGAGGATGCGCTTGAAGCGATCGCGATCTTCGGCGAGATCGATGGCATCCGGCGAGGTACCGAGGATCGGCACGTCGGCGGCTTCCAGCGCGCGCGCGAGCTTCAGCGGGGTCTGGCCGCCGAACTGCACGATCACGCCATGCAGCGTGCCGTTCTGACGTTCGGTGTCGATGATCTCGAGCACGTCTTCGGCAGTCAGGGGTTCGAAATACAGGCGATCCGCGGTGTCGTAGTCGGTCGACACGGTCTCCGGATTACAGTTGACCATGATGGTCTCGTAGCCGGCATCGGCGAGCGCGAAACAGGCGTGGCAGCAGCAATAGTCGAACTCGATGCCCTGACCGATGCGGTTCGGACCGCCTCCGAGGATGATCACCTTGTTCTTGTCCGACGGCTGGCTTTCGTCGGCGAAGGCACCGGCGAAGGACGACTCATAGGTCGAATACATATAGGCGGTCGGCGAGGCGAATTCGGCGGCGCACGTGTCGATGCGCTTGAACACCGGGCGCACGTTGAGCGAACGGCGCAGCGCCTTCACGTCGGCTTCGGTCTTGCCGGCGAGTACCGCGAGGCGCCCGTCGGAGAAGCCCATGGCTTTCAGCGTACGCATGCCGAAGGCGTTGCCCGGCAGGCCGTTGGCCTTCACCTTGGCTTCCATCTCGATGATGTCGCGCATCTCGGCGAGGAACCACGGATCGATCTTGCAGGAGTTGAAGATCTCCTCGTCGGTCCAGCCCAGACGCATGGCCTGGCCCACCTGCAACAGGCGGTCCGGTGTCGGCGTGCCCAGCGCAGCGCGGATCGCATTCTTGTCGTCGCCGCGGCCGAGGTCCTCGATCTCGATTTCATCCAGACCTGTCAGGCCGGTTTCCAGGCCACGTAGCGCCTTCTGCAGCGACTCCTGGAACGTGCGGCCGATGGCCATCACTTCGCCGACCGACTTCATCGAGGTGGTCAGGGTGCGCGAGGCGCCCGGGAATTTTTCGAAGGCGAAACGCGGAATCTTGGTGACGACATAGTCGATGGTCGGCTCGAACGACGCCGGGGTCGCGCCGCCGGTGATGTCGTTGGCGATTTCATCCAGCGTGTAACCGACGGCAAGCTTCGCCGCGACCTTGGCGATCGGGAACCCCGTGGCTTTCGAGGCCAGCGCCGACGAACGCGACACGCGCGGATTCATTTCGATCACGACCATGCGGCCGTCGGCAGGATTGACGCCGAACTGCACGTTGGAGCCGCCGGTCTCGACGCCGATCTCGCGCAGCACCGCCAGCGAGGCGTCGCGCATGATCTGGTATTCCTTGTCGGTCAGCGTCAGCGCTGGTGCGACGGTGATCGAGTCGCCGGTATGCACACCCATCGGATCGAGGTTCTCGATCGAGCAGATGATGATGCAGTTGTCCTTCTTGTCGCGGACGACTTCCATCTCGAACTCTTTCCAGCCGAGCACTGATTCTTCGATCAGCACTTCGTTGGTCGGAGACGCGTCGAGGCCGCGCTCGATGATGTCGAGGAATTCTTCGCGGTTATAGGCGATGCCGCCGCCGGTGCCGCCCATGGTGAAGGACGGGCGGATGATCGCGGGCAGGCCGATTTCGGAGAGCGCCATCAATGCCTGGCCGAGGGCGTGCTCCTGATAGCGCTTGCGACGGTCGCCTTCCTGCAGGATCCATTGACGCTCGTGCTCGGCAAGCGCGTCGCCGCTGAGCTTTTCCTTCTCGGCGTTGTGCTTGTCGCGATACTGCTTCTTGAGGTCCGAGGCGTTGGCGAGACGCGACTTCGGCGTCTCCAGCCCGATTTTCGTCATTGCCTCGCGGAACAGCTGGCGGTCTTCGGCCTTGTCGATGGCTTCGGCGGTGGCGCCGATCATCTCGACGTCGAATTTCTCCAGCGTGCCCTGCTTGCGCAGCGACAGCGCGCAGTTCAGCGCGGTCTGGCCGCCCATGGTCGGCAGCAGCGCGAAGCCCTTGGAGCGATCACCACGCTCTTTTTCGATGATCTTGGCGACGATCTCGGGCGTGATCGGCTCGATATAGGTCGCGTCCGCAAGCTCCGGATCCGTCATGATCGTGGCCGGATTGGAATTGACCAGAACGATCCGGTAGCCCTCTTCCTTGAGCGTCTTGACAGCCTGCGTGCCCGAATAATCGAACTCGCAGGCCTGGCCGATCACAATAGGACCGGCGCCGATGATCAGGATGGTGGATATGTCGGTGCGTTTTGGCATTGAAACTCGCGGTGGTGACAAATCGGCACAAAAAAAGGGCGCGCATATGCGCGTCCCTCGGGCCCGGGCGCCAGACCAGCCAAAGGCTGATCCTCGCGCGCGGCTGTCTTTAGACCACTATAACGGGGCGGGGAAGGCTTTTGAAGGTGCCATCAACCGGCAATTGCTCAGTGATTTGCCATTCATGCGCCATCCGGCGTGTTGGAGGCCCAGCCTGGACTTGAACCAGGATAAAGAGCGATGCATCGCCCCCGCGTAGACATTTCCGCCACCGGGCCGAACACAGTGTTACCGATCACGGGCCGGTCATCTACCTGAAGTTTCGCGAACCTTTTGTTAACCCTAACATTCCGGACGACGGTGCCTGGAAACCGTCAAAAGGCGTGGTGGGCGACGAAGGTCATACGCGACGAGTTGTGGCCGATATTGACCGGTGCCCGTGACGCCTGGAAACCGGCCGCCGTCAGTTTGGCCAGCATTTCCGTCTCGCTGTAGCGCTGCAGGCCAACTTTGGTGCGCAACTGGCGGTAATCGGACAGGGCCGTGCGCACCAGACCGATGAGCGCATCCCAGAGAAAGCCGTGCTCCCGGGCGAGCTTCAGCAGCGCGATGACATCGGTCGCCATGCCGACATCGGGCTGCAGGATGTCGCCGACCACCAGCTTGCCGCCGGGCGCCATCAGCCGCTTGACCACCGCAAAGGCTTCGTCGAGTTCGGGGCTCGTCATGTACTGGGCCACCGAGTTCATGACGACCAGATCGATCGACTGCGCCGTCATGTTGCGCAGCTCTTCCAGCGATCGGACCCGGATTTTGGTGTTGGGTGCGAAGCGGGCGACCAGCCGGCCACGAACGCCGGGGGCAGGCTCCGCCAGGATCAGCTTGCTGCAGGCATCGGCCACCCTGGCGGCTGAGAGCGCCTCGCCGCAGGCATAGTCGAGCACGACAGCATCTTTAGAGGCGATGTAGCCGATGATGTCCCGGGCGATGACCTCGAAATGCACGTCCCGATGCAGTTTGCTCGCGTAAATCGTATGCGTGGAATCGTAATAGTCGATCCAGTCTTCCATCGTCGGCTCGGCCCGATTGTTGTTCCCGTATCGGGAACCCGTATATTTTTGATGCGTTGGAGTGGTCTAGAGCGTTTTCAGGCGGGGGGGAAACCGCCTTTCCCTCAAGAACCGCAGTTTTCGAGAATTTGCCGTGCTTTCAGCCAAGACCACTCCCTTTTTTCCTGAAATCCTCCGCCCTGAAGACAATCCTCCAGCCATGAAGCCATTCGACACAGGAAGGTAAGTAACGTGAGCACCAAGACACCGAAAATCGCCGCCGAGATGAATACCCCGACCGACCTCTCAGCCGATGCCGTGGACAAGGTTGCCAAGGCGTTGAACGGGTTGCTAGCCGACGCCTTCGCGCTTTACCTGAAGACCAAGAATTTCCACTGGCATCTCAGCGGGCGCCATTTCCGCGATTACCATTTGATGCTCGATGAGCAGTCCGACCAGATTTTTGCGACCACGGACCCGTTGGCGGAACGCGTACGCAAGATCGGCGGTCGCACGCTGCGCTCGATCGGCGAGGTCGCCAAACTGCAGACCATCAAGGACAACGACGAGGCCTATGTGCCGCCGGTGGAGATGCTGCGCGAACTGATGAACGACAACAAGAAGATGGCGGCGGCGATGCGCAAGGCCCACGAGGTTTGCGACGATGCCAAGGACGTCGCCAGCGCCAGCCTGCTGGAAAACTACATCGACGATACCGAGCGTCGCACCTGGTTCCTGTTTGAAGCGTCCCGTCAGGAAGGCGGCAACGAGGCATAGGCCTCATTCTCGATTGAATGCGTCAAAGCGCCCGCTTCACAGCGGGCGTTTCCGTGTTGAGATGCTGTCGTTGAGCGAGGGAGTGCCGGGATGGTGCAGTCGATCAAGACCTTCCTGATGTTCGAGGGCAATGCCGAAGCGGCGATGAATTTCTATGTGTCGCTGTTCGGTGATGCGCGGTGCCTGATCAGGGCGCTGGAACGTCAAGGCGGTTCTTGTTGGCCGCGTCATAGATCCGAATTTGGAGATGGGGAAAGCGGACCTTGAGTTCGCGCGCGCCGCTTGTAGCACCATCGAAAGTGGCGAATTCAGATTTGATCCGGCCGTCGATCTCGATCGCGAAACCTGCTACAGGCAACGTACCAAAGTCAGTTCTCACAGATATGGCTCCCTCACAAGACAGCGGATTCCTGCGCTTACGGAACGCTATCGAATGAATGAATCTCATCGGAGCGACCTTGAGAAGGCCCAACCTATAGCGCCGAAACGTAGGGCTCAGGCTCCCAAGATCTTTCCGAAACGTACCCAAGCCTTCCCGTCCCATTTCTGCAACTGAACCTGCGTCAACGGCCGGTAGTTCGTCGGACTGGTATTGACCAGAATTCCTGGCAGCAGCGTCGGCACGACGACGTCCTTGAGGTTGGTCGCCTGGGCCATGATGTTCTCGCGGGTCCAGTTGTCTCCGCACTGCTCGAGCACCTTTATCAGCGCGGACGCCGACGTGTAAGCGTACAGGTTGTAGAAATCGTCCTTGTTTCCCTCGTTGAAGTATTTCTGCATGAATGCGAGGAAATCCTTCATTCCCTGGTCGTCCTTCCAAGCCGGGTCCGCGACGTCCTTGAGGTAAGCAGAGGAGATCACGTCAACCGCGTTCTCGGGACCGGCAGGACCGATCGTGCCAGCATAAGAGGAGGAGCCTCCTGTGATGTAGTGCCGCGTCTTCCAGCCGGTCTCGGCGATCTTCCGGATCGCCTGCGCTGTGAACTTTGCGGTCGTTCCCGAAATTAGTGCGTCCGGTGCCGTGGCCCGGAGCTTTAGGATCTGCGAGTCGATCGTCGGATCGGAAGTCTCATGGGAGACCATCGTGAGTTGGGTGTTGCGGCGGTCTCCGAGAGCGTCCTGCGCGCCGAGCACGAAATCTTTGCCGAAGTCGTCGTTCTGATAGAGCACGGCGAACTTTGCATCGGGCTTCTCCGCGAGCATGTGCTTGACGAAGATGGCCCCTTCGGTGCGGGCACTGGGGGCGAAGCCCATGGTCCACGGATGGGTCTTGTAGTCACTCCATTTGTCGCCATTCACGGAAATGAAAATGTGCGGGATCTTCTTTGAGTTCAGGTACTTGACGATCGCGGAATTCGGTGCGGTTCCTAGATTGTTGAAGAGCATCGCAACTTCGTCGCTCTCCACGAGCTTGCGGGTCTGCTCGACCGTCTTGGACGGATTGAAGCCGTCGTCATAGTAGATGAAGTTGATCTTGCGGCCTGCGATGCCACCACGGTCGTTGATCATCTTGAAGAACGCGGCCTGGCATCGAGCCTGGACTCCATAGGCCGAGACCGGACCGCTCTGCGGCGAAGTGCATCCGATCTTGATCTCGGTCGTGGTTATGCCCGTGCTGTCGGCGGCCCGAGCCCCCACGGTGCCCATTGCGATAGCGGCAGCGGTGCTGCCCGCCAGAAACTGACGGCGGTCCATGTGCGTCATAGTCGTGTCTCCCTCATGTTTATTTTTTAAGGTGGTCGTCAGGTAGGTGTGATCAGAACCTTGATCAGCGATTTCTGGCTTCGTAACTGGTCGAACACGTCAGGAAGTTCCCTGAGCGGAACGACTTTCGACACCATGGCGGCGGCCTTCTCTGGATTACGAGACAAATATTGGCTGACATGTTCGAAATCCTTGTGGGCATATCCGAGCGCGAACCTCAGCGTCGCTTCCTTGCGAATGGCGGCACGTGGCATCAGGCGGTCCTCCGTCATACAGACGCCAACGATGACGGCACGCGCGCGAACGGCCATGACGTCGATGGTCTGCTGCAGGAAGCCGGGCGCTCCGACGCACTCGAACACGACATCGGGCGGGCCGATGCCGAGGCGCACCATCGCCGATGACAGATCCTCAGCCGTTGGATCGATAACTGCGGCGGCGCCCAGTTGCAGCGCGCAAGCCCGGCGGTTCACATCGGGCTCGCTGACCACGACCTTTCGGGCCCCGGCATGGATGGCCATCAGCAGCACGCCGAGCCCGATCGGGCCGCCGCCGATGACAAGGACGCTGTCGCCCGTCAGCGCGCCGCAGATGTCGACAGCATGTCGCGCGACGGCGAGGGGCTCCATCAGGGCGCCGTCACGGAGGCTCACATTGTCGGGCAGGCGGATCGCCTGGGAGGCACGGATGCGGACATACTCGGCATAGGCGCCGGGCACCTCCGACGTGAAGCCCATGAAACAACTATTGGCGCAGGCCTGATCGCGCCCCGCATGGCATTTGCCGCCGCTTTCACATATCTCGCATACCCAGTGCGGATTGGTGGCGACACGGGTGCCGATCTGCCAGCCCGGTGAGGTAGACTGAACGACTTCACCGGTGAACTCATGGCCCATGATGGTGCCGGGTGGGAGGGCGCCCGGCGTTTCGGCTGCGTGCAGGTCGGAGCCGCAGATGCCGGTGAACGCCACCTTGAGCAGCAGTTCGTTGTCGCCGAGCGTCGGCCGTTCGACCTCGTGAATCGAAAGCCGCTCACCCGTTCGTTCGAATATTGCCGCCTTCATGAGACGTTCCATCGGATGATCGTGTGATTTCCCATGGCTCAGGCCGGGGTCCGGATCGGGATATTCTCGTAGTACGGGATCATGATCTCGCGCTTTTCGTCGCTGACGGTGCCGAGGGCAGCCACGGTCACCGGATGGACCACGTCCGCATCGATCATGATCTCGATGCAGGACGGCTTACCCGAGGCGTAGGCGCGGGCGATGGCAGGCGCGATCTCTGCAAAGTCGGTGACGCGTTCACCATGGCACCCGAACGCCATCGCAACGCTGGCATAGTTGGTGCCGCTCAGTTCGCTGATGGCACTGTAGTTCGCGCCATACATGATCTGCTGGCCATGGATCGACATACCCCAGATCTGATTGTTGAGCACGACGGTGCAGATCGGCAGGCGGTGTCGCACCATGGTGTCGAATTCCTGGATATGAAAGCCCATGGCGCCATCGCCGGTGATCTGCATGACGCGCTGGTCGGGATCGACGATCTGCGCGCCGATCGCCATGCCGGGGCCGGTTCCCAGCGCGCCGAGATAGCCAAGGCCCTGAACGTGGCCTGGCCGGTCGGCACGGAGATGAAACGCCGCCCAGCTTGCGGCCTCGCCGCCGTCGAGAATGATCGCAGCGTTGGGCCCTGCCGCCTGCACGGCGGCTTCGGCGGCCCGGAATGGATGAATGCCACCCGGCCCGCGTGTCTCGGGATAGGCCGCCTGCAATTTGCTGGCAGCGGTGGTGGCGGATTTGGTCCAGGCCGCGCGCTCCGGCCAGGTTTCGCCGGCGGCAGCTGTGCGCAGCACATTGATCGCCGCGCCGACATCGGCGACGATCGGGATCTCGACATGACGCAGGCGGCTGAGTTCGCCGGCGTCGCTGTGCACCTGGATCAGGCGCGCATCGGCAGGAAGCAATGAGGTGCTGCGTCCGGCCATGCGGAAGCCGAAGCGGGTGCCGAGTAGCAGCGCGGCATCGGGACGCTGATCGCCGAGCAGCGCCAGGTTGCCGACGATCTGACCGTTGAGCGGATGACCGGACGGAAACACGCCCATGCCACGTGCGTTGGAAAACACCGGAATGCGGGTGGCCTCGGCGAGGGCGATGAGGTCCTCGCGGCAATCGGAAAAACGCGCCTCGCCGCCGACGATGATGACGGGGCGATCGCTCTGTTTCAGAAGTTTGATGGCCGCCGTCACTTCCTCGGGATGCGGCGCCGGGCGCGGATGGACATGAAGACCGTGTGGCGCCCGGATGTCGCTGGCATGGGCGCGCATGTGCAGCACGTCGATCGGCAGTTCGAGCAGGACGGCGCCGCGACGTCCCGTCATGGCCTTGCGAATGGCCAGCGCGGTCAGGTCCTGGATGCGTTCGGTGCTGGCGATGCGGTGCGCATATTTGGTCATCGGGAGCGCGGCCGCGATCTGGTCGAACCCGCCCTGCAGCGCATTGGTTTCGTCCTCGCGGATCGGCGGTGCGCCGATGACGAACAGCGTCGGAATGCTGTCGAGCTGGGCGTTCAGGATCGCCGTGGTTGCATTGGTGAAACCAGGTCCGGCGGTGATGACGCAGACGCCGAGCTTGCCGGTTGCGCGCGCATAACCATCGGCGGCGTGGCCGGCCGAAGATTCATGACGGAAGTCGAGCAGGCGGATCTCGTTGTTGATGCAGCCGCGATAGAAGGACTCCAGATGCCCCCCATGCAGCGCGAACACGATATCGACGCCGGCATCGCGCAAGGTGCGGGCGAGCAGTTCTCCGCCCTCGATCCAGTTGTCGGAAGCAGTTGTCGATGCGTGCATAACGTCTCCGTCTTCTTGGTTTGTGTTGGTCGGCGGCGGCTGGTTAGGGACGGGGCGTGAGATGCCCGAGAAAGTTCGGTTGGCCTGTGGCCGCGGTTATGCCGCCGTCGACGGCGAAATTCACGCCGGTCACGTAGGATGCGTCGTCCGACGCCAGGAATGCGATGGCACTGGCGATTTCTTCCGGCTCCCCGGCGCGGCCGAGCGGGATGAGGCGATCATACTCTGCCATCACCGCTTCGTTGCCGCGCAGCTTGAGGGATAGCGGCGTGGCAACCAGCCCCGGACAGACCGCGTTGACGCGGATATTGTCCCGGCTGTAGTCGAGCGCCATGTTGCGCGTGAGGTTGATGACGGCGCCTTTGGCGGCGTTGTAGGCGGCAAAACCATAGTCGCCGAACAGGCCGGAGATCGACGCGGTGTTGACGATGTTGCCGCGCGTCCCGATCAGGTGCGGGATGGCGCTGCGGCTCGCATAGAACACCGAATCCACGCAAATCTGGAAAACGCGGTGCCAGTTCTCGGGCGTCACTTCGGTCACACGGCCGAATGACCCCATGCCTGCATTGTTGATCAGGATGTCGAGCCTGCCGCGTTCGCGCACGGCGGTCTCGATGAGGGCTGACACTTCGTCCGGGTTGGTGACGTCCGCGGCGACGGTGGAAATCTGACCGTCGATGTCCTGCAGGGCCCCGGCCTGGCGGGCAAGGGCTTCCCGATCGATGTCCGAAAGATAGACATACGCGCCTTCGCGCGCGAGGCGCGCCGCTGTGGCGGCGCCAATTCCCGATGCTGCGGCCGTAACCACAGCAACCTTGCCGCTAAAGCGCATGGCGACGTTTCCTCATGAGTTTCTTCGCGTCTTCCCAGCGGGAGCGCGCAGATTGGCGTTGTTCGCCATTTTGATATAACGCGTTATATCAATCAGATTTCGTCAGCGTCAAGCGGATGGTTCGGATGGTTCGGCTGGATCGCCGCGGCGACAGCTTTCCTTGAATCTTCGCGGATGCTTTAGAGTGCGGCCGCAACATCGAGCAGGAAGTCGGGCAAGTTGGGACCACGGGAGCAGACGCGCGAGGAGTTGCGCCTAAGGATTGTCGCCGCGGCGCGCGACCTCCTGTCGGAGACCGAGTCGATTGAATTCTCGATGCGGGCCTTGGCCGCGAAGGCCGAGGTCGGACACGTGACGCCCTATAACATCTTCGGCTCCAAGCAGGCGGTTCTGCTGGCTGTGCTCGATGCGGATATGGTCGATTTCGAACACGCCGTGCAGTCAGGCCAAACCGCTGATCCCCTCACTGAGATATTTGAAGTCGTAAGGCTGTGTGCGGAGTTCTGGTTCTCGGAGCCCGTCTTTTATAAGACCCTGTATCGAGAGCTTCTCGATCAAAAGGGCGGGACGAAGCAGGCCTTTGCGACGCCACTGCGCGAAGAATTCTGGCGGCGACTGACGCGCGCGCTGGTTCAGCACGGGCATCTTCAAGGATTCGTTGCCGAGGACCCCCTTGCAATGAGTCTCCGTCGCATCGCGCTGCAGGCTATTAGAGGTTGGATAGCCCGTGATCTATCGAAGAAGCAGGTTGAAGCTGAGTTAGGCTATAACCTATCGCTCGCCTTACTTGGGATCGCAGTCCCAGAGTCGTCAGTTCGGATCAAGGAAAAGCTGTTGGGCTATCAGGCCATCCTCGTCGATAAGTCCATGTAGGCCATAAGACGCGCTCCATCTTTATGTGATGACGGACACTCACGCCGGTATACCGGCGGCGGCGGTGTCTATCGCTGGCTCCAGTCGTGAACTGAACACACCGTAGTTCGCCATTAAAAGCTCGGTTCTTTGACCAATTCTGATCGTTCGCAGCGAGGCGGACAAATTGCCGCTTCATGGCGTAGACCCTGGCGAGATATGTCGCAACGAGATCATCGCCACAGCGCTCTCCCGCCATCATCTGGAAGCCACGGCGCCTGAAGGCCCGGGCGGGTTTTGGACCGCAGAGGTGAATGAAAGCGGCGAGATCCTGTTTCTGTTGCTGGCTTGCTGTCGTGTCGGACGCGGAGGCGAGAACGCCAGCGACATCGCGATCCAAGTATATAGCCGTGAGCTCGATGGCGTGAGTTGGTACCACTCGGACATAGAGGCTGTTGAACCAGCAATCGACGCCCACAACGGTGCGCTCGGCTGCGAACTCCTCGCCACCTTAGTGCGTACAGAGATTGTCTCGCCTCGTAGGAGCCAGCGCTAAAGTTAGCAAGATTCGTTTTTATTCAATGAGCTCCGGCGCCGCTGCCTTTCACTTTGCGTGTCAATAAAACCGCCGCAGCAGCGAGCACGAGCACCGCGCTAATTACAGCAAAGGTGTCGCTGAAAGCCATCACAAGCGCCTGGTGCTTGACGGCCTTGCCTAGCGCAATGATGGATTGCTCACGTGCCGCCGCAGTGTCCGGTACGCCATGTGCCATGAAGTAGTCGGTCATCTGCGCGATCCGGTTACGGATTTCCTCTCGGCCGAGCGTCACCGATTGGCCGATGATGTTGGAGTGAAACTGTTCGCGCTTGGTAATCACCGTGGCCAGGGTCGCTGTGCCGATGGCGCCGCCGAGATTGCGCAGCATGTTGCTGATGCCCGATGCCGCGGCCACGTCCTGTGGCGCGATGTCTCCGGTGGTCACCGAGGTGAGCGGTGTGAGCACCATAGCCTGGCCGATAGCGCGCACAATATTCGGAATCCAGAGTTGGTCACCGGCATAGTCGGGCGACATGGCTGTATTCATGAAGCAGCTATAGGCAAAGATGGAAAGCCCAACGACGGCGATGTAACGGGTGTCAAATCGCTTCATCAATCGCGGCACGAGCGGGATCAGGACGAGCTGCGGCAACCCCGTCCAGGCCAATACCGCACCGATCTGTTCGGCATTATAGCCCTGCGCCTGCCCAAGATAGGCCGGCAGGATGTAAACCGAGCCAAACAGCGCGAACCCCAGCAGCGTCATGGCGATGGTGCCGAAACCGAAGTTTCGGCCCGTCAACAGCCGCAGCCGGATCAGCGGTTTTTCGACGGTCAGCTCGATCCATACGAACGCTGCCAGGCTGACAAGCGCTATGGCGGCGAGGCGCAGAATGAACGACGATGCGAACCAGTCATCCTTGTTGCCTTCCTCGAGCACTGTCTGCAGTGCCGAAAGGCCTACGGCCATGGTGAAGATTCCCGCCCAGTCCCCCTCCTTGAGGAGGCCGAGCTGCATCGGCTTGTGTTCCAAGGTCAGCGCGAGCGCGGTCACCATCACGATAGTCGGCAGCACGTTGACGAAGAAGATCGTCTGCCAGCCGTAATTCTCCGTCAGATAGCCCCCGATGGTTGGCCCAATCGCCGGAGCGAACGTTACCGACAAGGCAAAGATCGCCAATCCGATCGGCTGCTGCGCTTTTGGCAGTTTCGTAAGCACCAGAGTAAATGCCATCGGGATCAGAACGCCACCGGCAAAACCCTGCAGGCCGCGCATGGCGATCATCGATGGCAGGTCGTGGGTGAAAGCGCAGGCAACTGAAAAGAGCGCGAACGATGTCGCGCTGGCCAGCATGTAGCGCCGGAACGAGAACACACGGCTGAGATAGTCGGTGAGCGGGATGACAACGATCTCGCCGATCAAATAGGAAGTCGAGATCCACGACCCGTTATCGACGCCAGTGCCGATACCTCCTTCGATATTGAGCAACGAGGCGTTGGTGATCTGAATGTTCAAGATCGCCATGAACGAGCCGATCATAGAGGCCAATACCGCGACCCAGATCGTCAGACTGGCGCGGTCAGGATCGGCCGCAGGCTCAAATCTGCCGCGCGAAGTCGGCAAAGCGGAGATCGAGGCTGAGGGGATTGGATTTGACATGACACGAGGCTCCAGAGATTTTGGATGACGTTTTGGTCGCCGCCACGGTTTGACCGTCCCGTGCGGAGCCTCGCGTCTCAATGGTCGGGATCACCGACATGCCTGGTCGCAACTCGATCGGCGCGCTGTTGCCGCGATCCAGCGCAATCTTCACCGGAATTCGCTGCACCACCTTGGTGAAATTTCCGGTGGCATTGTCGGGTGGTAGCAACGCGAATTCCTGGCCGCTCGCAGGTGCAATGCTGTCAACATGACCGTGCACGACATGGCCCGGAAACATGTCGACCTCAATATCGACAGGCTGGCCCTTGCGCACATCGGTCAGCTGGGTTTCCTTGAAGTTCGCAATGACGTAGGCGCCGTCGAGCGGCACCACCGACATCAGCTGTGTCCCGGCTTGCACATATTGGCCGGTGCGCAGCGAGCGGTTGCCGACGACGCCGTCCACGGGAGCTACGATAGCGGTGTAGCCAAGATTAAGCCGGGCCTGGCCTTGAAGCGCAATAGCGCGCGCCCGGCTCGCGGTGGCCTGGACGATCCCGGCATTGAGCAGGTCGACCTGCTTCTGCGCGGATACCAGATTGGCCGCATCTCGTTCCAGCACGGCTTGCGCGCTGGCGATGCGTGACTGCGCCTGCTGCGCGTTCTGCACGCTCCCCGAACCGGTGGCGGCGAGGTCGGTGTATCGCTTGCTATCTTGCGCGGCGAAGGTCAACGCCGCACGATCGACGTCAAGGGTCGCGATGGCGGCGTTGATGACGGCCTGCTGCACTTCAAGCTGTGCCCGCTTGCTGGCGATTGCCGCTTCCGCCGCGGCGACATCAGCATCTGCTTGGTCGAGTGCGATCTTGAAGTCGCGGTCGTCGATCCGCGCCACGATCTGGCCAGCCTTCACGCGCTCGTTGTCGCCAACCAATACCTGATGCAGATAGCCTGAGACCTTGGGGGCGACAGTGGTGTTGTCCGCCTTGACGTAGGCGTCGTCGGTTGAGACCAGATACTGGCCGACGGTCCAGTAGTTCCAGCCATACCACGCCGCTCCGGCTACCACAGCCAACGCAGCGCCTGTCATTAGCAATCGGCGAAGGTTGAGTCTGGCAGCACCCGGCGCGGTAGTGGCATCATCTGCCATTTTTTCGGAGACGGGCTGCAGGCTGCGGGCCGCGTCGCCAGAGATTGGGCCGTCGATTGTGGGGAAAGATGGCGAATGACTGTTCATGGCGGTTGTTCCTGGAGCTTCTGTCCGTCCGACGCTTGAGCCGGATATTTAGGAAACTTGATATTTTCCAAACTAGGATTTATCTTTCTGGTGTCAATGGAATGACAGGCATCATTTAAAAGCATGGCTCGCACCAGAACTCCCTCTGACCGGCGCGACCGGGGGCGGCCGCAACAGCGGCCGGACGACGAGACGCGCAAGGTCATCTATGAGAGCGCGCGACACGAATTTGCGCGTAGCGGGTTTGCTGCCACCAGCATGGAGGCCGTCGCTCGCCACGCGGGCGTCTCCACCAAAACTCTGTACCGGTTGATTCCCAGCAAGGCCGCTCTGTTCGAGGGCATGGTGTCCGAGCGCCTTGATCGCGTCCTGACTAGCGTCAGCCTGCCGACGGGCGCGCATGCGGGCCTCGAGCACGCCCTTCGTCATGCGCTGACGGTTTGCGCAGAGTTGGCTCTAGACAAAGAGGTGGTAGCTCTGCAACGCATGGTGCTGCAGGAAGCGGGCAAATTCAGCGATATCGCGGGTACGTTCTATCGCAACGGAATGCAGCGCATGGTCAATTCCCTGGCAGGCTGGCTACGGGTACAACGTGACTGCGGTGCCATCGCGCTGGATGACGTCGATGAAGCTGCCGGGATTCTCATAGGGATGATTGCGTCAGCGCCGCAACGGGCCGCTATTTTTGGTGGCGCGCCGCTTCCGACGCGCCGGGAGATCGAGGCCCGCGTCCGTACCTGTGCCGCTCTCTTTCTGAGGGGGTGCGAGGTACGGAAGACGTAAGCACGATCAAAAATTCCAGGACTTCGACCTTCCCCGACAAAAAAAGTCTTCGCGAACGCCTGTCACAACGGCTGCTGCGGTCGGTCAAAATCGATCTTCGGTCCCGGACAATAAGCGGGGCCAATCAGGCGTGTGGGTCAAGCACTACGACGCCTTGCACCTCGCGCCGCTCCAGCAACCCGTGCGCCTCGGCCGTACGGCTGAGCGGCACGACCGCGCCGACATTGGCCTTGATGGACCCGTTGGCGACACCATCGGCGAGAAAGCGGAGCGCGCGTTGAATCAGATCCGGCCGCTTGAAAAAGCTCGGCAGGTAGACGCCTGCGAGTGACTGCGCCTTCGCCATCAGCCGGCGCGGTGCCAGCGGCTGACCCGGCCCGCGCGTCGACCCTATGACGATGCAGCGGCCGAGCATCGCGAGACATTCGAAGTTCTGGTCGAAGACGTCACCGCCGATTGTCTCGAGAATAATATCGGCGCCGCGCCCATCCGTGAGGTCCAGCACCGTTTGCGGCCAATCCGGCGTGTCGTAGGCAATTGCATGATCGGCACCGATGTTGCGCACGAAGGCGCGGCGGGCTTCACTGCTGGCGGTGCCGATGACAGTGCCTGCACCAAGTGCTCTGGCAATCTGGATTGCCAGGCTGCCGACCCCGCCAGCGGCGCCTTGAACGAGGACGCTTTCACCTTCGCGCAGCGTCGTGCAGGCCTGGAGAGCAAGAAAGGCCGTGACGCCCTGGCAGGGCAGACTCGCCATCGCGACGTCGTCGGCCGCCTCATCGAGCGCGACGACCATCTCGGCGCGGGCAACGGCCTGCTGGGCGTATGCGCCCTTCGGCATGAGCGCCATTACCTTGCGACCTATCAGGGTTGGATCGGCACCCGGTCCCGACTTCAGTACGTGCCCCACGACCTGCAGTCCGCCGACCTGGGGCAGGGTGACGCCTCCAACGCGCGTTTCAGCCTGATTGTAGACGCCGAGGCGTTCGCGAATGTCGGGGAAGTTGACGCCGATAGCAGACGTCTCGATCAGAACATCGCCTGGGCCGAGTTCGGGCTCGGAGAGCTCGACATATTCGAGCACCTCGGGGCCGCCGAAGGTTCGGTATTGAATGGCTTTCATAATGGCTCTCCTTCGACAGCCTCGCGGACTGATGCAGGGTGTGGTTGAGGACAATCGGCTCGGCCGCGATCGCTCGATCTGCTGCACACGGCGATGACGAATTGGCCGATCAGCGCTACTGCCAGCGTGAGGCCGGCCAGGGTGGGCAATTGCGTCAGGGAGACGCCGGCGCCAAGTGCTAGGCCGCCAACCGCCGCACCGGCGGCGCTACCGGAATAATGTGCCGAACTCTGCAGGGCGACGACGATGCTCCCCTTGTCGGGATGCAGCGATAGCAGGCGATGCTGCTGCGGGGTTTGTGTCGACCAGGCCCCCGCACCCCAGACGGCGCACCACAGCAGCGCGGGAGCCGCATTTGGGAGCGCCCAAGTGAGTGTGACGAACACAGCTGTCATTCCGACGAGGATGCCGGACATCACCCATTCGGGACGGCCGGTGGCGTCGATGATCACCCCGGATAGATAGATACCGACAAGCCCGCCAAGGCTCCAGGCCCAAAGATACGGCAGCGCATCCTGGACGCCTGCAGAAGCGTGCAGAAGGGGCGCGACATAGGTGTAGAGGCCGATCGACCCCGCCGACGTTACGAACGAAACGGCGATCGTGGCGGCAACTCGCGGATCGATCAGAACCGAAATGCGTTGGCGCAGCGATGGCGGTGTGGCCGCCGCCGCCGTGGGCAGTCGCAGGAGGATTCCTGCGAGTGCCAACCCGCCAAGCGCCGTCACCAGCCACATCGTGGCGCGCCATCCCATGTCTTGGGCGAGAAGGAGGCCGCAAGGGACTCCGACTGCGGTCCCCATCGCGAGACCGCCGACGATAGCTCCGAGCGCGCGCCCGCGCTGGCCGCGAGATACAAAGCTCGCGGCGGTGCTAAGGGCCGTGGGCGTATAAAGGCCCGCCCCAATCCCGGCGATAGCACGCGACACCAGCAGGAGCGGGAAGCTGGTCGTCACCGCGCTCAGCGCGTTTGCCAGTGTGAAAATCGTCAGGGCCGCAGCCAGCACGAGACGGGTGGGCTTGCCGGCGGTCAGGGCGCCGAAGAGCGGAGCAGACACCGCATAGCACACCGTAAAGACGCTGACCGTTTGACCGGCTCCGGAGATCGTTACGTCGAAACCCCCAGCAATGCCAGGTAGTAGTCCGGCCATGATGTAGGCGTCGATACCAAGAGCGAAGGTGCCGAGACTGAGCAGCAGGATCTTGTACAAGGGGCTTCCTTCACGCGCGGAATTGGCGACAGCGATCGGGGGCGCGATCAATGAGGCGAAGACGGCCCGGGTCGTCTGTCGCGGGAATGCTATGGTGAGAAGCAAGGCGCGCTAGCAGATCGTCGAACTGTCACGACTGGCCGCTGCTAGCGCATCCCGATCCTCAAGATGACGATCAACATATAATGTCTGGACACCGCTCAAGGGGAAGGGTGAAATAGTTCACATCGCTTGTGAGAGTCTGCGCCGATGTTTGACTGGGACGATATGAGACACCTCATTGCGTTGGCGGAGGCCGGTACCCTTTCGCGCGCCGCACGTCTGCTCAAGGTCGATCACGCGACCGTGGCTCGTCACATCACCGGCCTTGAGAGAGCACTCGGTGAAACGTTGGTGGAACGTTTCTCGAAGCGGTGGCGGCTGACCGACGCTGGCCGGGAGGTCGCGCGGATGGCCGAGGGTATGCAGGCGCACGCCCATGCCTTGGAGCGCGCGGTGCGAGCGCGCCAGGCGGGATCGCCTGCCATGGTCACAGTCAGCGCGCCGCCTGCACTCGCGAGCTATTTCCTCGCGCCGCGCTTTGCCGAACTTCGCGCGCAGCGCCCCGATCTGGAACTGTGCCTGCTAGGCAGTCAGGCCTTGGCGTCCCTTGGTCGCCAGGAGGCTGATATCGCCGTACGGCTTTCGCCGCCGACAGAAGTGAGCAGCGTCGTGCGCCGGATCGGACGTGTCGCGTACGGTCTCTACGCTGCCCCCGCTTATTCGCTGAAGCCTCCGGAGGAATGGCAGTTCATCGCTTACGACGGATCTCTTGATCATGTGCCGGAGCAGGAATGGTTGCGAACAATAGCGGACGGGCGTCGCATCGTGTTCAGGAGCAATGATCTGACAAGCCAACTTGCTGCGGCGAGCGCGGGCATCGGCATCGCGGCGTTGCCTCGTTTTTTGGTCGAGGAGGACACGCGGGTGGCAGCGCTCCCGGTTGAAGGAAAGCCTCCGTCGCGCGACGTCCATTTGGTCGTTCACGCGGACATGCAGCGTAACCCGGCGGTCCGCACGGTTATGACCTTCATCGCGGAAAAAATCGCCTCCGGTCTATCGCGGCCCGTTGGCGCGACCGGATAGCTGTCATAGACGGGCAGGGAAGTGAATCGTGGGGGACGTTACCGGCGATCACTTTCCAAAGAACCGGATGATCTGTCGCGCGATGTCGCTGTGTTCTTCCTCGAGCGCGAAGTGGCCGGTATGGTAGTGGTGAATCTCCGCCTCGGGCACAAAGCCCCTATATGCGTCGGCCCCACGTGGGACAAAAATCGGATCGCCATCGCCCCAGACGACAAGGGTCTTGGGCTTGTTGGCTCGAAGATAGTCTTGCCATTGCGCATAGAGCGAGAGATTGGACGGGATATCGATCTGCAGATCCGTCATGACTCTCCGGCTTTCAGGGTTGGCTAGCGCAAATGCGTCGTTCGTCCAGGCGTCGGGGTTGAGACCAGCGGGGTTGCGCGCGCCGTGCCGATAGAGAAACAGGTCGGTTGCGAGCACGACACGGCTTTCCGCGGCAGCGCGCTTTGCCGGCGTTTCCGGCCCTGCATTGTCCTGAACCGCCTTCAGTCGCGTAGGCTCCCAGCCATCCAGTGAAACCGGAATATTCTGGATGATGATGCCCCGCACCCGGCCCGGCTGCTTGACGGCCAACCGCATTCCGATGGGACCGCCAAAATCCTGCATATAAAGGATCGCGTTTGTCACGCCGATGGCCTGAACGAACTTGTCCATAATCTCGGCGACAGAATCGAACGTGGCGGTGAACTTGGCGGCGGGCGGTGCCTCGCTGTTGCCCATCCCTGGATAATCCGGAGCAACCACGTGAAAGCGGTCGTCAAGCTCGGGGATCAAATCCCGGAACATGTGTGAGGATGAGGGAAATCCGTGAAGCAGGAGGATCGTTGGCTTCTGCGGGTCACCTGCTTCACGATAGAATATTTTGATGCCGTCGATACTGACGAACTTGTAGCTCACGTCCGCGGCGAAGGCGTTGCTGGATATGCAGGTCCAGAGCGCCAGGGCCGACCATAGCATTCTCGACTTTCCTTGGGACGTGGTCATAGTCATTGCCTCGGTTGTGATCTGCGAAGCGGATCGTTCTTCGTGCCGCCCGTTTGTTGAATCCAGGGCTTATTCGCCTCAGCACGAAGTCCGCGCCCGTCGAGCGCCAAGCGGGTCCGGAATGGACGGGAGGTGAGTTTGAGCCCGCCGGAGCGGCTTCATGTGGCCGCGTCGAGACTGTCGAAGGCGGCCCGGTGCGACGTGACGAAGTTCTGAACCGTCATCGGGGGTACGCCCGTCACGTCGGCGATAATCTTGTCTGCACCCGAGAAGATGCCGTTCTGATAGTCGACAGCGATCGCGCAGAAATGCTGGATCAGAAACTCAGGCAGGCGGAATTTTTCGAGGCGCTCGCGATAGGCGGGGATGGTCAGCGGCTGGTAGCTGATCTTGCGGCCGAGCACTTCGCTGATGGCCGCGGCGATGCCGGGCTGGTCGAGCTCGGTCGGTCCATGGAGCGTGTAGGTCTTGCCAATATGGGCGGCCGGTTTCGTCAGGAGGGCGGCGATCAGGCGGGCCTGGTCCTCGGCCGCGATCGGCGCATGACGGCCCGTACCGTAGGGCAGATCGATGATGCTCTGCTCGACGATCGTCTTGCGTGCAAACGGGTAGAGCAGCCATTGCGAGAAGAAGGTCGGTCGCAGGTGTACGGTGGGAACGCCCGACCAGTCGAAAATCCGCTCGGCGATCCAGTGATCGCGCGCCGCATGGCTCTTGGAGTCTTCGCGCGCGGAGATCTGCGACATGTTGATCACGGCCTTCAGCCCGGCGCGCTTGGCCGCATCGGCGAAGTACGCCGTCGTCTGGATGATGCCGGGACGGACGGGATAGCAGAAGTAAGCGGCAGTGGTGCCGGCGGCGGCGCGGATAACGTCGTCATGCTCGAAGAGGTCGCCGACCACGACCTCCGCGCCTTCGCTGCGAAGCGTCTCCGCACGCTTGTCCTCCTTGTGGACCATCGCCCTGACAGCATGGCCTTTCTCGAGCAGGCGCCGGACGGTGTAGCGGCCGGTCTCACCGGTAGCGCCGGTGACGAGGAATGTGTTGGTCATCATTGTCTCCGTGGAGTTGGTTGAACCGAGAATGTTATGTGTAATTACACACATTGAGTGAAAAAAAAGGGGAACTACGTGCTTTTATTCATCTCGTGAATTTCATCGCGCATGCGGGCGGCGCGGTCCCGCCCGACCTCCCGCTCAAATGCGGCTTGGGCTTTTTTCCAGTAGGGCAGGGCCTCTGCCACCTTGTTCAGGCCCGAGCGGGAGAGTTCGACATCGAAGGATCGACCGCTATCGGCTCGACCTGCCACGACCCATCCGGCCGTCTGCAGCGGCTTCAGCGCACGGACCAGCGTTGTACGCTCCATGCTCAGCATTTGCGCCAAGTTGCTGATCTTGAGTGTCTCGTAGGCTTCCAGCAGCGATAGAATGGAGAATTGCGAGACGGACAGACCGGCGGGGGCCAGGTGATTGTCGTAAAGACGGCTCAAGTGCCGCGCGTTCTGGCGAGCGGCGAGGGCATAACAAAGATGGGGACCAGCGAGCTTCGACATGGGGTGCTTTTAAATGTGTAATTACACAGAGTCAACCGAACTTCTTCGGTTGCAGCGGGAAGCCATCAGGAAATCATCGCGTCGGGGCCTCCCCAAAAACGCCGGGGCCGGCTGCGGCCGGCCCCCCGGGGTCTTCAACGAGACAGGGTCAGCTGCGAAGAAACGCCAGCAGGTCGGCGTTCAAGCGGTCCTTGTCGAGGTGCAGCAATCCATGCGAGCCGCCATCGTAAACGATCAGCTTGGCATGTGGAACGAGCCTGGCAGTCACCTTCGCGGAGATCTCCAGCGGGACGATCTGATCGTCGTTGCCGTGGACAACCAGAGCGGGGACGGTGATCTTCTTGAGATCATCGCGGAAATCGGTTTCCGAGAAGGCGCCGAGCGCATGGTAGGCGGCAAGAAAGCCGGTTGCCTGCCCTTGGCGCCAGTAGCTCTCCCGCAGGCCTTCCGAGACATGTGCCCCCGGCCGGTTGAAGCTGTAGTAAGGCATGGTGACATCGAGATTCCACTGCGACCGGTTTGCCTGCACGGCTGCGCGGAACGTATCGAATAGCTCCTTCGGAGCACCGTTCGGATTGCTCGCGGTTTTGAGCAGGAACGGTGTCACCGAGGAGACGAAGGCGACCTTGGCGACGCGGCTCTGGCCGTGACGCGCGACATAGCGTGCGACCTCGCCGCCGCCCATCGAATGGCCGACGAAGGTGGCTTCGCGCAGATCGAGCGCCTCGACCAGTTGAGCCAGATCGTCGGCGAAGGTGTCATAGTCGTAGCCGCCGGATGGCTGGCTCGAGCGGCCGAACCCCCGACGGTCATGCGCGATGACGCGATAGCCGTTCTGCTGCAGGAAGAACATCTGGTCCTCCTACGCGTCGGATGAGAGCGGATAGCCATGGCTGAACACCACGGCCGGCCCGGTGCCCCAGTCCTTGAAGTAGAGGCTGGTGCCGTCTTTCGTGATGAGGCGGTCCGCCGTCGGCCTTGCACGTGCTGACGGAGTTGCTTTTGCCGCCGCGGGGCTTGCGCCGGCACCGCTAGCCGCCAGTCCGACACCGGCGATGGCGGCCCCTTTCAGCAGGTTGCGCCGGGACGCGCTGTTGGGTGTTGTGATCGTAGACATGAAGAAGCTCCGTGAGAAATAGACCGCCTGGGTTGGCGTGATTGGCGAATGGGTGGGCGCGTTCGGACTGCCTTCGCGTGTGGGATCAGAAGCCGAGCCTGCGCAGGTCGTCAGCGACGAACATCTGGCCGCTGCGGTTCTTGACACTCGGCAACGCGGAGACCTTCGCGCGCCAAGCCTTCAGCGCGGAATGATCTTCCGGAATGGCAATGCCGGCGGCGTCCGCAAACATCAGCCCGGCAAACACGGTGATGTCGGCCATCGAGAATGCATCGCCGGCAACGAACGAATGGTCCTGCAACACTGTGTCGAAGTACTTCATGCCGGCTTGCGCCCGATCGCGCTGGCGATTGCCCCATTCCCGGCGGCCAGCCCATTCCGGGCTCTTGAACACCTGCAGCTCAGCGCCCAGACCCGGTGTCGCGTGATGGAAGTAGTTGCCGACCGCATCGAGCAGCTCGGATTCGGCCCGCTTCTGCATCATGTGGATGACGGCCTTTTCCTTCGGTGTCTTGCCGGTGAGGCGCGGATCGCCGTCGAGATTGTCAAGATATTCGGTGATGGCAGTGGCCTCCGCGATGTAGGTGCCGTCCTCGAGCTGGAGGACCGGCAGAACGCCCGAAGGGTTCTTTTGGAGGAAGGCGGGTTGCTTGTGTTCGGCAGCGATGAGGTCGACGGAAACAAATTCGACCTGCGGGTCGAGGCCTTTCTCGGCCAGGACGATGCGGATACGGGCGGGATTGGGAAAGCCGGGGCGATCGAAGATTCTCATGATAGGCTCCTTAATCTATCTATCGATAGGTAGACAGCGTCCCGAGCGTTTATTCCTTCCTTTTTTCGACGTCAACAACTATCTATCGAGTGATAGGCTGGGACCGATAGATGGCAAAAACCAAGACGGACGTGCGCGAGGCGGTCATGACCGCCGCAAGAGCGACGGTGCAGTCGCATGGCTACAATGCGCTGAGCTTTCGCGAGCTTGCGAAAGAGGTCGGGATTAAAAGCGCCAGCGTGCACTACCACTTCCCGACGAAGGGCGACCTCGGCGCCGCGTTGGCTCGGCGCTATACCGAGGAGGGGGCCGACTATCTGGCGAAGCTGGCGACCTCCGACGATGCGACTTGGTGCATGGACAGATATACTGAGATCTTTCGCTCGGCACTGGCCAACAACAATCGCATGTGCCTGTGCGGCATCATGAGCGCGGAACTCGACGACCTTCCCGCGGGTGTCCGAACCGAGATCGATAAATTCGCGGAGATGAACGTGGGCTGGCTTAGCAAGGTGCTCTCGCGGGCAAGGCCTTCGGCGAGCAAGAAGGATCTGCGGGAACACGCGATGGCGATCTTTGCTGCCATTGAAGGGGCGCAGCTCGTCGCGCGCGGTTGCCGGGACATCGCCATCTATGACAGGACGATCCGGACCTATCGCGCGACGGGTCTCATCCCGTAATTGCCTGTAGGCGTCGCAGGGAAATAGCCGCGCTTTCCGGATCGAGGCGATCGACGAGCTTGACCGCTGTTCAGGCGCCGAAGCTCGATCGGAGTTGAAGCTTCCAGTCGCCCGGGTCGGCCTCTGCCTAATCAGAGCAGCGTGTTGCAACGGGTTCTGGTTTGGTCAGCGGACGCCGGACTATGTGTCAGCCCGTGACCCCCTGGCATGACTGCTCGTGGCCCAAAGGCGCCTTTGAAATGTCGCGCGCCAGGCAGGTGGAGCAGGAGGGGGTCCGAAATCGCCATTGACAGGTTCTAAAAAAGAACTGACTAATCCAGGCGTCGGCGTTCAGCCGAAAATCGCGATCGAATGATCGCACGCCGCCGTACCTGTCACTCGGCGCGCTTCAGGGGAGGATTACGATGCGTCGAATATCGACTGCGTTAGCGATGTCGCTTGCCTGCTTGTTTGGCTGCGTGGAGGCCCGCGCGGCAGACGCTCCCGGCGTCACGTCCGGAGAGATAAAAATCGGAGGGGTCTACCCGTTTAGCGGTCCAGCCTCCTCCATCGGGCTCACGGGCAAAGGCTTGGTCGCCTATGTCCAATCCATCAACGATCGCGGAGGCATCAACGGCCGAAAGATCAACTACATTGCTCTGGATGATGCCTACAGCCCGCCGAAAGCCGTCGAGCATGTCCGGCGTCTCGTCGAGAGCGACGAAGTGTCCTTCATCTTCGGCCAGCTCGGGACAGCGGGAAATACTGCCGTCGCCAAGTACCTCAAAGGAAAGGGCGTACCCAGCATTGCTGTGGTGAGCGGTTCAAGCAAGTTCACCGATGGGAAGGAGTTTCCGCTGGCCACAACCGGCCTGGTCAGCTACGACACCGAAGGTAAGATCTACGCGAAGTTCTTGAACAAGGCGCTACCGACGGCGAAATACGCGATCCTTTACCAGAACGACGACTTGGGTAAGGACTACGTGAACGCTTTCCGCTCGTTCATGAAGGCGGATTTCGACAAGCGCGTCGTAACTGCTGCTTACGAAGTATCGGAGCCGACGGTAGACTCGCAGGTCGTCAATCTCAAGAGCTCAGGTGCCGAAGCGCTCTTCATCGCCGGCACGCCGAAGTTCGCCGCACAGGCCATCCGAAAAGCTTCCGAGATCGGCTGGAAGGCGACGGTTGTCATCAATTTTCCGTCGAGTTCGGTCGGAGGCACGCTGCGTCCGGCGGGACTGGACAAATCCGTAGGCGTCGTCGTCGGCACTATCAGCAAAGACCCTTCAGACGTGCGATGGGAGAACGACGAAGGCGTGAAGGCTTACAAGGTCTTTTTCGAAAAGTATTTGCCCGGCTCGGATTACAGCAACACCAGTTACCTGACGGGTTACATGCAGGGCATGATATTGGAGCAGATCCTCAAGCAATGCGGTGACGATCTGTCACGGAAGAACATCGTGATACAGGCAAAGGCCATCCACGACATGGCGTTGCCGGTGGCCGCACCCGGCATCCGGATCAACACCAGTCCAACCAATAACATGGTCTGGACACAGCTACAGTTACAGCGCTGGAGCGGGACGAGCTGGGAGCCGTTTGGCGAGGTGCTGGACGCAAGCTCGGAGTGACCGGGACATTTCCTTGGTCCGTCCCAACAGCGGGCGGATGGGCCAAGGAATCAAGCGGCGCTTGCTTTAGTCTTTCTTCCTTTGGATGCAACGGCCTCGCGAGCTCCGGGACCTGGATGGACGTGGACTTCCTTGGCGAGCACCGGCTCACCGCATTCCGAGCAAATCATAAGCGGGTCGAAATACTTGCCGCATGTTTTGTGCTCATGAAGCATCGGCCTGCCGCGCGAGTCGACCATATGGATGTTGCCCCAATGGACGATCGACATGATGATCGGGTAGAGGTCGAGACCCTTCTGCGTCAGAATGTATTCGTACCGCTTGGGTGCTTCCATATAAGGAATGCGTCGCAGAACGCCGAAGCGAACGAGCTTCTTGAGCCGGTCGGCCAGCAGATGCCGCGTGATTCCGAGCGACGCCTGAAAAGCATCGAACCTGCGCTTGCGCAGAAAGCACTCGCGCAAAATCATCAGGCTCCAGCGGTCGCCAATGACTGCGACAGTGCGTGCCAGCGAGCACGGCTCCTCCTCAAGTGCATCCCATTTCATTCAGTCTCTCCGGACAGCGTATTTGCTACATTCTATTTTGGTACGTACCTCAAAACAATAGAGATATTACCTTTGTGCCCCGGTAATGGTTTTGTCGATTGACAGTTCTAAAATAGAACTCTAGCGTGAATGTAAGGGCGGACGCTCGATCGCGCCCACGAAGATCGAAGAGGAGGCGTGTGTGACCGACCGATTGAAGCCAGAATTCCATTTCGATTTTGGTAGTCCGAATGCCTATCTTGCAGAGGCAGCGCTGCCTGGCATCGAGCGTCGCACCGGCATTAAATTCGAGTACGTTCCCGTCCTGTTAGGCGGCATTTACAAGGCCACCGGCAACATGTCGCCCGCAGAATCCCTGCGCGGTATCAAGAACAAGCCTGAATACCAGAAGCTGGAGTCGGAGCGGTTCATCCGGCGGCACGGCATCACGAAATTCAGGAGCAACCCTTTTTTCCCGGTCAACACGCTGATGTTGATGCGCGGCGCGGTCGCGGCCCGGTTCGAAGGCGTGTTCGAGCCGTATTTTACCGCGGCCTACCATCACATGTGGGAAGAGCCGAAGAAGATGGACGACCCCGACGTCTTTGCCGCGGCCTTCAAATCCTCCGGCATCGACATCGACAGGTTGATCGCCCGGGCGCAACAGGACGACGTCAAGCAGAAGCTCATCAAGGACACGAATGACGCGGTTGCTCGCGGGTCGTTCGGGTCGCCAACCTTCTTTGTCGGAAGCGAGATCTTCTTCGGTAAGGACAGTCTCAGGGACGTCGAAGAAGCGATCGTCGAGCAGAGGTCCGCGCTCAGGTCGAGAAGAGCCTAGGTCATTCAATAACCGATAGAAGCCGCGCCAAAGCGGCTCTTTCCAGGGAGGACAAAAATGTTGAAGACGGTTGAGCCGGACGACGCGACCCGCATACTTGCCTCGCTACCTCGCCGCATCCACAGCGTCATCGATCGACATGCAGCGGAAACGCCGACCCGGGTCGCGCTGGTCGAAGATGGGGGATCCTGGACCTACGGCCACCTGCGCGACGCGGTTGCTGACATCGCGCGGGATCTGACGAAAATCGGCATGAGGCCGGGCGATCGCCTGATGATCGTCAGTGAAAACAGCATTGCTCTCGCTGGCCTTCTTCTGGCGGCGAGCCGTCTCGATGTCTGGGCCATCGTCGTGAATCCGCGGCTGTCCGCGCGCGAACTGGATCAGATCAGGGATCACAGCGGCGCCAGGCGCGTGCTGCTTACCGTCGGCGTTTCGAAGGAAGCGGCCACCCATGCCGCGCGATACGAGGCTCAGGTCCAGGCAATTGGACCTCTTTCCGAGATCGCGATCACGGCACTTAATGAGGAGACGTCTCCCGAACCGGTCGAGGAACGCGCGAAGGACCAGGTCGCCGTCCTGATCTACACGTCGGGCACGACCGGCACGCCGAAGGGCGTGATGCTGACGCATGAGAATCTTCTCGTCAGCGCGAAGACGACGGCCGAAATTCGTCGCATGACACCCGCGGACAAGCAGTACATCGTGCTGCCGATCTCGCACATCGTCGGGATATCGTTGCTGGTCATGACGTTGATGACCGGCGCCACTGTCAGGCTGGTCGCCAAATATGATCCGGCCGCGCTGGCGAAGGCGATCGCGGAAGAGGGCATCACCATCCTCAACGGCGTTCCTGCCACCTATCAGCGGCTGTTGGAGTACAAAGCTGTCAACGGTCTGGAGAGGCTCGATCCAGGTTCGCTGCGCCTCATTGCTGTTGCCGGGGCGCCGCTTGATCTCGAGCTCAAGTCCCGAGTGCAGCAGGAGCTTGGGCTTCCGTTGCTGAACGGTTACGGGATCACCGAGTGCTCGCCCGGACTGTCGGGGGTACGCATCGATGCCCCGCGCGACGACCAGGCTGTGGGGCCACTGTTGCCTGGCATCGAAGCGAAGATCCTGGGAATGGATGGCGTGGCGAAGCCCGCGGGTGAGGTCGGTGAGCTTCATGTCCGTGGCCGCAACGTGATGCGCGGCTACTACCGCGCGCCTGATCTCACGGCAAAGGCCATCGATCCGGACGGATGGTTCAACACGGGCGACTTGGCACGCTTCGAAGGCGATTGCCTTTATATCGTAGGCCGCACGAAAGAAATGATCATCCGGTCCGGCTTCAATGTCTACCCGGCGGAGATCGAAGCGGTGCTAAGCACGCATCCCTCCGTGGTGCAATGCGCGGTCGTCGGCCGACCCGTCGAGGGCAACGAGGAGGTCGTGGCCTTCGTGCAGCTTCTTCAGGGTACCGAGACGACCGCCGACGACCTGATCGCACATGTCAGCCCTCAACTGACATCCTACAAACGCCCGTCCGAGATCATCGTGCTGCCGGCGCTGCCGGCCACGTCCACCGGCAAGATCCTCAAACACAAGCTGGCGGAGTCGCTGCGCAGCTAATCAGATCGCGGCGGCTGTCGTCGCGCCAAACTCGCTTCCGGGAGAACTTAGTTGGAAAAACGCAATGCAACGGTTGCCGTCGTCGGAGCAGGCGACTTCATCGGCGGTGAAATCGCCAAAAAATTCGCAGCCGAAGGCTTTACGGTATTCGTAGGCCGGCGCCAGGGTGAGAAGCTGGAGCCGCTGATCAAGGAGATCGAGGCCGCCGGTGGAACCGTGTTCGGACGGGCTCTCGATGCGCGCAAGGAAGACGAGATGGTGAAATTCATCTCCGATGCCGACGCCCATGCTCCCTTGGAAGTGTGCGTTTTCAATATCGGCGCCAACGTCAATTTTCCGATCGTCGAGACCACGGAGCGGGTGTTCCGCAAGGTCTGGGAAATGGCGTGCTATTCGGGTTTCCTCGCTGGACGCGAGGCGGCGCGGGCAATGCTGGCACGCGGGAAGGGGAACATCTTCTTCACGGGAGCGACGGCAAGCCTGCGCGGCGGCAACGGTTTCGCAGCCTTCGCGAGCGCCAAGTTCGGTCTCCGGGCCGTCGCGCAATCGATGGCCCGGGAACTCGGGCCAAAGAACATTCATGTCGCGCACCTGATCATCGACTCTAGCGTGGACACGGAATGGGTGCGGCAGTTGATCACCAGCCGCGAAGGGCCGAAGGCGATGGAAAACCTCGATCCGAACCGGCTCATGCGGCCGGCGGCGGTCGCCGAGGCATACTGGTCCCTCTACCAGCAACCGCGCGACGCGTGGACCTTCGAGCATGAGATTCGTCCATTCGGCGAGAAGTGGTAGCTCGCCATGGAGCTCAACCTTTCGGCCGAAGACGCGGCATTTCGTGACGAAGCTCGCTCCTTCATCGCGGAAAACTACCCGAAGGAAATGCGTGTCGCGAATCCCGAGACGGATCTCACGAAAGAGCAATCGCTCCTTTGGCACAGGATCCTCCATCGGAAGGGCTGGATCGCGCCGCTCTGGCCGAAGGAATATGGCGGCCCCGGTTGGTCGCTGACCCAGCGCTTCATCTGGGAGCAGGAGACCTCGCGTGCGGGAACGCTTCCGCCGCTCGCCTTCAGCGTGACCATGGTCGGTCCGGTCATCTACACCTTCGGGACGGACGCGCAGAAGGCGAGGTTCCTGCCGCGCATATTGTCGGGCGAGGACTGGTGGTGCCAAGGTTACTCGGAGCCGGGTTCGGGGTCGGATCTAGCGTCCGTCAGGACCAAGGCGGTTCGCGACGGCGATCACTACGTCGTCAACGGGCACAAGACATGGACTACTCTCGCGCAGCACGCGGACTGGATCTTCTGTCTCGTCCGCACCGATCCGTCCGCAAAGCCCCAGGCGGGCATCTCTTTCCTGTTGATCGACATGAAGACGCCCGGCGTCACCGTGCGCCCGATCATCACCATCGACGGCTCACATGAGGTCAACGACGTCTTCCTTGAGGACGTGCGAGTGCCGATCGAGAATCTGATCGGCGAGGAAAACAAAGGCTGGACCTACGCAAAATTCCTCCTCGGCAACGAACGCACCAGTATGGCGGGTATCGGTCGTTCGACCAGGTACCTGCGGCGGCTCAAGGACATCGTCAGGGCTGAAATTCCCGAGGACGATCCGAGTTTCGCGGAGTTCATCCGTGAGATCGCCCGTGTCGAACTGGATGTGCTGGCCCTCGAAGCGACGGAATTGAGGGTCGTCGCGCAGATGTCGCGCGGTATCGATCCCGGCGCGGCCGCATCGCTCTTCAAGATCAGAGGCACCGAGATCTTCCAGCGCATTACCGACCTCACGCACCGCGCGATGGGCAACTACGGCGTCGCTCTTCGGGAGCATCCCGTCAGTGGCAACCGTTTCATGCCCGGGCCTGAGTATGGGCATACGTCGGCGGAAAAATACCTCAACTCGCGCAAGCTCAGCATCTACGGCGGATCCAACGAGATTCAACGCAACATCATCGCGAAAGCCGTGCTCGGTCTTTGACCCGCACCAGGAGAGGCGTCCATGGACATCGAACTGACCGAAGACCAGGAATTGCTCCGCAACAGCGTGCAACGCTTCCTGAAGGATGAATACGGCTTCGATGAACGAGCGAAGATCGTCGCGGGCGAAGATGGTTGGAGTCGCGCGGTGTGGGCAAAGTTCGCCGACCTCGGTCTTCTGGCGGCACCGTTCGCGGAGGAACATGGCGGCCTCGGAAACGGCCCGTTGACGACCATGATCGTCATGCAGGAGTTCGGCCGCAGCCTTGTCGTCGAGCCATATTTCGAGACCGTTGTGCTGGCGGGGGGGCTGATCGAGGCTTTGGGCACCGATGGTCAACGCCAGGAATTGCTCGCCGAGATTGCCGCGGGGGAAGCGACATGGGCTTTGGCCTGGGCCGAACCCGGATCTCGCTACAATCTCAATAAGGTGTCGGTGTCCGCCGACCGACGTGGCGATGACTACGTCCTGTCGGGAACGAAAGCCGCCGTGATCGGAGCCCCGTGCGCCGACCGCTTGATCGTCTCCGCAAGGACGTCCGGCCGGGACGGCGATCGCGACGGCGTGTCCCTCTTCATCGTCGACAGTCGAGCGGCCGGTCTGCACATGCAAGGCTACCGGACGATCGACGGCAGGCGGGCGGCCGAGATCACGCTGAAGGATGTCCGAGTCCCGGCGAGCAACCTGCTCGGACGCGAAGGACAGGGGAGTGCTGCACTCGAAAACTGCCGCGACCGGGCCATCGGCGGATTGTGTGCCGAGGCCATAGGCGCGATGACCGAATTGAACGCGGCGACACTCGACTACAGCAAGACCCGCAAGCAGTTCGGGGTGACGCTCGGATCATTTCAGGTGTTGCAGCACCGAATGGTCGACATGTTCATCGCACTGCAGGAGGCCGTCTCACTCATGCAGCATCTGACCTTGACGCTGGCCTCCGACGACGCCCATGTCACGAAGCTCGCCTCCGGCGCGAAGACAAAGGTCGGATATGCTGCACGCTTCATCGGCGAACAGGCGATCCAGCTGCACGGTGGCATGGGCATGAGCGACGAGCTCAAGGTCGGTCACTATTTCAAGCGGATCGGCGCCATCGATATCCAGTTCGGCGACCCCGCTTTCCATCTGATGCGATTCGCCCGCGCCGCGTGACATGCAGTCACGCCCGTCCCATGCAGCAAAGGAAATAATAAATGACCGAAGCCGTAATCGTATCGACCGCCCGCACCCCGATCGGAAAGGCCTACAAGGGCGCGCTCAACAATACCGAAGGTGCGACCATGATGGGACACGCCATTTCGGCGGCGCTCGCTCGTGCGAACATCGTCGGGGGAGAAGTCGAGGACGTGGTGATGGGGTGCGCCATGCAGCAGGGCACGACGGGGTCGAACATCGCGCGTAAGGCTCTGCTTCGCGCCGGTCTTCCCGTCACGGTCGCCGGCACCACCATCGACAGACAGTGCGCGTCGGGGCTTCAGGCGATCGCGCTTGCCGCTCGGTCGGTGATCTTCGATGGCGTGGAGGTCGCGGTCGGTGGAGGCGGTGAATCCATAAGCCTCGTCCAGAATGAGCATATGAATCAGTGGCACGCGGTTGACCCAGAGCTGCTGGCGATCAAAGGCGACGCTTACATCGCCATGCTGGATACGGCCGAAAACGTCGCAAAACGCTACAACATCTCTCGGGACGCGCAGGACGAATACAGTCTCGAAAGTCAGCGCCGCACCGCGGCCGCGCAGCAGGCCGGCCGCTTCAATGACGAACTGGCGCCGATCAAGACGACGATGGCCGTGACGAACAAGGAGACCGGCGCCATCTCCTACAACGAGATCACGCTCTCGACAGACGAGGGCCCGCGCCCCGACACCACCGCCGAGGGGTTGGCCAAGGTGAAGCCCGCGAAGGGTCCCGGCTACACGATCACCGGCGGCAACGCGAGCCAGCTATCGGATGGTGCCAGCGCCACCGTTATCATGAGTGACAAGCTCGCCGCCCAGAAGGGCCTGAAGCCACTCGGAATCTTTCGTGGCTTCGTCTCGGCGGGTTGCGAGCCCGACGAGATGGGCATCGGTCCGATCTTCGCCGTTCCGCGTCTCCTCAAACGTCATGGTCTCACGATCGACGACATCGATCTTTGGGAGTTGAACGAGGCATTCGCGGTCCAGGTTATCTACTGCCGCGACAAACTCGGCATTGATCCCGAGAGGCTCAACGTCAACGGCGGCTCCATCGCGGTCGGTCACCCCTATGGCATGACCGGCGCGCGACTGACGGGTCATGCGTTGATCGAGGGGCGTCGTCGCAAGGCGAAGTACGCGGTGGTCACGATGTGCGTCGGCGGCGGGATGGGTGCCGCGGGTTTGCTCGAGATCGTTCACTGATAATCAGAAACCTAAACAGCGAGAGTCGGAGACGATCATGAGAACCGCGATCACAGACCTGTTCGGGATCGAACATCCCATCATTCAGGGCGGCATGCACTATGTAGGCTTTGCCGAACTCGCCGCGGCCGTCTCGAATGCCGGCGGCCTCGGCATTATCACGGGATTGACCCAGCGCACGCCTGAGAAGCTCGCGAAGGAGATCGCGCGCTGTCATGACATGACCGACAAGCCGTTCGGTGTGAACCTGACATTTCTTCCGACGTTCGACGCGCCGCCCTATCCAGAATACATCGCCGCCATTAAGGAAGGCGGCATCAAGGCGGTGGAGACCGCAGGTCGAAGCCCTGAGCAATATATGCCAGCCCTGAAACAGGCGGGGATCAAGGTCATCCACAAGTGCACTTCCGTTCGCCATTCGTTGAAGGCGGAGAAGATCGGCTGCGACGCCGTCAGCGTCGACGGCTTCGAATGCGGCGGCCATCCCGGCGAAGATGACATGCCAAACATGATTCTGCTGCCGCGCGCTGCCGAAGAGTTGAAGATCCCGTTCGTTGCATCGGGAGGGATGGCCGACGCGCGTAGTCTGGTTGCGGCGCTCGCGATGGGCGCTGCGGGCATGAACATGGGCACCCGGTTCGTGGCAACCAAAGAGGCGCCGGTCCATCAGAACGTCAAGGATGCGATTGTGAAGGCGTCGGAACTCGATACGCGTCTGGTGATGCGCTCGCTGAGGAATACCGAGCGCGTTCTCAATAACGCCGGAGTCGAGCGGCTGATCGCAACCGAACGCGTTAAGGGCGACTCATTGGTCATCGGCGACATCATCAACGAAGTGGCGGGCGTGTATCCGAAAGTCATGGTCGACGGTGACATGGACGCCGGCGCCTGGAGCTGCGGCATGGTTGCGGGCCTCATTAACGACATCCCGACCGTCAAGGAACTGATCGATCGCATCATGGCGGACGCCGAAAGCATCATCCGCCAGCGCTTGACCGGTTTTCTCGACGCCTCTGCCCGCGAACCCCTGCGCGCCGCAAGCTGAGGACCATGGCATGACGGATCATGTGAAGACGGATGTCGTCGATGGCGTGATGACGCTCACGATCTCGCGCCCCGAGAAGAAGAACGCGCTGACCGGAGCGATGTACAACGCGATGTCGGAAGGCCTCGAACGCGCCGAAAGGGATCCCGCCGTCAAGGTCGTTCTGTTTCAGGGCGATGGCGACAGCTTCACCTCCGGCAACGACCTAGCGGACTTCGCGGCCCAGTCCAAGGCAAACGAAACCAGCGAAAGTCCCGCTTTCCGGTTCATCGGCAATCTAGCAAAAGCGACCAAGCCGCTTGTCGCGGCCGTCCAGGGAAACGCCGTCGGGGTCGGAACCACAATGCTTCTGCATTGCGATCTCGTATACCTGGCGGACAATGCGCGCCTCATCACGCCTTTCGTCAATCTGGCGCTGGTGCCCGAAGCCGCGTCGAGTTGGTTGCTCCCTTCGCGGATCGGGCACGTGAGGGCCTATGCCATGTTCGCGTTGGGAGAGCCGATGGATGCCGCAACCGCACTTCAATGCGGACTTGCCAATGCCGTTGTCCCTCTCGGCGAGGTTCGTGGGAGGGCGGCGGCCGCCGCCCTGACATTGACGCAGCGTCCGACGGGCGCACTTCGCCATACAAAGCTTTTGATGCGGGAGCAGCAGGAAATGGTCGAAAGGATTGCGGAGGAGAGCGCTCTTTTCAAAGAGCGGCTTCAGAGCGCGGAAGCTCGCGAGGCCTTCTCTGCCTTTATAGAGAAGCGAAAGCCCGATTTCACGAAAGTCTAAAGATTCATGCGGATTCCGGACACGCGCCATTCCTGGAGGAAGCGCAGCGGTTCAACCCCGACCTGGCCGATTTTAGCGAAGCGATCTCGACGCGCCAAAGATAATGGTGAGGGTGGGCTGACGGATCCAAGCTGTCAGCCACCTCGGTACAGCGCAAAAATGCAGAAAGCCCGCTCGGTGGCAGGCTTCCTAAGATACTGTGAACCAAGGAGAAAACTGGTAGCGAGGAGTGGACTCGAACCACCGACCCCAGGATTATGATTCCCGTGCTCTAACCAACTGAGCTACCCCGCCACGGTATCCGGAGGGGACAAATTGTCCCCCGGCGAATGCGCGGCATATAAGAAGTCGGGGGACTCGATGTCAAGCAAGGCAGCGTGTGAAATCGGTGCCTGAAATCGATGTTCCTGCCACCCGGCCACCGATTTTGGGGTCGGGTCGCTATCGCCGCCGGATCAGGCATTTATGACCGGGATCTAGCCGCCGTCGAAGGCCTTTTTCAGCGCGGGCAGGTCGAGTTTGACCATGCCCATCATCGCCGTCATGGCGCGTTTCGAGCCTTCGATATTGTCGCTGGCGACCATCTCCGTGAAGCCCTTGGGCACGATCTGCCACGGAACGCCCCAGCGGTCGTTAAGCCAGCCGCATTGTTGCGGCTTGCCGCCATTGGCGAGGAGGGCATCCCAGAGCCGGTCAGTTTCTGCCTGATCGTCGCAATGGACGGTGAAGGACACCGCATGGCTGAACTGGGCGGGCGAGCCGCCATTCAGGCCGATGAAGCTTTGACCGGCCAGTGTGAAGCCGACCACGAGGACGTCACCGGCCTTGCCGGACGGCGTGTCGATCGGGCTGCGCTGCACGGTGTCGACAGAGGAGTTCGGCAGTAGCGAACAGTAGAACTTCGCGGCCGCTTCGGCCTCGTTCACGTACCAGATGCAGGGGGAAATCTTCGACATCGTCGTTCCCTTTCTTGCTTGCTCAGTCCGCCATCGCAGCCTGCGCCGCGGCCATGTCCATCCACATCACTTCCCAGATATGGCCGTCCGGGTCCTCATAGCTGCGGCCATACATGAAGCCTAAATCCTGCACCGGCGTCGGATCCAGGCCGCCGCCGGCGGCCTTCGCCTTGGCGACGAGGCCATCGACTTCGTCGCGGCTGTCGGCGGAGAGGCAGATCAGAACTTCGCTCGATGTCTTCGCATCGACGATCTTTTTCGAGGTGAACTGGCGATACTTGTCATGGGTCAGCAGCATCGCGTGGATGGTGTCGGAGAACACCATGCAGGCGGCGGTGTCGTCGGAGAATTGCGGATTCTTGGTGGCACCCACCGCTTCATAGAAGGAGACGGCGCGGGGCAGGTCGGTGACTGGCAGGTTGACGAAGATCAGTTTGCTCATCGGATGGACTCCAGTGGGTATGCGTTCTGAATGTTCTCTTTGGCGATTGTCCCGCAAAGGACGTTTGGGCCGGCTGCGATCCGACATCGCCTCTGAAATTCTTTCAGTTATTTTTGCAGGCGGAATTTCTCGCCGCCGCGATCAATATTCCAGTCCGGCGATCTCCGCGTGCAGACGGAATGTCGCATGGTCTATGCGCATTGCGAATTGCGGCGGCGACCAAATCATCGTTGATTGCAAGTGACGCCAAACGCGTTCGCAGTCGGGTTCGGAAACATGTCCTTTTCTTGGGTTTGTTCCGCGCTAGACTGAACGACGACAATAAAAATACAGCCGGTCCGGGCATCACCCCGGAATCGCAGAGGGAGAAATACATGTTGCAACGCAATCGCTTTGCTTTGTCCACTGCCGTCGCGCTCGCCGCGGTCGCCACCATGTTCGGCGGTGCAGTCCAGGCACAGGAATATCCCACCAAACCGATCACGCTGATCGTGCCGTGGCCGGCCGGTGGCTCCACCGACATTTCGATGCGTGCGATTGCCGATGCTGCGTCCAAGCATCTCGGCCAGTCGATCGCCGTCGACAACAAGGGCGGCGGTGGCGGCACGGTCGGTCCCGCGACCATGGCGGCCGCGGCGAAGCCGGATGGCTACACCATCTCGCAGATTCCGATCACGGTGTTCCGTCTGCCGCTGATGCAGGAGGTGTCGTGGAATCCCGACAAGGATTTCAGCTACATCATCCATCTCACCGGCTACACTTTCGGCATCACCACCAATGCGGATTCGCAGTTCAAGACCTGGAAGGACGTGGTCGATTTCGCCAAGGCCAATCCCGGCAAGGTGACCTATGCGACGCCGGGGACCGGCACCTCGTTGCATGTGGGCATGGAGCAGATCGCGGCATTGGCCGGCATCAAGCTCACGCAGGTGCCATTCAAGGGCGGCGCGGAAACCAATGCCGCCGTGCTCGGCAATCACACCATGCTGCAGGCGGATTCCACCGGCTGGCGGCCGCTGGTCGATGCCGGCAAGCTGCGTCTCCTGATGGTATGGACCGACAAACGTTCGCCGAACTTCCCGGATGCGCCGACCTTGAAGGAGAGCGGCTACCCGATGGTCTACGACTCGCCGTTCGGCATCGCCGGGCCGAAGGGCATGGATCCGAAGATCGTCGCCAAGCTGCACGACGCCTTCAAGAAGGCCATCGACGATCCCGCTGTCATTGCGACGCTGGCGAAATACGACATGGTGCCGAACTACAAGAACACCGAAGACTACAAGAAGTTCGTCGTCGAGGTCACCAATTCCGAGCGCAAGGTGATCGAGAGCATCGGCCTGGGCAAGAAGGCGAATTGATCGTCGCGTAACGACATCGGGCGCATGCGGTGAAGCCATCGCATGCGCCTTCATTTCAATTTGATTTCCCGGGACAGAAGCGATGACTGACCAAACCCGCCCGCCATTCCGGCTCAACAATTCCGAACTGTGGACCGGCGTGATCGGCATTGCGCTTGGCGTGTTCGTCATTCGCTCCGGCCTCAAGCTGAAGCTCGGTACCATCAACGACCCCGGCTCCGGCTTCATGCTGTTCTATATCGGCCTGCTGATGTGCGCTTTCGCCGTGACCATCGTGCTGGCTTCGATCACGGAAGGCGGCCCGACCTTCGGCTCGCGCTGGGAAGGCGCAAGCTGGAGCAAGCCGGTCGCGATCATCGTCATCCTCTCGGCCTATGCCTTTGCGCTTGAGCCGCTCGGCTTCCTGATCTCGACCATTCCGTTGATGCTGCTGCTGTTGCGTGTCATCGATCCGGTGCGCTGGACGCTGGCGATCCCGCTTGCGGTGCTGGCGCCGCTCAGTGTGTGGTGGGTGCTGAAACACGCCCTGCTGATCCAGTTGCCTTCGGGCATGTTCGAAATCGGCTGACGGGAAACACAGATCATGGATGTTCTCGTCAATGTCATGCACGGCTTCGGCATCGCGCTGCAGCCCGTCAATATTCTCTATTGCTTCATCGGTGTGTTCATCGGCACGCTGGTCGGCGTGCTGCCGGGCATCGGCCCGATCTCGGCAATGTCGCTGCTGTTGCCTGTCACACTGTCCGGCACGCCGGAATCCGGCATCATCATGATGGCCGGCATCTATTACGGCTCGATGTATGGCGGCTCGACCACCTCGATCCTCGTCAACATCCCCGGCGAAGCCGCCTCCGTGGTCACCTGCATCGACGGCCATCAGATGGCGAAACAGGGCCGTGCCGGTCCGGCACTTGGCATTTCCGCGCTCGGCTCGTTCATCGCCGGCACCTTCGCGCTGGTGATGCTGATGCTGGTGGCGCCGTCGCTCGCTTCGGTCGCCATTGCCTTCGGCCCCGCCGAATATGCCAGCCTGATGGTGCTTGGCCTCGTCGTCCTGACCTTCCTCACCCAGGGCTCGATGGCCAAGGCATTGCTGATGGCCTGCATCGGTATCGTGCTCGGCCTTGTCGGCCTCGACAGCATCACCGCGCAGCCGCGGCTGACCTTCGGCCGCATCGAACTGATCGACGGTATCGGCCTCGTGCCTGTGGTGATGGGTCTGTTTGGGCTAGGCGAAGTGCTGCTCAACACGGAGCAGGCCATCAAGCGCGACATCATCAATGCGAAGATCACGCAGCTTCTGCCCAACAAGCAAGACTGGAAAGCCAGTGCCGGGCCCATCGGGCGCGGCACCATTCTCGGCTTCTTCCTCGGCATCCTGCCGGGTGGCGGCGCCGTGGTCGCATCCTTCGCGTCCTATGCGCTGGAGAAACGTCTGTCCAGAACGCCGGAGCGTTTCGGTCATGGCGCCATCGAAGGCGTCGCCGGACCTGAAGCCGCGAACAACGCGGCGGCCGGTGGCGCGTTCATTCCATTGATGACCCTCGGCATTCCGCCCAACGTGGTGATGGCGCTGCTGCTCGGCGCCTTCGTGATCCACGGGCTGCAGCCTGGCCCGCTGCTGATCACGCAGAACCCCGGCCTGTTCTGGGGCATCGTCGCCAGCATGTATATCGGCAACGTCATGCTGCTGGTGCTGAACCTGCCGCTGATCGGCATGTGGGTGAAGCTGCTGAAGCTGCCTTACAATGTGCTGTTCCCGCTCATCATCCTGTTCACCATCATCGGCGTCTATTGCAGCAGCAACAACGTGTTCGACGTCTATGTCATGGTCGGCTTCGGCGTCATCGGCTACTTCATGCGCAAGTTCGGCTATGAGCCGGCGCCGCTGGTGCTGGCCTTCGTGCTTGGTCCGCTGCTGGAGAACAATCTGCGCAAGTCGCTGATCCTGTCGCAGGGCGATCTGATGACCTTCGTCGAGCGGCCGATCTCGGCGGCCTGTCTCGTGCTGGCCGTCGTATTGCTGATCGCGCCCTTGCTGCCAGCGCTGCGCAGGAAGCGCGAGATGGTCGCGCTCGACGAGGGCGCGTAGCCGGAGAGCGTCGTCATGGATACCGAACTGGCCCGGACATTCCTTGCGGTGGTGAGCGCGGGGAATTTCGTGGCCGCGGCGGACAAGCTCCATGTCACGCAGTCGACGGTGAGCGCGCGGATCCAGACGCTGGAGCAGTTGCTGCGCGTGACGCTGTTCGTGCGCAACAAGGCGGGGGCCGCGCTGACGCCGGCCGGCCGCCAGTTTCAGAAGCACGCGTCCACGCTGGTACGCACGGTGGAACAGGCGCGGCAGGACGTGGGCATCGCCAAGGGATTCAGCGGTACGCTGACCGTGGGCGGTCGCATCGGATTGTGGGAGGAGTATCTGCTGCACTGGTTGCCGCTGATGCGTGCGAAACATCCGGATATCGCGATCCGCGCCGAGAGTGCCCTTGAACCCGAATTGATGCAGGGCCTCGTTGAAGGTCGTATCGATATCGGTGTGATGTATACGCCGCAGAGCCGGCCCGGGCTCAAGGTCGAGCAGTTGTTCGAGGACCATCTCATCCTGGTGTCGACCAGCAGGAACAGCGCGCCGTTGCCGCAGCCGGGTTACGTCTATATCGACTGGGGTCCGGAATTCTACGCGCGCCACATGGCGCTGTTTCCGGATTTCGCAGGGCCATCGCTCACTGCCAATATAGGCTGGCTCGGCTTGCAGCATGTGCTGGAGAATGGCGGCTCCGGATATTTCCCGCGACGCATCGTTACGCCCCTGCTGAAGGCTCGGCGATTGCATGTCGTCGCAAACGCGCCGGTGTTTTCGATGTCGGCTTATGTCGCCTATTCCGGGGATCGCGACGACACGGTCATTGCCGAAGCGGTCACACTCATGCATCGCCTTGCGCGTGACGCGGCCAACAAGAAGCCCGCGCCTGCAGGGCAGGCGAGGGCGCCGAAACGTCCGGCAACGAGGGCGTGATGCGAGGCGTCGGTTCGGCTAGGCGCCGGACGGATGCCCCGACGTCGCAACGATGGCCGCGATCTCATCGGCATTGTGCCGAGATCCTCGGGCAGTGGTCAGGCGTGCGACGATCGCCGCAGCAAAGGCGAACAGCGCGAGAGCGACCGATACGTCGGGGCGAATGATCATTTTCATGGTCGGCTCCTGCATGATCGAGGGCCGGGCGTCGCCGCCCCGGAATGCCATCAAGCCTAGGTCCGCCATGAGTTTTGACAAACGAATGTTATTGGTGCTTGCAATCGGATTTTCCGATTTGAAATGAGCCGCTCACGCGGCTGTGGGCGCCCGCATCGGGGAGCCGGGCATCAGATCGAACGGCTGCTCGATGACGATGCTCGGACAGCGCAGCGACGCTGCGACCTGGCTGGTCGAGGCAACCACGGCATGGTCGATCTGCGAGCCGGGAATTTGGGCCACGATCAGCTGCGCAATGCAGAGCCGGTTGCAGCCGCGCAGGTCGAGATCGACGCGGTAGGCAAACAGCGCATGGACGATGTCTCGCCGGTCGCGGATCACGATCAGCCCGTTGTCGCCGGAATCGGCATCGGTCCGTCGGCGCACGAAATCCAGCCATGCATCCAGCGTAATGCTGGCATCGTGCAGATAGACGAGCGGATAGGCGGCCCGGGCATCGGCCCAAGTCATTGGTTGCGCCTGATATTCCTCATTCATGGCTGGATTCCCGCATGGCCGCAAAATTGGCGGGGATGGGCCGTTCCGGCATTGATATGGGTCAAAGCGTCCGGGATTGATCCATGTCAAATGGTGTAGAGTGATTTTCAGCCTCACAAGACGAAACCAGAGATGGACACTGCCATGACCTTCGCAGAGCCAGCGGTCGAGACCTGTGCCGGAGAGCACGACTGCAAGCACGGCCGCGGCGGAAACGGCTGCGACGATTGCAAGGTGCGCCTGTTCAGCGTCTGCGGCGCTTTGGCACCGGCGGAACTCGACGAGCTCGATCGCCTCAGCCAGGTCAAGAATTTCCCGGCCAAGACCATGCTGTTCGACCAGGGCGCCTTGGCCGGCAGCGTGTTCAACGTGACCGAAGGCATCGTCCGGCTGTACAAGTCGCTGCCCGATGGCCGCCGCCAGATCGTCGGTTTTGCGCTGCCTGGTGACTTCCTCGGACTTGCGCTGATGGACCGTTACGGCGTCGCCGCCGAGGCTGTAACGCCCGTGCGCGTCTGCCGCTTCAGCCGCGCCGCTTTCCTGACCTATGTCGATGGCAAGCCGCATCTGCTGCGCCGCCTGCATGAATTCGCCGGCCATGAACTCAGCCTTGCGCAGGACCAGATGCTGCTGCTCGGCCGTCGTACCGCCGACGAGAAGGTCGCCGCCTTCCTGCTGAACCTGCAGGCCCGCTATGGCCGCATCGGCGCGAAATCGGTCAACGTCCCGCTGCCCATGAGCCGGCAGGACATCGCCGATTATCTCGGCCTGACCATCGAGACCGTCAGCCGCACGCTGACCAAACTCGCCAGGGAAAAGACCGTGGTCGTGGTGCCCGATGGCGTGCGCCTGCTGTCCACCGACCGGCTGGATCAGCTCGCTGCGGCCTAGCTTCGTTTTCTTACCTCGCGCCGCTTGCGGGGAGAGGGCAGCGCCGCATCTCCCACCGCAATCTTGACCCATCTCAAATGCGTAGGATGGGTAGAGCGGAGGCGCATCGCGCCGGAGCGAATCCTATCATTTGTACGCAAGAAAGCGATGGGTTTCGCTTCGCTCTACCCATCCGACGTGCTGCCGCTTCAAACTTACGCCTTTGACCCATCTCAAGGCGCAGTCATCGCGCGAGGCTCACACTCTTCTCCATCACTCAGGGAGAAGAGAAATGCCTTTCGACAGTATGCTGGTTGCCGCCGCCGTGGTCGCAATGTTCGTCTGTTTCGCCGTCCCGTTGGCATGGGTGTCGCACCGGACCTTCGGCCGGTCCTGAGCCCCGTTGCGGGCCACAGGCGCCTCGCAAACAGCTGATTTGTCCTCCAAAACATGCCAAGAGTCCTGAGCCCCGGCGGCGGCTCTGCCGCTTCAGGGCTCTAGGTGTATGAAGGAGAACAAATGGCTGCCCATGTGAGTCCGCTGGCCGGCAAAACCATCGATCCGTCCCTGCTGGTCAACGTGCCTCGGCTGGTGACGGCCTATTTCGCCGGCAAGCCGGACCCGACGATTCCCGCGCAGCGTGTCGCCTTCGGCACCTCCGGCCATCGCGGCTCGGCGCTCCATAATTCCTTCAACGAGAACCACATTCTCGCCGTCAGCCAGGCGATCTGCGATTACCGCAAGAGCGCCGGCATCGACGGCCCGCTGTTCATCGGCATCGACACCCATGCGCTGGCTGAACCGGCGCTGGTCAGCGCGCTGGAAGTCTTCGCCGCCAATGGCGTCCATGTGATGATCGACGCGCAGGACGGCTACACGCCGACGCCCGTGATCTCCCATGCCATCCTCACCTACAACAAGGGCCGCAGCTCCGGCCTTGCCGACGGCGTCGTGATCACGCCGTCGCACAACCCGCCGGAAGATGGTGGCTTCAAATATAATCCGCCGAATGGTGGCCCGGCTGATACCGACATCACCGGCATCATGGAGAAGGCTGCCAACGGCTTCCTCGAGAGCGACATGGCCGGCGTGCGGCGCATCCCGATCGCGCGCGCCCGCAAATCCGAATTCGTGAAGCGCTACGATTTCATCACGCCCTATGTGACCGATCTCGCCAATGTCGTGGATATGGACGCGATCCGCGCGAGCGGCGTCAAGATCGGCATCGATCCGCTTGGCGGTGCCGGCGTGCATTACTGGCAGCCGATCATCGAGCGCTACAAGCTCGATGCGACCATCGTGAATACCGCGATCGATCCGACCTTCCGCTTCATGACGCTGGACTGGGACGGCAAGATCCGCATGGACTGTTCATCGCCCTATGCGATGGCCAAGCTGATCGGCATGCGCGACAAGTTCGACGTCGCTTTCGCCAACGACACCGATGCCGACCGCCATGGCATCGTCACCCGCACCGGCGGGCTGATGAATCCGAACCACTATCTCGCAGCAAGCATCGACTATCTGTTCGTGCACCGCCCGAACTGGCGCAAGGATGCGGCGGTGGGCAAGACCATCGTCTCCAGCGCCATCATCGATCGTGTGGTGAACAAAATCGGCCGCAAGCTCGTCGAGACGCCGGTCGGATTCAAGTGGTTCGTCAACGGTCTGGTCGACGGTTCGTTCGGCTTCGGCGGTGAGGAAAGCGCAGGCGCCTCGTTCCTGCGCAAGGACGGCACCGTGTGGACCACCGACAAGGACGGACTCATCCTGGGCCTGCTCGCCGCCGAGATCACCGCGGTAACCAAGCAGAATCCAAGCCAGCGCTTTGAAAAGCTCACAGAGGAATTCGGCGTGCCCTATTACGAGCGCATCGATGCCGCGGCCACGCCCGAGCAGAAGAATGTGCTGAAGAAGGTTACGCCGGAGCAGATCGGCATGCTTGAGCTCGCCGGCGATGCGGTGACCAGGACCGAGAGCAAGGCGGCGGGCAACGATCAGTCGTTCGGCGGCATCAAGGTGTCGACGGCCAATGGCTGGTTCGCCGCGCGGCCGTCCGGCACCGAGGACGTCTACAAGATCTATGCGGAGAGTTTCCGCAGCGAGGATCATCTCAAGCGGATCCAGGCAGACGCGCAGGCGGCGATCTCGAAGGTGTTTTTGGCCGGCACGTAGAGCGTTGTCTTTCCCTCCCCCTTGCGGGGAGGGTGGCCGCGCGCAGCGCGGTCGGGTGGGGGTGCCACAAGCGCCGCCACCCGCGGCACCCCCACCCCGGCCTATCGGCCGACCCATGGCGGACGAATTCGTCCGCCAGACCCGCAAGGGGGAGGGAATCCATGTGCCTCCGCGTTCCTATTTCAATGTCCGCTCGTCCGCCATCGCAGCAGTCGCGCCTCGACCAGCGACATGGCCAGCGCGGTCACATAGCCGATCACGCCGAGCAGGATTACGCCGGCGAACAGATCCGGCGAACGAAACGCGCGCGCCGACAGCAGCACCCAGTGGCCTAATCCATCGAGCCCCGCGAGGATTTCGCAGACCACCGCCAGGATCAGCGACACGGTCAGGCTCAGCCGCATGCCGGAGATGATGTCGGGGCTCGCAGATGGCAGCGCGATCTTGAAGATCACAGCAAGGCGCGACATGTGCAGCGAGCGGGCGACCTCATAGAGACGCGGCTCCACTGCGCCGAAGCCGTGAACCGTCGCCAGCAGCATCGGCCAGATCGCGCCGAAGGCGATGACGAACAGTGCCATGCCCTGGGTCAGTCCGAACAGCGCGATGGCGACGGGAATGATCGCCGATACGGGCAGGGGCCGCAGGAACTCCAGCGACGGGGCGACATAGCTGCGCATCGCCCTGGACGAGCCGATCATGGCGCCGAGTGCGATGCCGACGACGGATGCGACCAGCCAGCCATAGAACATGTGTTCGAGGGTGCCGATCGTCTTGTCCAGCAATGTACCATTGCTGAAGCCGCGCATCAGCGCGGCCCAGGCGCGATCGGGGCCGGGCAAGAACACGGGTGAGACCAGTTTCAGATTGGCGATCAGCTGCCACAGCGCGATCAGGCCTGCAGCAACGGCGAAGCTGGCGAGGCGCCAGAGGGTGAGTGTCCAGTTCATCGGACCTCTCCCGCCAGCGCCGCGCGGCCAAACAGGTGCTGCTGCGCGGCCAGCAATGCGGCATTAAGCGCGTAGCCGATCAGGCCGATCCACAGCAGATAAGCGAGCATCAGGTCCGGGCGCAGCGCCTGCTGCGCAATCATGATGCCCGCGCCGAGCCCGATGGGATTGATCGCAATTTCCACGGTCACCGCGACGATCAGCGCGATGCCGGCGGCCAGACGAAAGGCGAGAAAGATGCGCGGCAGTGCCGCGGGAATGATGATCTTGCGAATACGGTCGCCTGGCGACAGCCGCAGCGCGCGGGAGACTTCGATCAGTCGCGGCTCGATGCTACGCACGGCCGCGCGGCTGAGGATCAGGATCGGCCAAACACAGGCAAAGGCGACGATCACAATTTCCATGGGATAGCCGAAGCCGAGCGCGATCAGCGCGATCGGTAGCAGTGCGATGGAGGGGATCGGCCGCAGGGACTCAATGGTGACTTCCATCAGCCGATCCAGCGGCTGGAAAATACCGAGCGCAATTCCGAGGAACAGTCCGATGGCGCCGCCGACCATGAGGCCGGCAAAGGCCGAAGCCAGCGTGTCACGTGTGGCTGACAGGATGGAGCCGTCGCCGAACGCCTGAAACAGCGCCAGCATCACGGCGCTTGGCGGCGCCAATGCATCGCTGTGGATATCGACAGAGCGCGCCCAGGCTTCCAGCACGATGAGCAGGCTCATCGGAAGGACCGCCGCTTTCAGGCGCTCGGATCTCATGCTTCCGATGCCTTGATGAAGTCGAACAATTCGCGGCGCAGCCGCAGGAATTCCGGGTTCTCGCGCGTGGTCAACTGATCGCGCGGGCGCGGCAGGTTGATCGGAAGATCGATGCCGATGCGGCCGGGATGCGGCAGCAGGCCGACGACGCGGTCGCCGAGATAAATGGCTTCTTCGAGATCGTGAGTGACGAAGATCACCGTGGCCTTGCTGGCATCGAGCAGGGACAGCACCTCGTCCTGCAGGCCCTGCCGGGTCATCGCATCCAGCGCGCCGAACGGTTCGTCCATCAGCAGCGCTTTCGGCTCCTGCGCCAGACATCGCGCGATCTGCAGCCGTTGCTGCATGCCGCCGGACATCTCGGCGGGATATTTCGCGGCGTGATGGGGCAGGCCGACTTTCTTCAGCAACGCGTCGATGCGCGCCGGGCGCTGGGCCTTGGGCATGCCGATGGTTTCCAGCGCCAGCGCGACATTTCCGGCGGCGGTGCGCCATGGCAGCAGTGCCTTGCCGTAATCCTGAAACACGATGGCAACGTCGCGTCGCGGTGCGCGCATGGGCTCGCCGTCGAAGCTGACATGTCCGGATGTCGGCTGGTACAGGCCAGCTGCGAGGCGAAGCGCCGTGGTCTTGCCGCAACCGGAGGCGCCGATGATGCAGAGAAACTCGCCGGGCTTCACGTCGAGGCTGACGTTTTCGATTATCGTCTTGCCGCCGAGATCCAGCGTGACATGGGAAAACGCGATCTGCGACGTTTCGAGTTGGGGGGACGGCATGTCTTTGCGAAGGGCAATGGATGTCATCGCGCTCAATCTCCCTGTCCGGGCGGATAGACGTAAGCGAGCGTCGAGTGCAGATGCGACGTCAGCATCGCCTGTGCAGGACCAGTTTCGTGCGCAAGCACGCGATCGGCCAGAAGCTGATGGGCTGCGACAAAGCGGCTGCCGCTGTCGAAGCCGCGCATCATCACCCTGCGGTAGCGATAGGCCTGATCGTAAAGCTCCGAATGCGCCGCGAGCAGGCGCTTCGATCCGCAGGCCGCCAGCAGGGCGGTGTGGAATCCCTTATGGAGCTTGTCGAAATCCAGCGCTCCTTCGCGGAATTCATCGCCGGTCCGGTCGATATGCCTGCGCATCTGGTGAAGCGCGCCGAGGATGCCAGCCTCCCAGGCATCGTCGCCATGTTCGATGGCCAGCCGCAGCGCCTCCATCTCCACCACGCTGCGCATCCGTGTGATGTCGGCCAGATCTTCCCGGCTGATGTCGGCGACGCGAAAACCGCGCTGGCCGATGCCGATGATCAGGCCGCGTGAGATCAGGCGCGACAGTCCTTCGCGCATCGGCGTGGCGCCGATCTCGTAACGCTGCACGAGATCGACGATGCCAAGCCGCGTGCCTGGCGCGAGATTGCCGGCAATGATGTCATGCTGAAGCAGTGTCGCTGCACGTTCGCTCAGCGTATCCGAGCCGGACACGTCGATTGGACTGCTAAGGGGCTGGCCCGCCATTCAGTTCGCCCTATTTCAGAATCAGTTTGTTGAGATCGAGCCTGGTCTCCAGCATTTTCTGCGAGGACATGACGTCGATCCACCATGCCAGCTGCTCGGCCTTCAGCACCGGCTCCGACTTGTTCGGCGGCGATGCCTTCACCAGTTCGATGGTCTGTTTGGTGAATTTGGCGATTGCGGCCGAGGCCTTGTCGCTGTTCACGATCGCCGCAGCTTCGGCGATGGCGGCGCGAAATTTCCTGACGGTGTCGGGATTCTTCTCGGCCCATTCGCGCGAGGCCGCATAGAAAATGATCGGCTCTGTGCGCTCGAGCTCCGACGCGTAGCGCGCGCCGATGCTGCCGCTGCCGGCCGCCAGCATGCGCGATACCGTCGGCTCCGCGGCCAGCACGGCATCGACACCGCCGGACTTGATGATGTCCGGCATGGTCGGGAAGGTCACTTCGACGAAATTGACCTTCCTGGGATCGACGCCCTTGTCGACCAGCCATTTGACGAACAGCACGTGAAGAAACGCACCGAGGCCCGGCGCGCCGACCTTCTTGCCGATGAAGTCCTTCGGCTCCTTGACCGTGATGCCGTTACGCACGAAGGCGGTGATATTGGCGTTCGATGTCGGGCTCATCACCGTTGCGCCGGCGACCGCGACGAGATCGAGGCCGCCGTCGGCAGCCTGCAGGAAGACGGTGGAGGTCGGGCCGCCGATCTGGATCGAGCCGGACAGAATGGCCGCCGGGATATTGGAATTGATGCCGATGGGGATCATCTCGGCATCGAGTCCGTGCTTCTTGAAGATGCCGTCATCGACCGCGACCATGGCCGAGGCGCAGTCCGTTGTTGCTGTGCAACCGATCTGGAGCTTGCTCTGGGCATGCGCGGTGCCCGTCACAGCGAGCGTGGCCAATAGGGCTGCCACCGTCCATCTGGTCATGGTCGTCTCCCTCACCCGAGCATTTTCGATCCCGAAGCAATCTTTTCGATCGCCTCTTGTTTATCGATATTTTTTTTGATCATATATTTTATCGACGAACAAAAGCAAGTGGGAGACGCCAGTGAAGCTCGCGACATTTCGTGCCGGTGGTCAGGACAAAGTCGGTATCGTTCACGCCGATGACGGAAGGCTGTTCGATCTCGCCGGCGCTGCGGCCCGCGATGGCGGAAATCCCGCCTTCGGGTCGATGCTGGCCCTGATCGATGCCGGCGAGGCTGCACTCGATGCGGCGCGCAGCGTATTCGAGAAACATGGCAGCGATGCAACGCTGTCAGTGAATGTCGCCGGCACAGACGTTCTCGCGCCGCTGCCGGAGCCGCGGCAGATGCGCGATGGCATGTCGTTTCCGCTGCATATCCGGCAGTCGCCGCGCGGCCAGTTGAAACTGGCTGCCCGTGCGAAGGGTGACATGGAAGAGCTGGCACGGCTGGAAGCCGAGCCGCTTGGCGAACTGCCCGAAGTCTATCGCCGCCAGCCGATCTACTACATCACCAACCGTTTCAGCGTGCGCGGTACGAATACGACGGTGAAGTGGCCGCGCTACAGCAAGGTGATGGATTACGAACTCGAATTCGGCATCGTGACCAAGAACAAGGGCGCGAATATTTCCGCGGCCAGGGCGAAGGATCACATCTTCGGCTACACCATCTTCAACGATTTCTCGGCGCGTGACGCGCAGCGGCTGGAGATGGAAGGCCGTCTTGGCCCGGCGAAGGGCAAGAGCTTCGACGGCGGCAATGTGCTGGGCCCGTGGATCGTCACGCCCGACGAGATCGGCGATCCCTACAGACTGAAGATGGAATGCCGCGTCAACGGCAAGGTGCGCTCGTCCTCGACCAGCGAGGGCATGCTGTTCTCCTTCGAGGAAATCATCGCCCATGTGACGCAGGACGAGACGTTGATGCCTGGCGAATTCATTGGCTCCGGCACCGTCGGCAACGGCTGCGGCCTCGAACTCGGCTGGTATCTCGAACACAATGACGAGATCGAACTCGAGGTCGAGAAGATCGGCGTGTTGAAGAACAAGGTGGTGCGGCAGGACGTGTGAGGGCGCAACGCTCTCCACCGTCATTGCGACCACACACTGTCATTCCGGGGCGGTCACGCCGCCTCCGGCGTCGGGGCCGCCCCGGAATGACGAATCGAAATAAGAACCCCCGAGGAAATCCCATGGCCCGTCGCCTCATCGACATCTCCGTTCCCCTGCAGAACGACGTCCCCGCCGATCCGCCGGGCAATCATCCGACCATCAATTATGTCGATCACCAGCAGGGCCTGCCGCGGATGCTGCAGTTCTTCGACGGGCTGAAGCAGGAAGACCTGCCGGATGGCGAGGGCTGGGCGGTGGAGCTGGTGCAGCTCTCGACCCATAACGGCACGCATCTCGATGCGCCCTATCATTTCCATCCCACGATGAATCGTGGCGAACGGTCATGGACCATCGACGAAGTGCCGCTGGACTGGTGTTTCCAACCCGGCGTGAAGCTCGACTTCCGGCATTTGCCGGACGGCTATGTCGCGACCGCCAAGGATGTCGAGGACGAGCTCAAGCGCATCGGCCATACGCTGAGCCCGCTGGAGATCGTCGTCGTCAACACATCCGCCGGCGTCAAATACGGGCAGCAGGACTACGTCACCTCCGGCTGCGGCATGGGCTATGAGGCCACCATGTATCTGCTGGAGAGGGGCGTGCGCCTCACTGGCATCGACGGCTGGAGCTGGGACGCGCCGTTTGTCTACACTGCGAAGAAATATGCCGAGACGAAGGATGCCAGCCTGATCTGGGAAGGCCACAAGGCCGGTCGCCATATCGGCTATTGCCATCTCGAGAAGCTGCATAATCTTGAGCAGCTGCCGTCCACCGGTTTCATGGTGTCGTGCTTCCCGGTGAAGATCGAGAAGGCGTCGGCGGGATGGACAAGGGCGGTGGCGATTATTGATAGTTGATCGCGAGCGTTACGCCACGCACTGTCATTCCGGGGCGCTCGCTCTTCGCGAGCGAACCCGGAATCTTGATATGGCTTGGCGCTGTTCGAGACTCTCACTCCGGGATTCCGGGGGCGCGTCCGGCTAGCGCCGCCCGCGCCCTCAGGCAAACCAATTGGTTTGCCGGGGAATGGCGAGGCTGGGGCCAGCGCAGCAAGGCAGCGCACCGCGCCACTACACCGCCGCCGCGTCCTCATGCCCGAAATAGGCCCGCTCCAGACGCTGCGGCAGATTCGCTTCCGACGTCGCCGCCTCCAGCACGATCCGCCCCTGCGACAGCGCATAGACGCGATTGGCAGCAGCCAGCGCTTTCTCCACCAGTTGCTCCACCAGCAGCACGGCAGTTCCCTGCTTCTGCAGTTGTGCAATCACCGACAGCACACGGTCGACCAGCACCGGCGAGAGTCCTGCAGAGGGCTCGTCCAGCATCAGCAGCCGTGGTCGCCGCACAAGCCCCTGCGCGACCGTCAGCATCTGCTGCTGTCCGCCCGAAAGCGACGCCCCGCGTTCATGGTGCTTCTGGGCGATCTCCGGAAAGAACGACAGCGCCTCATCGACGCGGGCATTGCGCTCGCCGCGCGGTAGGTCATAGGCGGCGAGCAGCAGGTTTTCGGTGACCGTTTGCTGCGTGAACACGCGATGGCCTTCGATGACATGCACGAGGCCCGCACGCGCAGCCTCACGCGGCGTGCCGTTGCTGATGTCACGGCCGTCGAAGCGAACGCTCGCAGCATTGACCGGGAGCAGGCCGGAGATGGCGCGCAGCAGCGTCGACTTGCCGGCTCCGTTGGGGCCGAGCAGTGTGACGACCTCGCCTGCGGCGATATGCAGGTCGATACCATGGAGCACGCGGATCTTGCCGTAGCCGGATTCCAGCGCAGTGACCCTGAGCAGCGGTTCAGCCTCCGAGGTAAGCACTGACGACCTCCTTGTGAACGCGGATTTCGGCCGGCGTGCCGGCGGCGAGGATCTTGCCGAGGTTCAACACCGTGACCTGATCGCAGATGTCGAAGATCAGGTCGGCATGGTGTTCGACCAGCAGCACGCCGGTGCCGCGGCGGCTGATGGCCTTGATCAGCGCACCCAGCCTGATGATTTCGTCGCTGGAGAGACCGGCGGCAGGCTCGTCGAGCAGCAGGAAGTCGGGCTGCAGCATCAACGCCCTGGCGATCTCGATGAAGCGCAATTCGCTGTGTTGCAGGCGATCGGCGCGGACGTCGGCGAGGGATTCCAGACCGACCACGCCGAGCATGGCGCGCGCCTGTGCTGTGAGCTTGCGTTCGTCGCGGTGATGCCGCGGCAGCGATAGCAGCGCCTCGGCAAATGTCGCCTCGCCCTCGATAGTGCCGCCGACCATCACATTCTCAAGCACCGAGGCCTCGCCGATCACCCGCGGGGTCTGGAACGTCCGGGCGATGCCTTTGCCGGCGCGCAGTTCCGGCATGCCGGGCGGCAGCGCGTCGTCGCCGAGCGTGATGGTGCCGCCTTTGGCGGCGTAATAGCCGGAGATCACGTTCAGCGTGGTGGTCTTGCCGGATCCGTTGGGCCCGATCAGGCCGTGGATCTGGCCGGGCTTGACGTCGAGATCGAGGCCGTCGATGGCGCGGACATTGCCGAAGGTCAGGACGACATCGCGTAGCGTGAGCGTGCTGGTGGTGGCCGTCTTGCGCAGCACCTCGGAGAGCCCCGCAATGCGCGGCACGATAGCGCGATTGCTCGCGAGCGGCCGGCGGCTCTTGAAATCCAGCAGGGCCGCGATGCCGCCGGGCATCACCAGCACGATCAGGAGCAGCAGCACTGCATAGAGGAATGTCGACCATGCGGCCAGAGGTGCAGCGATCTCCGGCAGGATGGTGAGGATGATGGTGCCGAGCATCGGGCCGAGGATCGAGCCGCGTCCGCCGATCAGGATGGCGATGAAGAACAGGACCGACAGATCGAAGGTGAAGGCATCCGGGGTGATATAGGTCTGCAGGCTGGCGAATAGCCCGCCGGCAAAGGCCGCCATGGCGCCGGCGAGCAAGAAGATCGACACCAGCAGCCTGGGCTTGGAGATGCCGGTCGCTTCCGCGGCCACATCCGCATCGCGGATTGCGATCAGCGCGCGGCCGAACCGGCTATAGGCGATATTGGCGCTGAGCCATGTGGCCACCGCCGCGAAGCCGATGCACAGATAATAGAACCCCCATGGCGTGTTGAACGGCGCCGAGAATTCCGGCCCGACAATGCCGATGCCGCCGCCGGTGACGCTCTGCCAGGCCAGTGCGATCTGCGTCACGATGGTGGCGAAGCCGAGCGTGGTCATGGCGAAATAGAAGGTGCGCAGCCGCATCGCCGGCAGGCCAACGATCACGCCGAATACGGCGCCGACGGCGCTCGCGGCGATCAGTGCGACGAAGATCGGCACCGGCGGCAGCACGTTGCCGGCGACAAGCACACTGGTGGTGTAGGCGCCGAGCGTCAGCAACGCGACATAGCCGATGGCGAGATGACCGGCGAAGCCGACCACCAGATTGAGCCCGGCGACCAGCACCCAGTAGATCGCGGCGCGGGTGCCGATCAGCGCCCAGTAGTCGTTGCTGACAAAAGGCAGGATCATGGCCAGCGCGAACACGCCGAGAAACGGTAGCAGCGCCGGCAGCACGGAATGCTTCGTCGTGATCTCGGGGGCTGCTGATGTGTCGGTCATCACTGTCATTACACCCTCCGCGCCGTGGCGGAGCCGAACAGGCCCTGCGGCGCCGCCAGCAACACGATGATGAAGATCGCGAATACCGCGACCGACGAGAAGATGCCGCCGACCAGGAAATTCGCGGCCTGCTGGAACAGGCCGAGCGCCAGGCCGCCGATCAGCGCGCCGCGATTGTTGCCGAGACCGCCGAGCGCCACCGGCACGAAACCGTAGAAATTCAGCAGGGCGCCATTGGCGAAGAAGGCGAGCATCAATTCGCCGCCGGCAAAGCCTGCGACGCCGCCGATCACGCCAGCCAGCGCGTAACTCGCCACGCGCAGGTTGCGCTCGGGCAGGCCGAGCGCACGCGCCGCGAAATTGTCTTCCGCTATCGCCATGAAGGCGTGGCCCACCAGCGTGCGGCGATAGAGATATTCGAGGCCGAGAATGGTGAGGCCGCAAGCCACCACCGGCAGCCAGAATTTCTCGTCCCAGATTCCCGTACCCAGGCCGACGATGCGCGGGAACGGTTGCGGCTCGGTGCCCCATTTGATCGCGGTGACCTGCTGGATCATCAGCGCGAGCGCCAGCGTCGACAGCACATAGAGATGTTGCTCGAGGCTCTTCAGCACCGGCCGCACCGCGACGAATTCGGTGATGACACCGATGATCGCGCAGGCGATCAGTGTGAGGGCAAAGCCGACCAGCGTCGGCATCCCCATTTTCAGCATGAACAGCGAGCCAAACACGCCGCCGAGCATCGCGAGCTGCCCGGCGGTGAAGCTCATCACTCGCGAGGTCGAGAACATGGTGTTGTAGGTGATGCCGACGAGCGCGTAGATCGCACCCGCCGCGAGGCCGGAGGCTATGATCGAGCCGAGCATGGCGGGTGCCCTCCCGCCGGCCTATGAGTAGCCGGGGGCGAGGGCGAAGGTGCCGTTCTTGGCAGAGCGGGCTTCCGACATCACGATCTCGTCGGTCGGATAGCCGTTATGCTGGGTGGGCGAGAACGAGTAGTTGCCGAAATAGCCGGGATATTTCGACAGCGAGTTCCAGTATTTGACGATCCCCTCGCTGTCGGTCGATCCGGTAGCCTCGACGGCCTTGGCGATCAGCTCGACGGCGTCGATGCCGCCGGCGACCCACCACAGCAGTGTGTCGTTGAGCGCAACCTTCGCCTTGGTGAGCCGGTCGACCAGATCCTGGCTCTTGGGCGGCAGCTTGCCGGTGGAGTCATAACTGCAGCTCTTGTAGCCGATGGCATAGACCTTCTCCCAATTGGCGGGTTTCTCGACCAGGCTGGCCAGTTCGCCGGAGGCCAGCGAGGGATGGCCGACAAAGGCGACGTCCCAGCCCATCGACGCGCGGGTGTTGAACATGCGCGCTTCCATGCCGGTGGAGACGCTCCACACCACGATCACCTGCGATCCCGCATTCTTGGCGCGCAGCATGTCGGGCGTCATGTCGGGCTGCGTGGCGTCGATATTGGCGCTGTAGACCACATCGGCGCCGTCTTTCTTGAAAGCCTCGACCGAGGCTTTCACCGCGGTGACGCCATAACCCGTGGTATCGCCGATCACCGCGATCTTGCTGACCTTCAGCACCTTGAGACAGTAGTTGCGCACGGCATCATCCCACTGGCCGTTCGACGGCGCGATGCGGAACGCAGCCGGGAATTTCGCGGGATCGATCAGCGTGTCGACGACGCAGGGATGCAGGTCGGGCATCTTGGCGCGCGCCATCAGCGGCGTGGTTGCCAGCGCCTCGCCGGAATTCACCGGCCCCCAGATCGCATGGACCTTGGCCTGGCTGATCAGCTCCTGCGTGGCGTTCACGGCCTTGGTGGGGTCGCCCTGCGTATCGCGGGTGATGATCTCGATTTTGCGGCCCTTGACGCCGCCAGCGGCATTGATGGCTTCGGTGGCGAAGACGACGCCGCGGTTGAAGCCGACGGTCGGCGCCGAGCTCGGCCCGGTCATGGCCGCGAGCCAGCCGATCTTGATCGGTTCGGACGATTGCGCGATGGCGGGACGTGCGAGTGGAAATGTTGCCGCGCCGAGTGCGCCAGCACCGCCCAATAGAATACCACGACGAGAAATGCTCATCTTGACTTCCTCCCTGTGTTTTCCCTTGCGGTGCCTGTCATTGATGCAGGCATCCGTTTCGTCCGCCCGGTCGCTGCCGGATATTCGTGATCGTTGGTCGGTCAGATACTCCGGATCGTCATGACGTGTGTTGATGACGTGCAGCAGCACAGCGCGAGGCGCTGATCCATCGCCATCGCTTCAGGCTGGCCTGTCGCGATGGGTTTGGCAATCGGCTTGTGATCTTTGACGATAGCACCGGCGTTGCCAAGGGCTTGGGAGTTGCAAGTCGCACTGCCGCGCCCGCACTCTTCTGTTGCAGCGCAATGATGCGCGAGTGTTGTCAGGTTGCGCTGAAGCCGCCATCCGCCGACAACACATGGCCGACAACATAGCCGGCGTCGTCAGAAGCCAGCCACACCACGGCTTCGGCGACTTCGTGCGGTTGTCCCATGCGGCGGATTGGCAGGCCGGCCGCGACCGCCGACATATCAGCTATGCCGGAAGCCAGCATCATGTCGGTCACCACGCGGCCCGGCGCCACCGCATTGATGCGGATACCGCGCGGCCCGCATTCCATCGCCGCCGAGCGCATCAGCGAGATCACGGCCGCTTTCGATGCGGAATACAGCGCGAGGCCGGGATTGGGGTTGCGGATGCCGCTGACCGACGCGTTGATGACGATGCGGCCGCCGCCATTCAGCTCCATGGCAGGGATCTGATACTTCAGGCTGAGAAACACCGAACGGACATTGGCGTCGAACACGGTGTCATAGACCGCGCTCGTCTGCTGCTCGACCGGCGCGCGCCGTTCCTGATGTCCGGCATTGTTGAAGGCCACATCGAACCGTCCGAATTCGTCCATCACGGTTCGGACTAGGCCGGCGACCTCCGCCTCATCCGTCACGTCGGTGCGCACGAACAGTGCTTTCGCGCCAAGCCGGCTGCATTCGTCGGCCGTCGATTGTCCCTCGGTTTCGCGGCGGCCCGCGATCACGACGGCAGCGGCGCCTTCCTGTGCCATCAACAGTGCCGCCGCCCGCCCGATGCCGCTGCCCCCGCCGGTGACGAGGCAGATGCGCCCGGCCATGCGGGCATAGGGGCGGCGTTGGACAGCGCTGGTTGTCATGGTCATTCCCTGCACGGATTATGCTAACACGGGCATCATTCACCACGGTCAATATAGTTGTATCATACAACTATCGTCAAGGAGCCTGGGATTGCCCGATATCGACGCCGATCTGATCGATCACATCCGCGCAGCGTCGCGCCTGATGGTGCGCGAGCTTGGCTTCATGCAGGCGACCGTTGCCGCCACCGATTATCCGCCATCGGCCGTTCACGCGCTGCTGGAGATCGGCGAGCGCGAGGCGATGACGGCAGTCGAATTATCGGCGTTTCTCGGTCTGGAAAAATCGAGCGTCAGCCGCATGATCCGCAAGCTGATCGAGGCGGGTGAGCTCAGGGAGGCTGCCAGTGCCGGCGATGGCCGGATCAAGCGATTGCTGCTGACCGCCAAAGGCAGGCGGACCCGCGAAGCCATTCAGGCCTTTGGACGTCAGCAGGTGACGAATGCACTGGCGCGCCTGACGCCTGCGCAGCGCCAGAAAGTGGCCGAAGGCCTTGCGCTCTATGCCCAGGCGCTGGAGGCGCATCGGAAGGCGTAAGCGGGCACACCCGACCTGCGGTCGGCCAGGCTCCGTTATCGTCAGTCGCTGAGATATTCCGGATATCGCATCCGGATTTTGTCGACGTCGCGCAGCGTGCCCGACAAATGCGCGCGCAGATGCTTCTGCGCCTCGTCGGGCTGGCCTGCCGCGATGGCTTTGACGATCAGCTTGTGATCCCGCACGATCGCCTGTGCCTTGCCGAGAGACGGCAGATGCAGGCGACGCAACCTGTCGATATGCCCGCTGCGGCTGCGGATCAGATCCCACAGTCCGCGCTTGTCAGCGGCGTCATACAACCTCAGATGAAATTCCGTATCCGCCGCCATGAAGCGGGCGAAGTCGCCGGCCTTTGCAAACTGCTGCTGCAACGCAATGATCCGGTTCAGATCGATGATGAGCGCGGCGTCAGGCTGTAGCGCGAGAATTCTGACAATTTCGAGTTCGAGCGCCTGACGCAGAAAATGCGCCTGTTGCGCCAGGCCGACATCGACCTTGGAGACCACCGTTGCATATTGCGGGAAGACCTCGACCAGGCCTTCCTTGTCGAGCCGCATCAACGCGTCGCGGATCGGCGTCGAGCTGACGCCGAACTGCTCCGCGAGTGCTGCGCGTGACAGCGCAGAGCCCGGCGGCAGGGCAAGAGAGATGATCAATTCGCGCAATCGCTCGAATACCTGCGGCGCCGCCTGACGGTCGCGGTCGAGCCGCTCGGCAGAGCGCGGTGCAGTACGGCGGGACGCGGTGGTCGGTGCAGGCATGATGAAGCCACTGAAATGCGAATGAGAAAAAGGGATCACAGAGAAATAAACAGCCGCAGCTTGACCTTCGATGCACTAATGTATTAGTGCCTTGGGTCAAGACGGTCAACAACGTCAACCCAGCGGAGGATACGATATGAACAAGATGTGGGCTGCCTGTTCAGGCGCCGTGGCGGCGCTCGGCCTCGTGATGTCGGTGTTTCCGGCGCAGGCGCAGCAGAAGACCGAGATTTCGCTGTCGCGTCAGCCGGGTATTTTCTACATGCCGACGCACATCATCGAGAAGCAGAAGCTGATCGAGAAACATGCCGCGGCGCTGGGCCTGCCTGGCATCACCACCAAATGGATCACCTTCAGCGGCGGCGGCGCGCAGACCGATGCGCTGCTGGCCGGTGGTGTCGATATCCTCAACACCGGCACCGGCAATCTGCTGCTGCTGTGGGACCGCACCAGAGGCGGGGTGAAGGGCATCGTCGCCACATCGGCGCAGCCGATGACGCTGATCAGCCGCGACGCGCACATCAAGTCGATCAAGGATTTCGGGCCGGGCGACAAGATTGCCGTGCCGACGGTGAAGATCTCCACCCAGGCGATCGTGCTGCAGATTGCTGCATCCGAGGCCTTCGGTGCCGATCAGTGGTCGAAGCTCGATGCCAACACCGTGCAGCTCGGCCATCCCGACGCTTATGCTGCGCTGTCGAATGTGCAGCACGAAGTGCGCAGCCACTTCTCGATTCCGCCGTTCACCTTTCTTGAAATGAAGAACGTGCCCGGCGCGCATGTGGTGCTGAATTCACCTGACGTAATGGGCGGGCCGCTGAGCCAGTCGCAGTTCTTCACCACCACCAAATTTGCCGATACCAACCCGAAAGTGATTCAGGCCGTCCGCGATGCCGCCAAGGAAGCGCAGGACCTGATCATGAACGACACCAGGACGGCGGTGGAGATCTACAAGGAAGTCACCGGCGACAAGACGCCGGCAGATGACATCCTCGGCTGGCTCAAGGAGCCCGGCATGATGGAATACAATCTGGCGCCGCAGGGCACCATGAAGTTCGCCACCCATCTGTTCAAGACCGGGACGCTGAAGACCCAGCCGAAGGCCTGGACCGATTACTACCTGCCTGCTTCGGCCGATCTCAAGGGTAACTGATGTCTGCACTTCTCGACGTCAGCGGCGTGACGCTGCGCTACAAGACCTCCAGCGTGGTTGTCACCGCTACTGACAAGGTCAGTTTCGAAGTCAATCGGTCCGATCGCTTCGTGCTGCTTGGTCCATCGGGCTGCGGCAAGTCCACGCTGCTCAAGGCTGTCGGCGGATATCTGGCGCCGAGTGAAGGCAAGATGCGGATCAACGGGCGGGAGATCACCGAGCCCGGCGCCGACCGCATGATGATCTTCCAGGAGTTCGACCAGCTGCTGCCGTGGAAGACGGTGCTGGAAAATGTGATGTTTCCGCTGCTGATGACGCGGAAGCTGAACAAGAAGGACGCCGAGGCACGCGCCCGCGCCTATATCGAAAAGGTCAGCCTGACGCGTGTGGTCGACAGCTATCCGCACACATTGTCAGGCGGCATGAAGCAGCGCGTCGCCATTGCGCGCGGCATGGCGATGGAGCCGGACATCCTGCTGATGGACGAGCCGTTCGCCGCACTGGACGCGCTGACCCGCCGGACCTGTCAGGATGAATTGCTGCAGCTCTGGGAAGAGACCAAGTTCACCGTGCTGTTCGTGACCCATTCGATTGCCGAAGCGATCAAGATAGGCAACCGCATCCTGCTGCTGTCGCCGCATCCCGGCCGCGTGAAGGCCGAGATCATCGACGTCGATCAGGTGTCCACCGAAGACGGCAGCGCCGGACGGCTGGAGAAGCAGATCCACGATCTGCTGTTCGCGTCCACCGACACTGCGCATTGAGGAGACCCGCCATGGGCGAAGCCAAAATCCTGATGCGCGATGAGGCGGCGGTTGCGACCCTCGTTAAACCCGCGGAGCTCGAGCGAAAGCTGAGCGTTCTCGAATTGCTGTGGAATGATGGCTTCGTCCGCAAGACGGCGATCATCATCTTCCTGTGCGCAGTATGGGAAGCCTACGGCGTCTATCTCGATAATCCGCTGCTGTTTCCGACCTTCCACGACACCGTCCTGACCATGTTCGACAAGGTCAAGGACGGCACCATTCCGATGCGCGCCTGGGCGTCGCTGAAGGTCCTGTTCATGGGCTATGGGACCGGCATCGTGCTGGCCGCGGTCTTCACGATCCTTGCCATCAGCACCCGCATCGGGACTGATTTTCTCGAAACCATGACGGCCATGTTCAATCCGCTGCCGGCGATCGCGCTGCTGCCGCTGGCGCTGATCTGGTTCGGGCTCGGCAATGGCAGTCTGGTGTTCGTTCTGGTGCATTCGGTGCTGTGGCCGGTGGCGCTCAATACCCATTCCGGCTTCAAGAGCGTATCGAACACGCTGCGGATGGTGGGCCGCAATTACGGCCTGCGCGGCCTGCCCTATGTGGGCCGCATCCTCATTCCCGCAGCCTTCGGCTCGATCCTCACCGGCCTCAAGATCGGCTGGGCCTTCGCCTGGCGCACGCTGATCGCGGCCGAGCTGGTGTTCGGTGTGTCGTCGGGGCAGGGCGGTCTTGGCTGGTTTATTTTCGAGAACCGGAATTTGCTCGACATCCCCGCCGTGTTCGCCGGCCTATTGACGGTGATCGTCATCGGACTGATCGTGGAAAACCTGATCTTCCGCACCATCGAGCGTAACACCGTGCAGAAATGGGGCGTGCAGTCGTGATTTCCCTGAAGGTGCTGACATGAGCAACAAGAAAAAGACCCCCGATCAACTTCGCAGTGCGCGCTGGTTCGCACCTGACGATCTCCGCGCCTTCGGTCATCGTTCGCGTGCGATGCAGCAGGGCTATGCGCCGGTGGAGTGGAAAGACCGTCCGGTCATTGCGATCCTCAACACCTGGTCGGAAGCGCAGCCCTGCCACATGCACTTCAAGAGCCGCGTCGATGACGTCAAGCGCGGCATCCTGATGGCTGGTGGCTTCCCCATGGAGCTGCCGGCGCTGTCGCTGTCGGAATCCTTCCTCAAGCCGACCACCATGCTCTATCGCAACATGCTGGCGATGGATGCCGAAGAACTGCTGCGCGGCCATCCCGTGGATGGCGTGGTGCTGATGGGCGGTTGCGACAAGACCACGCCAGGGCTGCTGCTCGGCGCCACCAGCGCCGGCTATCCCGCGATCTATCTGCCCGCAGGCCCGATGCTGCGCGGCAACTGGAAGGGCAAGACGCTCGGTTCCGGCTCCGACGCCTGGAAATACTGGGACGAGCGCCGCGCCGGCAAGATCTCCGACAAGGAGTGGGTGGAGGTCGAAGGCGGCATTGCCCGCAGCTACGGCACCTGCATGACCATGGGTACCGCCTCGACCATGACCGCGATCGCGGAATCGATCGGCATGACGTTGCCCGGGGCGTCGTCGATCCCTGCGGCCGATGCCGGTCATATCCGCATGGCCAGTGAATGCGGCCGCCGCATCGTCGAGATGGTGTGGGAGGATCTCACCCCGCAGAAGATCCAGACGCGCAAGGCCTTCGAGAACGCGATCACGGTAGCGATGGCCATGGGCTGCTCGACCAATGCGATCATTCATCTGATCGCGCAGGCGCGCCGTGCCGGACAGGATATCGGTCTCGACGATTTCGAGATCGCCAGCCGCAAGGTGCCTGTCATCGCCAATGTGCGGCCGTCCGGCGACAAATATCTGATGGAAGACTTCTTCTATGCCGGCGGCCTGCCGGGGCTGATGAGCCGCATCAAGGAGCATCTGCATCTCGATGTGATGACGGTCACCGGCAAGACGCTGGGCGAGAATATCGCCGGCGCCGAAGTCTATAACGACGACGTCATCCGCACGGTGCAGGACCCGATCTATGCAGAAGGCGCGCTGGCCGTGTTGAAGGGCAATCTCGCGCCCGATGGCTGCGTCATCAAGCCGTCGGCCTGCGAGCCGCGCTTTCTCAAGCATACCGGCCCGGCGCTGGTGTTCGACGACTATCCCAGCATGAAGAAGGCGATCGACGACGAGAGCCTCGACGTCACAGCCGACCACGTGCTGATCCTGCGCAATGCGGGTCCTCAGGGAGGGCCGGGCATGCCGGAATGGGGCATGCTGCCGATCCCGAAGAAACTGGTGAAGCAGGGCGTGCGCGACATGGTGCGCCTGTCGGATGCGCGCATGAGCGGTACCAGCTATGGCGCCTGCATCCTGCATGTCGCGCCGGAGTCTTACATCGGTGGTCCGCTGGCGCTGGTCGAGAATGGCGACATGATCACGCTCGACGTGGATGCGCGCACCATCAATCTCGACATCTCCGATGCCGAGATGGAGAAGCGTCGTGCCGCCTGGAAAGCCCCGGAGCGCAATTACGAACGCGGCTATGGCTGGATGTTCACCAAACATATCCAGCAGGCCAATGAAGGCTGCGACTTCGACTTCCTGCGCACCGACTTCGGCGCGCCGGTCAAAGAACCCGTGATTTATTGAGTGAGTGATCCCATGACCAAACTCAGCGACGCGACCCGCGCCAAACTCAAGACCATCTCCACCGCCACGGTGGCCACCGCGCTCTACAAGCGCGGCTTCCGCAACCAGTGCATCCAGGATGTCCATCCGCTCGGGCCGGACCAGCCGACGCTGGTCGGCGAGGCCTTTACGTTGCGCTACATGCCGGCGCGCGAGGATCTCAACAAGCTCGACGTGTTCCGCGATCGCAGTCATCCGCAGCGCAAGGCCGTGGAGGATTGCCCGCCCGGTGCCGTGCTGGTGATGGACAGCCGCAAGGATGCGCGTGCGGCGTCCGCAGGCGCCATCCTGATCAACCGTCTGGCGCAGCGCGGCGTCGCCGGTGTCATCACCGATGGCGGCTTTCGCGATTCCGCCGAGATAGCCAAGCTCGGTTTCCCTGCCTATCACCATCGCCCGAGTGCGCCGACCAATCTGACGCTGCATCAGGCCATCGAGATCAACGGTCCGATCGGCTGCGGCGACGCGCCGGTGTTTCCCGGCGACGTGATCCTCGGCGACAGCGACGGCGTCATCGTGATTCCGGCCCATCTCGCCGATGAGATCGCTGATGAGGCCTTCGAGATGACGGCGTTCGAGGATTTCGTCACCGAGCAGGTCCAGAACGGCAAGGGCATCTTCGGGCTCTATCCGGCCACCGACGAGCAGACGCTGGTGGATTTCGCAGCGTGGCGGAAGGTAAAGGGGCGGTAGGGCGCGCGTCGCCGGCGATGCCGGGAGAGCGCGAACCTCCACTCCACTTGGCGCGGCGGGAAAGCCCGATCCAAATTCGTCGTTCCGGGCAGGGCGGACCGCGCAGCGGGCCGAACTGAGCCCGGAATGACGGAGTGTTTTCCGCTGAACAGGTCGGGATTTCTCAGCCACTCCAAGTGGAGTGGCTGAAGTTCGGTCCCGTCGCCTCCGGTGCCGATCCCGCCCCCAGGCACACCAATTGGTGTGCCTGGGAATGACGCGTGTGGCTGGAATCGCCTCACACATTTTTTCCTATCTCTATTGACAACATCCCCATCTTGATTATTTTCCCCTTCGTCCTGCCCCACCGAGAGGGGCGATCGCGATCGTCAC